>JAKDMF010000003.1 GCA_030452455.1 bacterium | reverse complement strand
CCCTCTTCTTTTTGTGCCATAAAACACTCCTTTATGTACTTTGTCGTAACCTTAGCTCGGATGAATAATTTCCCTGGCTAAGTTCTCGACAATATAATTTATATTCCACTTATTTATATCATATATGGTGCTGCGCGACAACTACCCGCCTTGAGAATATTGCCAAAATATGCTAAAGTTATACTATATTACACCGCCTGGTGATAATACGCACATCAAGAAGGGGTGATTACCCATGTATGCAATGAACGACGACAGCCAAGGCGCAGTAGACTCTACTAACCAGCAGCGAGCGATCGAAACCGTGACACTCGCCGTCAAATCTATGATGGAGCATGTGTCTAGGCAACCTCGACCACAGGGGGTTCGGCCTGGTGACACTATCGTGTTTCATCACGATGTGGCTGAGGCCGATGACCCGAATGATGTCCTGCAGCGTATCGCACAACTTGCCGTCGGGTGGAAGTTGCAATACCGCAGCGGTGACATTCAGATGCTTGAAATGGGAGCCTACAAACGAACCCCTAAGGGTGTGACTGGCGACCTGCTGCATCTGATGATGCATACATCCGGCTACCTCAAGCTTATGGAAACGAACAATTACTACGACCTTGACCAGTTCGACGTGTCGTTATACACAAAGTCTGATTCAATATCATTCGCTTTGACACTGTATCGCCTGTGAGCACCATGCCCGCTAGATATTATATATTTAGCGGGTTTTTCATGTTTCATTTGCTTTGAAATCTGTTATATGTTAGCCTATTAAACATACTTATCGTGTAAACATAGGTACGAACCACTACAAAATAAGGTCGTGAGTGACAATGTCAGGGCAGCTGATTTCTCTCCATAGCGATAGAATCACTATCAAAAGAATCGGAGATGTGTTTCGCAATATCATTGCTAAACCGGAGCGGATCTACTCTAGGTCCCACATCAACACCACCATTCCCCTCTCGGGCCCGGTCAGGAACATCCATGACTCGGATCTCGACGTCAGCAAAACCCACCCCAGGTGGACAGCTGAATACAGAATTCGTCCTGGAAAAGATCCGGCATTCACCATGTCGACAACCGGCTTCTATATGAAGTCTGGTGCCGAACATGAGTCTATGCAGCTCGAGCGCCGAGAATACCTCAAGGGTGTAGCTACTGAAATCCAGTCTGCCCTAGAGGCGACAAAGTACGACACCAGAAGACTCAGTATTCGACTAAACGTCGAATACGCCACCCTGACGGTGTTCATCGATTTATTCGAGCGATACTGACAGTGGTTCACCCGCTTGCCGACATGGTAAGCGGGTTTTTTCTTGGCTATAAAACATAGATAAATAAAAAGACCGGCTAGGCGCCGGTCTTTTTATAGTTTAGGTGTTACTATTTATTGATTTTAGTAACAACACCAGCACCAACAGTACGTCCACCTTCACGGATAGCGAAGTTTAGACCCTGCTCCATAGCGATCGGCGCCTGAAGCTTAACTGAGAATGTAAGTGTATCACCAGGCATGACCATTTCTTTGTCAGCTGGTAGTTCAACTTCACCGGTAACATCAGTTGTACGGAAGTAGAACTGTGGTTTGTAGCCCTTTGCAAAAGGAGTGTGGCGTCCGCCTTCTTCCTTTTTAAGGATATAAACCTCTGATTCGAACTCGGTGTGAGGTGCAACTGATCCTGTCTTAGCAAGAACCTGGCCGCGCTCAACTTGTTCGCGCTCGATACCACGAAGCAACAGTCCGGCGTTATCACCAGCTTGACCCTGATCAAGGCTCTTCTTGAAGGCTTCGATACCAGTTACGACAGTTTTCTGGGTGGCTTTAAGTCCAACAACTTCAACTTCGTCGTTTAGCTTAACGATACCCTGCTCAATACGACCAGTGGCAACAGTACCACGACCTTTGATTGAGAAGACGTCTTCGATAGGCATTAGGAATGGCTTATCAAGATCGCGAGGTGGTTCTTCAACGTACTCATCAAGTGATTTAACAAGCTCCATAATAGCGTCTTCAGACTCAGCGTCATCCTCTAGGGCTTTAGTAGCTGAACCCTTGATGATAGGTGCGTTGTCGCCATCGAAACCGTTCTTAGTTAGAAGCTCACGAACATCCATTTCAACTAGTTCAACTAGTTCAGGATCTGCAAGGTCCATCTTGTTCAAGAAAACAACAATCTTAGGTACGTTAACCTGGTGGGCAAGAAGTACGTGCTCACGTGTCTGTGGCAACGGACCGTCGTTGGCTGCGACCACTAGAATAGCGCCGTCGATCTGGGCAGCACCGGTGATCATGTTCTTAACATAGTCGGCGTGTCCTGGCATATCGACGTGTGCGTAGTGACGATTCTCTGATTCATACTCTTGGTGAGATGATGCAATTGTGATACCACGTTGCTTTTCTTCTGGGGCGTTGTCAATCTCGTCGTAGTTACGAGGCTTGTTGACATCGCTCGGAAGCTTCTTAGCAAGTACGTGTGTAATTGCAGCAGTTAAAGTTGTTTTACCGTGGTCAACGTGACCCATTGTGCCCACATTGACATGTGGCTTGGTTCGATCAAAATCTGCCATTTATTACTCCTTCGCTGGAAAACGATTTAATTTATGTTGTTTCGCGTGGCCAGCATACTCCACGACGTATACAGTTGATTATACAGCTAAAATGCTCTCTAGTAAAGTAGTTATTGCTATTTCGTCCAGCGTTGACTGATATCAAGCTCCGCCTGTGAGACAAGGCCGATATCGTGGGCGGTATGCATTTTTTGCTTATATATAACTAAGCCTAGCTCAGCATCGGACTCAATGAAGCTTTGACTGTCACCGTCGTAGACTGACCGTGTAGTCAATTGATTATATAGGCTCACAACCGGGCAATTATCAGCTACACTACAGCCGTCTGAGTTATCTTCCGTGACTGGATCGACGCAGTCAGTGCTGTGGTCGCTATATTTTTCGTAGATAGCCATGGCGCCCTTGGCGGCGTTCAAATACCAAACCTCTAGGTCTCTAATGTCGATGCCTTCATCCTTAACTAACGCCTCGCCGTCATTGTAGTCTTGCCATGACTCATCAAAAGTCCTGACTCGGGACTCGATTAATGAGCCTAGGTGACTAACAGTCATCTGGGCGGCGCGACACCTGGCGTTGTCAGAATCATGTTCGTAGTCGCCATCAGTTGGTAGTCCGAGCTTGTGCAAGAGTTTGTAGCCTGCCCTGCCGTCGTGTTCCATCCACTGGGCGTAGTCTAAGCCGAGCTCGTGTTGAAATATTTTCTGAGTTTCGTCGTAGAGACCATAGTAGTTCTCGACAAGGTTATCTAGAGCTTTGAAATAGCGACGAACAGGCTGTTGAAACGATTCTCGACGTTCACTGTCATTTGGATGCTCTAGCGACATGATGGCTAATTTTAAAACAAAAGATATATTAAGTCAACTAAACACCGCTCGAAGATCTCTGAGCGGTGTTTAGGAAGTGGGCTGAGTTAAGCTACTTGGTTCGTTTCTCAATAATCTCTTGAGAAACGTTCGGTGGTACTTCTTCGTACTGAGCAAGCTCCATAGTTGAAGCGGCTCGGCCCTGGCTCATTGAGCGGAGGTCTGAAGTGTAGCCAAACAAACTAGCTAGGGGCACAAAGGCTTTGACCAGCTTAGCGCCTGGAATATCTTCCATGGCTTCGATCCGGCCACGACGAGAGCTAAGATCGCCGATGATATCACCCATGAACTCCTCTGGGGTGGTAACTTCAACATTCATGACTGGCTCAAGCAGGGCTGGGTTAGCCTGTTTGATACCGTCGCGAGTGGCTAAGCTACCGGCCATCTTGAAGGCCATTTCGTTGGAGTCGACATCGTGGTAACTACCATCGTAGAGAGTCGCCTTGACGTCAACCACTGGATAGCCAGCGATAACACCGCTATTAAGCGTCTCACGAATACCCTGCTCAACTGGCTTGCGGTATTCCTGAGGCACGACGCCACCCTTGATGATGTCGACAAACTCGAAGCCCTTGCCGACTTCGTTTGGCTCAAATTCAATCCAAACGTCACCGTACTGACCACGTCCACCGGACTGCTTGGCGTACTTACCCTGGATTTTAGTAGTGCCTTTGATCGATTCACGGTAAGCAACCTGTGGCTCACCGATATTGGCCTCGACGTTGAACTCGCGGCGCATTCGGTCAATATAGATATCGAGGTGAAGCTCACCCATGCCGGACATGATTGTTTGACCAGTTTCATCATCAGTGTGGACTCGGAAGGTTGGATCCTCGTCAGTTAGTCGCTTCAGAGCGATGCCCATCTTCTCCTGGTCGGCTTTAGTCTTTGGCTCGACCGCAATTGAAACTGGAGGGTCGGCGAATGTAATGCTCTCGAGCAGGACTGGCTTAGCCACGTCACAGAGAGTCGCACCAGTAGTCGTGTCTTTTAGGCCAACCACTGCGGCGATATCGCCGGCACCGATTTCATCGATCTCTTCACGCTTATCGGCATGCATACGAACGATACGACCGATACGCTCTTTGGTGCCGGTAGCTGAGTTTAGGACATATGAACCAGCTTTGATTTTGCCGCTATAAACACGAACGAAAATTAACTTACCAACAAATGGGTCGGTCGCAACCTTGAAGGCTAGACCAGCCATCGGCTCTGACGCATCGGGATGGCGCTCAACTTTGTCGCCAGTTTTAACATCAGTACCCCAGATAGACTCAACGTCTAGTGGGCTTGGCAGGTAGTCAACTACAAGGTCAAGTACCTTTTCAACGATCACACCACGGCCGTCACCACCTGTTACGAGGTAAAAGTCACCAGCTAGAACTCGCTTACGGAGAGCAGATTTTAGCTCGGGAGTAGTGATTGAGTCTTCGCCTTTTTCAAGGAATCGCTCAAATAGCTCATCATCAGCTTCAACCGCTGCTTCAACCAGTAGGCTCCGGGCGTTCTTAGCTTTTTCTAGCATGTCAGCTGGAATATCGCTAACCTTTAGCTCGTGATCAGTGAAGTCATCGTAGGTATAAGCTTTCATGTCTACTAGGTCAACTACACCGTTGATGTCTTTCTCAAAGCCGATAGGAAGATGTACCGGTAGAGCGTGCTTGGATAGCCTAGTATGAATTGTCTCGAGTGACTTGAAGAAATCACCACCTGTTTGGTTAATCTTGTTGATGAAACAAATACGAGGAACACCGTACTTATTGGCCTGACGCCAGACTGTCTCGGTCTGAGCCTCAACACCCATCTTACCGTCGAAAACCGTCACGGCACCGTCGAGGACACGGAGGGAACGCTCAACTTCAACTGTGAAGTCGATGTGACCTGGTGTGTCAATAATGTTGACTTTGTGGTCTTTCCAGAAGGCGGTTACGGCAGCTGAAGTAATCGTGATACCACGTTCTTTTTCCTGCTCCATCCAGTCAGTCGTCGACTCACCCTGGTGGGTTGCACCAATTTTGTGCTTGATACCGGTTCGGTACAGAATACCTTCTGTCGTAGTGGTCTTACCAGCGTCAATATGAGCGATAATACCGATGTTGCGATAGTCCTTTAGTGGGACGTTTTTCTCTGCCATAAGTTTAATTCTTCCTTTACTTTTATTAGCTCGTTATTTTTAGACATAAAAAATAACACCTTGTAAATATATTAACAGATAATGCCAGGTCTGACTAGGTCTATCTAGTCGAGATACTCCGTATCGACGTCATCTCGCATTGCTAGCATGCTTTTTATGTTGGCTGCTTTGACGTAATAGCTAGTCGGCGGCTCGCCATTTATGGACGAATAGTGTTTCATTTTAACAAAACAAGACATGTAACTCTTCTCGTCTTCAGCTGTCTCGTCGTACGCCAACAGAACTAGTCTGTCTACCCCGGCAACATCATAGAGTTCGTCGTCGACTTCTTTGACATAAAAATGCTTATTTTTCTCTGCATAAATTTCATTTTCAATACAGACGTAGTACGGCAATTGTTTATCGAAATCAAGCGCCAGGTTAATGTATCTCTCTAGAGCGCGTACCGAATTAGTGTCCGGTCCCCTGTCGGTATCATATTCATAGCGAAAGTCTGCCAAATTTTTAACAGCTTTTTCAACTGAGCCATCTTGAAACACCATTTCGTCAATGTTAATTCTCTGCTCTAGCAAATCGTCATCGAGCATTTGTTCCATTTTCACCTGCGATGGGAACGGATATTCTAGCGAAAGATCATCGATGTCAGCCAGGGCGTTAGAAGTTGTACCATCGCTGTGTTCAACCAGAAAGACCATGCCAATATTAACAGAATCTTTAGTCGACTCTGGGTCAATCGATGAAGGTCTGTAAGCCTGGAAGCCTTTCGACTTAGCCGGCATGTCCTCGACTATGACCTTGACTCGCTCGTCGGCACTAAGCATTATTAAGCTGCCGCTTACATTGATATTTTTGTTGAAATATATCCAATTTCGATCTAGGTCGTCGATAATTTTTTCTCTTTGACCTTCGGTAAAGTCTCCGGCTTCAAGCCCGGTATTGATTGATTCTTGCTGCTCTTTCAGCTCGCTAAAAAAATCAACAACGTATGGGTCTTCTAGATTGCGGCGAAGATCCTCAAAAATTTCGTTGTAGTTACTCATCTCACTCATGTCGATATATTTAACATCAATACTCGACTGATGTCAATTGACTAGCGGAAGTTGCCGTAGTTAGTGACGAAGTCAAAATCTTGTTCATCAATCAGTTTCATGATAGCCTGAAGGTCGTTTTTGCTAGCACTAGTTACGCGGACACTGTCGGATTGAATTTGGCTCTTAGCTTTTGGGTAGTTGTCGCGTATCAGCTTTGTTATCTTTTTGGCCTTATCTTGATCGAGCCCAGATACAAATGGTATCTTTTGAGTTACTTTCATATTGGAAGTATTAAGCGTGCCGTCAAGATCCAACACCTTGGATGACATATTACGGCTTGATAGTTTTTTGCGGATAATATCGACTACTTGCTCGAGCTGCCAATCGTTGTCGGCCGTCACTTCGAAGCCTTGCTTATCTGGCATCCACTCAATCGCGGCTTTCGAGCCTTTCAGGTCGTAGCGGCTGCCGAGTTCTTTTTCAGCCTGCAAAAAGACATTGCTCATCTCAGATTTGTCGTAGTCACTTGTTATGTCGAATGAAAATGTTGCCATATGTCTAGTGTACCAGATTTAGTAGAGACTTCTATTTACGCAGATATCCTGGTTCATAACGGGCACGATAGCCGTATCGTCATGAGCTTCGCTCTGAGTACCATTGTCGGCAAACGTTCGATAGTTTTCGAGTTTCATGCAGAGGACTGGTTTATAGACATATTCGTCGTCATAGACTAGCTGGCTATATTTCGGAATAGCGCTATCGATAGTGAAGCCCGCGAACTCGCCCTGAATACCAGCCGTTGAGTCGAGGAAGCTTATCTCATCAGTGTTCTCCGAGTAGTACAGGCCGTTACCAGCGACATGGAGCTGTTCGGATGCGTAGATAGCGTCTAGGCTGTCTACGACGCCCTCTATCGCCTGAGAGATGGTCAGAAGTTCATCTGGGTCAATCTCATCGACGTCATCGGTTAGCTCTAGAAAGCACTCGATTAGGACGTCGCGCATATCATTGACAGACGTGCTGTAGTTTTCTATCTCGTCCGGATAGTTGTTTACAATTTCTCGCCACTCGGCTGTGTATTGTTCCATGTTTTATTTATATCATAATATTTAATAAATACAATACTAAAATACCGTCACTACTGAAGAGTGACGGTATTTTGAACTCGGGTAGTATAAACTAGCCGCGGGCGAAGTGAGCGAATGCTCGGTTGGCTTCGGCCATCTTGTGAGTGTCTTCTTTCTTCTTGAAAGCAGCACCAGCTTCGTTGTGGGCGTCCACGATCTCAAGCGCTAGGCGCTTGGAATACGGCATACCGTGACGAGCACGAGATGCCTGAACGAGCCATGAAAAGGCGAAGTGTAGCTGACGGTGTCCAGATACTGGGAACGGGATCTGGTAGTTAGCACCGCCGACACGTCGAGACTTAACCTCGAAGTTAGGCAAGATGTTGTTTAGTGCAGTCTCGAAAACCTTTAGTGGGTCTTCTGACTCTAGCTTCTTAGCAGCCATCTCAAGAGCGTCGTAGACAGCTTTTTCAGCCGTGCTCTTTTTGCCGTCTAGGATAGACTTGTTGATAAGACGCTGAACTAGAACTGACTGATACTTACGGTCTGGCTTTAGTTCACGCTGTAATTTACGAGTAACTTTACGTGGCATTACTTAGCTCCCTTCTTAGTACCGTACTTTGATCGACCTTGTTTTCGATCTGATACGCCCTGAAGGTCAAGTGCACCACGAACTACGTGGTAGCGGACACCTGGAAGGTCTGGGATTCGTCCACCGCGAACAAGAACAACGGCGTGCTCCTGTAGGTTATGGCCTTCGCCACCGATATAAGCCCAAACTTCATGTCCATTTGTAAGTCGCACGCGGGCAACCTTACGAAGAGCCGAGTTAGGCTTTTTAGGTGTTTTTGTTGTCACGCGAACACAGACACCGCGCTTCAAAGGAGCATTGTGTTCAAAATATCGAGTTTTAAGCGAATTATGAATACGTCCTAGCGCCGGCGAGCTCGACTTTTTCTTAGCAGTTTTGCGCGGTTTACGCACAAGCTGGTTAATTGTAGGCATTGAAACTCCTGTTAAATAATTTATTTTGAGCAAAGATAAGATGCTCTTTCGTATGGATTGACCTCAGCATGGGCTCACCATCTCTGTTCTTTTTCTAAAATATCGGTTTTGTACACACTCTTGCAATGACCGATATCTTTAAAAGATGAAACTCATTAATTACTATAGCAAATATTTCGTAACTTTTCAAATGCTAAGTCAATATTAGATACAGCAAAACAGCCCCGGCAGATGCGGGGCTGTTCAGGAGTAGATAAACCCTACTAGTCTGCTAGATCGAGATCTTCAGCTATCTCACGACTTAGGTCTTCGTCAGTTTGTCGAGCACCGGTTCCAACAGGAATCTTGCGTCCGATAATAACGTTTTCCTTCAGACCGTGGAGACGATCGACACGACCAGTTATAGCAGCGTTGATCAACACTCGGGTTGTATCCTGGAATGAGGCAGCTGATAGGAAGCTGTCGCTCCAGATAGAGACCTTAGTAATACCAAGTAGCAACTGAGTGTAGCTAACAAGCTCTTCGCCTGATTCAGCTAGCTCGGCGTTGGCGTCAACGACAGCTGCCTTAGAGACGATATCGCCGGTTACAAATGTACTATCGCCTGGTTCTTCAATCTGAACTCGGCTGAACATTTGACGAACGATGATCTCAAGGTGCTTATCAGCAACGTCCTGACCCTGAGCCGCGTAGATACGAAGTACTTCATTGATGATATATCGCTGAGTAGTTTCTGTACCTTTGAGGCGCATTAGATCGTGCAGGTTCAATGAACCGGCTGTTAGCCTGTCACCGGCCTCGATCACGTCGCCAGCCTTAACAACTAGCTGAGCCGCACCTGGAACCTCGTAGCGAGCTGGAGTTGAGTCGTTAGATGATATTACGATATCAGTCTTAGTTACTTCAACAATTCCATCAAACGGTGCGACAAGTGGCTTGCTCTCGTCTTTAGCTGAGGCTAGGACGTCACCTGACTTGACGTTGCTGCCAGTCTTAACCGCAGCTTTACGGCCATCAAGGGCTAGTTTATCAGTCTTACCGGCTGATGGGACAACCTGGACAATGTACTTTTTGCCATCTTCCCAAGTATCAACTGTACCGGCCACCTCAGATATAAACGCCATACCTTTTGGTGAACGAGCTTCAAATAGCTCTTCAACACGAGGTAGACCCTGGGTGATATCGCCACCGGCAACACCAGAGTTATGGAAAGTACGGAGGGTTAGCTGTGTACCCGGCTCACCAACTGACTGAGCGGCTACAACACCGACTGGCTGCGCACCGGCAACAAGCTTACCGCTTGCCATGTCGATACCGTAGCTTCGGCGTGGAATGCCACGAAGATTGTTGGTTGATAGAACTGATTGAATCTTAATCTCGTCGATTGATTTGTCGGCGTCGATAGCGTCAGCTACCTCACGTGTAATGAGCTCATCCCGACCGATGTGACCTGGGACATCTTCAGCTGTGTAACGTCCGAATAGTCGGTTACCGAACTCAATCATAGTCTCTTCTGTCTCAGCTCGTCGAACTGCGAAGCCTGCGTCGTCACCGGTTTCGTCTTCAACTGTGAAGACGTCCTGTGAGACATCAACTAGACGACGAGTTAGGTAGCCTGAGTCAGCTGTCTTAAGCGCTGTATCGATCAGACCCTTACGAGCACCACGGGTTGCCACGAATGACTCGAGGGAGCTTAGGCCGTCTTTGTAGTTTGATCGAATCGGTAGCTCGATTTCACGGTTAGCCGCGTCAACCTGAATACCAATCATGGCACTGGCTAGCTTGACGTTGGTGATATCACCACGAGCACCAGAGTTGACCATCATTGAGATACTTGTTTCCATGTGAGCTAGCTCGCCCTGGAGGAACTTAGTAATACTATTATCAACTTCACGCCATGCAGCAACTGTTAGGTTGTAGCGCTCTTCCTCTGTAATCAGACCGTTGTCGAATTGCTCAGAGATCAGGGCGGTCTTTTTGTCACCTTCAGCCACTAGTATTGGAATTTCCTTGAAGCTAATGTAGTCATCTTTACCAGTCGAGACAGCTGCAACGGTCGCAAATCGGAAGGCTAGGCCTTTCATACGGTCAGCCGTACGAGCTGTTTCTTCGTTGCCATACTTCGTGAAGACCTTAGCTAGAACCTTTTTAAGTTGTTTTTTGCTTTGGACATTGTTGTCGTATGGGAAATCTTCCGGTAGGATATCGTTGAAGAAGACACGACCAAGAGTTGTGGTACGCATTTCACCCTTAGCGAAGACTCGGATAGGCGTCTGTAACTGGATATGACCGTTGTCATAAGCCATTTCAGCTTCCTGCTCAGAGATGAATGACTTAACGTTGTCGGTCTGAGCGCCAGCCTTTTCGTAGGTTAGGTAGTAATTACCTAGCACGACGTCCTGACCGATGTTTAGCACTGGGGCACCATCAGCCGGCTTTAGAAGGTTGTTAGTCGCACTCATCAATTCACGGGCTTCAGCCTGAGCATCTTTAGATAGCGGCAAGTGAACAGCCATCTGGTCACCATCATAATCGGCGTTGAAACCGTTGGCCACTAGTGGATGAAGCTGGATAGCTTTACCTTCAACTAGTTTTGGTCGGAAAGCCTGGATAGATAGACGGTGAAGACTTGGCGCACGGTTTAGCAAGACGTACTTATCTTCAGTCACGGCGTCGAGTGCATCCCAAGCTGCTGTATCACCAGCGTCGATTAGACGAGTGGCGCTACGGATATTGTGGGCGTACTCGTTGCGAATTAACCAGCTAATAACAAATGGTTTGAATAGCTCGATTGCCATCTGTTTCGGTAGTCCACACTGATCAATTTTCAGCTTCGGACCAACCACGATAACAGAGCGGCCTGAGTAGTCAACACGCTTACCAAGTAGGTTCTGGCGGAAACGACCCTGCTTACCTTTTAGCATGTCGCTAAGAGATTTAAGGCGTCGGCGACCACCGGTGGCATTTACAGCGCGTCCACCGCGGACAGCTGAGTTGTCGATTAGTGCATCGACGGCTTCCTGGAGCATGCGCATTTCGTTGCGGCAGATAACCTCAGGAGCGTTGAGATCAACAAGCTTCTTGAGTCGGTTATTACGGTTAATGACACGTCGGTATAGGTCATTAAGGTCACTTGTCGCAAATCGGCCACCGGTTAGCTGGACCATCGGACGAAGGTCTGGTGGGATAACTGGCAGGACAGTCACGGCTAGGCTGTTTGGTCGGATACCGGCCGCGTGCATACCTTCTAGGACTTTTAGTCGCTTCAAAAGCTTCTTCTCGCGCTGACCCTTGGCTGCTTCAGCTTCCTCGGATAGTTGAACGATTAGAGTCTCAAGGTCAACCGCGTCAAGCAAGTCTTTTAGAGCCTTACCGCCCATACCAACACGAATGATTTCTTCGTATTCTTCTGGTAGGTTTCGGTAGTCTGACTCGTTCATAAGAGCTGACTGAACTAGGCTATCAAGCTGAGCTTTCTTAGCTGCGTATGATTCGTTAAGATCCTCGACCTCTTTAGACTGCATCTCAGCTAGTTTTTTAACATCTGCGCCTTCAGCTTCCGCTTCTTTTTCGTAGCGCATTTTAATTGCAGCTCGACCAGCATCAGTCTCGGCCTCAAGGTCTGCTAGTAGTTGATCACGCTTGGTGACGTCAACATCAAGTACGACATAGCTAGCAAAGTAAGCGATTCGCTCGAGGTTTCGAACAGTTATACCAAGGATCAAGCTCATAGCACTAGGAGTGCCACGCATGAACCAGATATGCGCTACTGGGGCGGCTAGTTTAATGTGAGCCATTCGTTCACGCCGAACGATAGACTTTGTAACCAATTCACCATTTTTATCGATGGCAGCTTCACGTGATCGGACGCCTTTTAGCTTGTTGTCGTGTGGGTTGATATCTTTGACCGGGCCAAAAATACGCTCACAAAACAGTCCATCACGCTCAGGCTTCTGAGTTCGATAGTTAATAGTTTCCGGCTTGGTTACTTCGCCGTGACTCCATTTAAGGATGTCCTCTTCGCTTGAAACCGCGATACTTATCGCATCAAAGTCGGCAATTCCAGTACTGGCAACAACTTTGCTCATTACGCCTCCTCCTTAAAATTTTCTACTTCATCAATATCCTGAACGCTCAGACCCGGTTCCTCATCTAGATCACCGATATCGTCGGACTCGTCAAGTACTGTTTCATCTTCTTCGTCTTTCTCAAGATCAATTGCGACAGTTTTGTCGGCTGGTCCACTTTGGGCAATAATACTTTCGGCATCAATCACCTCGTCTTCTGACTCATCAAGTAGGTCAACTCGAAGGCCCAGTCCCTGAAGCTCCTTAACGAGCACGTTGAAGCTCTCTGGAAGTTTCGGACCGACAATCGGCTCATCTTTGATGATTGACTCATAGGCTTTAGCACGTCCGTAGACATCATCAGACTTGATAGTAAGCATTTCCTGGAGTGTAGTTGCGGCGCCGTAGGCCTCAAGAGCCCAGACTTCCATCTCTCCGAATCGCTGACCACCGTTTTGAGCCTTACCACCGAGTGGCTGCTGTGTAACCATAGTGTATGGACCAGTTGAACGAGCGTGGATCTTATCAGATACCATGTGATGGAGCTTAATCATGTGCATGACGCCAACAGTAGTTCGCTCTTCGAATGGCTCACCGTTGCGGCCGTCGAATAGCTGGCTCTTACCATCGCGGTCGTAGCCGGCACGCTCAAGCTCATCAGCGATCTTGTCATTTGGAACACCGTTAAATGGTGGAGTCGCTACCCTATATCCAAGGGCGCGGGCTGCCATACCAAGGTGAGTCTCAAATAGCTGACCGATATTCATACGGCTTGGCACGCCGAGTGGGTTCAAGATAACATCAACAGATGTACCATCAGCCATGTACGGCATGTCTTCGACCGGCAAGATTCGGGCGATAACACCCTTATTACCGTGACGACCGGCAATCTTATCACCGACATCAATCTTACGTAGCTTAGCTATGAAGATCTGGATCTGCATCAGAACACCAGCTTTTAGCTCATGACCGTTCTCACGTGAGAAGATCTTAACACCGACAACTTTACCGCCGCCTGTATTGTGCATTCTTTGTGATGTATCACGGATATCTTTAGCTTTTTCGCCAAAGATAGCTCGGAGTAGTCGCTCTTCGCTTGATAGTTCCTGTTCACCCTTTGGTGTGATTTTACCGACAAGTACGTCACCGGCTTTTACTTCGCTACCGATTTGAACCACGCCATTCTCATCAAGGTGTCGGAGACTTTCCTCAGACACGTTCGGAATATCACGGGTTACAATCTCTGGGCCAAGCTTAGTTTCACGGACTTCAACTGAGTAATCTTCAATATCGATTGAGGTTAGTGTGTCGTCTTGGACGATTCGTTGGCTCAGGACAATCGCGTCATCCATGTTATAGCCGCCCCATGGCATGAAGGCTACAGTTAGATCCTTACCAAGAGCTAGTTCGCCGTCAGCGATTGAGGCGCCTTCGATTAGAACATCGCCGGCCTTAACCTTGTCGCCCCGTGTGACGCGAACTTTTTGGTTAATTGAGCGGTGGTCGTTGCTTTTAGCAAAGTGAATCAATTCGTAAATTTTGACACCGTCTTTGTATTTGACGTGGACTTCTTTACCGTCAGCTCGGACGACTTCACCAGCTGCTTGAGCCGTGATGAGTTGTCCAGCGTTTTTAGCAATCTCACCTTCAATACCAGTACCAACAATTGGAGACTGTGGTGTTAGAAGTGGGACGGCCTGTTTTTGCATGTTTGAACCGGTCAAGCTTCGGTCGACACGGTTTTTCTCAATAAACGGCACGAGTGAGGCAGTTGAACCGAGGATCTGCTTGTGGGCAGCATCCATGTAAGTTACGTCAACAGCATCGACTTGCTCTGGGTTGAGGTCGTTACGAGCACTAACACGCTCGTCGACAAAGTTGCCTTTATCATCGAGTTTAGCGCCGGCATCAGCGATAATTTCGCCAAGTTCCTGGCTAGCGTCAAGATAGACTACTTCATCAGTCACCCGACTGTTCTTAACCTTAAGATATGGAGTTTCAATGAAACCATACTCATTGACACGAGCATAAGCGGCCAAGTTTAGCACTAGACCAATATTGGCACCCTCTGGCGTTTCAACGACACAGAGACGGCCGTAGTGAGTTGGGTGAGCATCACGCACATCGAATCCGGCACGCTCACGGCTTAGGCCACCGGGGCCCATTGAGCTGAGACGACGCTTGTGTGATAGTTCGGCTAGCGGGTTAATGTCGTCGATTAGCTGGCTTAGCTGGGATGACGCGAAGAATTCCTTAACAGCCGCTACAACTGGACGAGCGTTGATTAGCTGACCTGGTGAGACGTTTTCGAGATCCGACATAGACATACGATCCATGGCGTTACGCTGCATACGTAGCATACCGACACGGAACTGACGAGCCACAAGCTCACCAACGAGCTTAATTCGACGGTTATATAGAGCATCGATATCATCGGGAGCTTCCTGAGTATTGTTCAAGCGGATAATCTCTTTGATGATAGCAACAAGATCTTCCATCTGGAAAATACGATTTTCAGTGTTATTCGGTACGTCGCGGTTCAGGCGCTGGTTGATTTTGTATCGTCCGACACGTGAGTAGTCAAATCGTTTGAAATCAAAGAACATCCGCTCAATCATTGTTCGCGCATTCTCTACTGTCGCAAGATCACCTGGTCGGAGACGACGGTAAACCTCGATAAGAGCTTCGTTGACGCTTCGTGAAGGATCTTTTTCAAGTGTTTTCTCGATATACTTCACGTCGCCAGTGTCAACATCGGCAAACATTTCTTTGATTTCGGTCGACTTTTTGTGGCCAAGCGCTCGCAGGAGAGTCGTAATCGGTAGTTTACGGCGGCGGTCAATCTTAACATAGATAGTACCGTTGGCAGCCGTTTCAAACTCGAGCCATGCACCGCGGCCAGGAATCATCTTGGCGCCGTAGTTGCTATGAGTTAGACCCTTGTCAGCTGTGAAGAATACACCAGCTGATCGGATAAGCTGTGAAACAACCACACGCTCGGTGCCGTTGATAACGAAAGTACCACGTTCAGTCATCCATGGATAATCACCAAGATAGATCTCTTGCTCTTTTACCTCACCGGTCACCTTGTTGGTTAGCTCAACGTTAACATGAAGCGGAGCTTCAAAAGTTAGGTTGTTCTCTTTTGCGTCTTTTTCAGAAACTTTTGGATCCTGAAATGCATATTGTTTAAATCGTAATTCTAGTTTTTGACCGGTATAATCCTCGATTGGATTAAGTTCAGTAAAAATCTCACCAAGACCAGTCTCGACGAATTCACGCCAAGAATCTTCTTGATGAGCAATTAGACTTGGTATTGATAGGGCTGTGTCATCGTCCGTAAAAAACACGCGCTTACCAGTACTAGGCTGGGATTTTGCCATTTGCTCTCCTCGCATTGTATTTAGTGTTTTGATATAGAATCGGCGCCGAAGATTCTCTAAGTTTAGGATTGCTCGTAAAACCTTGCCACAGGTTTTTGAGCATAAATAACCAAACTACACTACTTCTTATCCTAAGTATGCGCTGTTACAGATGAATAGTCAACCAATTAATTAGCGTTTTTACGAGATTCTAGATATTCATCAAAGCTACTGACACCATAGCCAAATTCGTCTTGTCGATATTGGCTACTAGCTCCACCCTGACCAGCGTAAGAGTGTCTGACTTTTATTCGAAGACTAGTATCGCCAATAGATGAGACAAGTAAGCTGTGTAGTCGATCCAGATTATCACTATGCGTCTCTAGTGAAGATTCGATACCAACCGTCATACTAACATGGCCTTCGGACTGAGAAACTTTCAGCCTGGTATAGGGAGCTAGACTTTCGATCCGTTTCTGGATAGACGCCCAGACATAATCGAGCTCATCGGTCGAGAAGCTATCGGCACTGCCGTCGGTATAAAACATAAAATCAACATGGCCTTTGTAGACCTCTTCGGGGCTGACTTCTCTTTCGGTCTTTCGGTCGATTATTTCGGTTGGCATTTTATCAGCTATGCCATACAGACTTGTCCCACCCAGTGATCGACCGACACGCTCGCGAAGACTGACAAGCTCGATCGAATCTTCGAAATCTTGAGCTTTTTCGTCATGGATCTGGCCGGCTCTAGCAAACGTCTCAACACCGGGGAACTGTGTATTGATAGCCACGTAGTGCCCGTCGTCGTACTCGATCGAACTGACGCCTGTTACGAAGTCGGCGTCTTCGTCGGACAGTTCAAGTGATCTGGTTTCGATATATTCTAGCTCGTCGGCCGTGAAGTCATTTTTATCAAAATCGTAGAGCTGTTCGCCGCGAATCATATTAGGCCTTTCGGATTACTTCGTCGATGATACCGTAGTCGACTGATTCTTTGGCGCTCATCCAGAAGTCACGGTCGACATCTTTTTCGATCTTGGCTAGTTTTTGACCGGTGTTTTTGGCAAGAATTTGGTTGAGCTGCTTTTTGAGATAGATGCCTTCTCGCAGGGTTATTTCTTGGTCGGATATTTTACCCTGAGTACCGCTCGACGGCTGGTGAATCATAATCCGACTACTCGGCAGGGCGTAGCGTTTGCCCTTGGTGCCGCTACTCAGCAGGAACGCGCCCATGCTGGCCTGCAGACCGATACCGATAGTCACAACATCAGACGCGATGTACTGCATGGTGTCATAGATAGCCAGGCCGTCATAGACACTGCCGCCTGGACTGTTGATATAGAGCTTGATATCTTTTTTGGGGTCTTCGTATGATAGGTGCAGTAGCTGGGCGACAACGATATTAGCGGTGTGCTCGTTGACCTCATCACCTAAGAAGATAATCCGCTCATTTAACAGACGTGAGTAGATATCAAAGGCGCGTTCGCCATCGGAGCTTTTTTCAATTACTGTCGGTACAAGATAGTTGGATGGTTTACTCATAATATATTAATTATATCAAAAACTAGCACTCATTAAAACTGAGTGCTAGTAATTAAGGTTAGTTTATCAACCTATGATTTTTTAGAGTTTAGTTCAACTAAGCGATCGACTGTTTTTTCGGTGATCATCTGGTTGGCGATTTCACGCTGAGCCTCAGGTGATTCAAGCTGTTTAACAATCTCAGGTCGAGAGGCGTACTGCTGGCGGTACTCATCGATTCGAGCGGCCAACTCTTGATCGTTAGCTTCGATTTTTTCAACCTTTGATAGTTCAGCTAAAACTAGACCGGCCTGGACTCGCTTCTTGGCTGAGTCTTTGACCTCTGTGTCTAGCCACTTATCTTTATCGATACCCTTTGACTCCAGGTACATGTCGAGTGTCATGCCCTGTCCAGCTAGGTTCTGCTGGAAGTCTTGCTCAATACTTTTTGATTGGTCTTCAATCAAAACATTCGGTACTGGGATAGTGCTGGCTGAAATCAGCTGTTCAACTAGGTTATCACGGACTTTATCTTGCGACTCACGAGTTTTGCGCTCAGTTAGCTCCCGCTTGATGTCTTTTTTGAGATCATCAACTGATGTAAACGGACCACACTTAGCTGCAAAGACGTCGTCAACCTCAGGTAGGGCGATCTCTTTAACTTTGTTTAGAGTGACCGTGAACACTACTTTGGCACCTTTTAGGGTGTCGACGTGGTAGTCATCTGGGAATGATAGCGGCACGTCAAATTCTTCGCCCGGTTTTTTACCGACAACACCTTCTTCGAAACCAGGAATAAATGAATTACTTCCAAGCTCTAGTGAGTAATCTTTGGCGGTGCCACCGTCAAAAGCGACGTCATCTTTTTTACCGATGAAGTCAATTACAGTTTCGTCACCGTTTTTAGCAGCTCGTTTAACATCTTTACGTTCGGCGAAGTTAGCTCGCATCCGTTCGACAATTTCGTCAACTTCACTAGCAGCGACTTTGACATCAGCTTTTTCGATTTTAAGTTTTTTGTAGTCACCAAGTTTTACCTCTGGTAGCATTTCTGCCTCAGCTGTAAATTCAGCTGACTCACCCGGTACATACTTAGTAACATCAACCTGCGGGCGCTCTAGAGCGCGAATATCTTGCTCTGTGAACGCTTCGGCGACAGCTTTTGAAAGGGCGTCGTCTAGCGTCTGCTGATCGAGAGCTTCCGGGCTGACGTTTTTAGCCGCCACGGCCATCGGAACCTTGCCCTTACGAAAGCCTTCGACTTTCATGTCCTTGGCTAGCTTAGATAGAGCCACTTCGCGGGCTGGCTCAAGCTCCTCTTTACCCAAGGTAATAGTTAGTTTTACTTTCGTGTCGGATAAATTTTTTCGTGTAATCTTCATAAAGATTAACTATAACAGCTGTGGCCTATTCAAACAAATCGTCAAATTCGCCAACATTAGAGCGGCGGCGATCTTTGACGACACTAACAATTCGCTCAAAACTAAGCTTCTGTTCCTCGGCCAGGCCGGTGTCTTTGAATGGATAAATCTCACTATCAACTTCGTCTTCGCCGACGAATACCATGAAAGGAATTTTCTTTTTTAGAATAGACTTGATCTGCTTATCGATCTTGCGGCTTGTGATGTCAACCTCAGTCTTAACTCCCTCACGGCGGAGACCCTTAGCCAGCTCAAGTGCGCCACTATCAGCTCCACCCAGTACAACTATGCCGACCTCAGTCGATGACGGGAAGTCTGGCAGTAAGTCGTGCGATCGAAGGAATAATTCGACAGTAGTATAGCCTGGAGCGACACCGACGGTCGGGATTGGGTCGACGCCAAATAGACCGACCAGTCCGTCGTAGCGTCCGCCACCGAACATTGATCGATTGTTTTCAGGGTGAAGATCAAACATTTCAAAAACTGTACCGGTATAGTAGTCGAGTCCGCGCATTAAGGTTACGTCAAACCTAGCGCTAGTGATTCCGGCCTCGCCTAGTAGCTCAAATAGCGCCTGAAGCTCCTTAGTGGCATCATCTTCACGAATCTCCTGAGGCAAATCTTTGACGGACGTCATTGATAGCAGTTTAGATATCTTCTTGAGGCCGTCGGGAGCTTGCTCGGCGCCAAATATGTCGATAGCTTTGTCACGAAAATCCTCGTGCGAGATCTTGCTTTTTTTATCAAACAGCTTGACCATAAGCTGAGCGCCAACCGTGTCGAGGCCCAAGTAGCTAGTCATAATAGCGTCAATTAGTTTGCGATTATTGACTCGGATTTCGTACATCTCATCAGTTGCGCCAAATGTCTTCATCATGTCGTTGACTAGGGCGATTATTTCTGACTCCGGTCGTGGACCGTCAACCCCAAAGATGTCGGCGTTAAGCTGCCAGAATTCACGTTCGCGGCCCCGCTGTGGGCGCTCGTAGCGCATAAAGTTAGCTATGCTGTAGAGACGAGCTGGATAGCCAAGTTCCTGACGCTTAGCAGCCACCATCCGCGATATGCTAGGCGTCATTTCCGGTCTAATAGCGACTAGACGGCCACCGCGATCGGTAAAACTATAGGTCTCGTCATTGACTAGGTCTTGACCGCTTTTCGCAGCGTAGACGTCGAGTAGCTCTAGTATCGGGGCGCCATACTCCTCATAGCCATATAGCTCGGACACCTGATGCCAAACATTAAAAATATAATTTTGGATTCGCTTATCTGTTGGGTAGTAGTCTCGCGTACCTTTGTACGGCTGTGGGGATAGTGAACTCATTTGTTAATATTGTGTCATTTACAGCTGGTTATTGCAAGCATAAGTAGCATTGTTAGGAGGGGCACGGCCCCTCCGATTTCACCTCGAAATGAATTCGAGGTATCGTCTCCACCCTCTGAAGCTCGGCCGGGGCCTCGTGTTCGTGGGGACACGAACGGGATTCACCACTAGGAGTGGCACGGCCCCTCCGCTCGTTTTTGAAGTAAATTAAAAAACTTCGCTCCACCCTCGGATCTAAGATCCGCTCGGACGGGTCCTCGTGTTCGTGTGGACACGAACGGCGTAGCTGCACTAGGAGTGACATGCTGACACGTCCGCCCTAGAACATCATAATCGCGATAGCACCGACGTCTCGCGTCGGCTTCAGTGGGTGGAGTGAGTTTTCGGATTCATTCCGAAAATGATAGCGGAGGGGCTGCCCCTCCTGAAACAATCGCGGAGTGGCACGGCCCCTCCTAAAGGCTATTCTCGCGCAGCCACTGATACATAACTATACCCGATGCCACGCCAACGTTGACCGAACGCGTACTGCCAAACTGCTCAATCTGAATCATCTTGGAGCTGGCCTCGATCATTTCCTGGCTAAGACCGGGCCCCTCGCCACCGAACACCAAGACACAGCTGGGTGGCAATTCGACATCTGTCAAGTTCTCGGCACCGGGCTGATTGTCGATGGCGATTATTTCTCGGCTTGCACCGATTGCCTCACAAAACCCTTCAACCGACTCATGATGAACAACCTCTAGGTAACGATTCGTCACCATCGCCCCACGCTTGTTCCACTGACGACGACCGATAATATGCACTTTACTAACATTGAAGGCGTTGGCATTGCGGACGATGGTGCCGATATTAAAATCGTGCTGATGATTCTCGATAGCAACTTCAAGCTTATGGCTACTCGACTGCATATCCTCTTTTATTGCCTGGTTCGTCCAGTAACGGTATTTGTCGACGACGTTTCGACGATCACCAGCCTCGAGCAAGTCTTTGTCGTATTTTTCATCAGTCGGCCAGGGTTCGGGGTGCGGGCCGACGCCTATTTCGTTTTTATCCATTGTATATAGTATATAACACGTATGGTATTTATTCTATTTTATTGTATAATTAAACGACTATGGATATTGAAAGAAGTACCCCAGAAAGAATTACAGATTCAACCGAGTCATTCGACGAGCTATTTGGTGACCTAAGTGAATTCGCCGATAAAATTGGCGGTAAGTCATGGCAAGAAAATAGAGCCTGTCGGATTGGGTTTGAACGCTCAGTGTCAATGCAATTTGAAGACTGCCGAGAGGCCGAAATTGCAGAGTATCCACTTGAGACTGAGGAAATCAGCGATCCTGAAGATATTCGCATCAGATTCGATGCCGAAAAAGAACTACTCGACAACGAGTACTTTTACACCTCATACGACATAGAGTACACCCACGTACTGCCAACTCGTGTCCAAGTTATACCGGAGCACTACAAGGAGCACTTAAATCAAGCGGTGACGAGCTACAATGAAGACAACGACGCTGATATTGGACTAGGCTCTTACGACGAACTGTCAGAGGTGCACATGCACAGATACTCAGTCCTCGAAGAAGACGACAGCATACTATACACCGAAGATATTGTATATTCCTACATGGATATTATAGACATTGCAGGCGAGTCGTTTCACTCGGTCAATGACAGATCGATTGTCCACAGTGAAGACACGGACCAGCTCGCCCACGAACTCGGACCCTACTATGATCAGACCGAAAGCAACGACAGCGATGACCCAGAAACGATACTGTACGATCAGACATTCGCAGAGATAACTGATAATAATGAAGAAATAGAAACCCTATTTCAGGACAACAACGAACACGCCCGGCGTATCATGGCGCTCCTGTCGCTACTTGGCTCCGATTTAGTGAACTAGTCGTTTTCTCTGGCTTCAGGTGTACATGGCTTGATGCCATTGTCGACACAGTCTTGTAGCTCTAGAATTCTTTTCGAGTTTTCGTAGATAGCTTGCTTGTTTTCAGCTAACTGCGATTTTACCATCATGACGGTCGTGAACATAAAAGCCACGGCTATAATCACAAGCGTCCAAGTACCGATAGTTAGGTACATCGACTTCTTTTCTGTCTCTTTTGCTTCTTGAGGTGTGTATATTTGATTATCCATATGCTTAACTATAGCACACAATAAACTGCTTGAAATAAGTACTAGCTTTTAAGGCTCTGGCCGGCTAGTTTCGGTGTTGAGTAGTCGCTCCGGACTAGCTTGGCAAGCTCTTTTTTCTCGATAGATTGCTTAACGCCCGGGTTTAGGGAGTTGTTCGGGTCAAATATTTTGCGGATTTGTTCATATAACTTCAAGACGCCAGCGTCGATATGCTGATAACTATAGTTTGCCAACAGTCGTCCCTCGGCGGAGTTATTACATAAGTAGCCGTCGTGCTCATAAACTGCATCGCTGAACTCCTCTAGTAACTTGATAGCCCGCTGGCGGTCAGTTACCTTGTGGAGATGAAAGACCGGTCGGCAATAGATACTAGACTCCAGAACCCGAGCATATAGCGGCAGTGGCGTACTGAAACGCTTTGATAATAGCTCAACTGCCTGCTTGAATCCATCGAGGCGATTAGACGGTATGTAGACTCCATCAAACAGCCCGAGTGTATCGCCTATTGACTGAACATTGACGGTTGACGTCACGCTATCTATCGCCCGGTAGGCATCTTCATCATCTGGGTCATTTAGGACTTGAGCACCGCGTTTTTCAAGTAGCCTAGCGGCTTTTTTGAGTCGCTTAGCGCGATTGCGATCACTGAAATCATCGACTTGCATGACGACGACAGCTCCGGTTTCAGCTAGCTCACTATTGAACTTATACTTCTTACCCTCGGCAGTCGCTTGCATGAATAGCTCACCGTCATAGATGTGAAGGCTACTAGGTTTCAGTGCGGCGATTTCATCGAGTGAATCCTGGGCGGCGTCAAACCCAGAGAAGATAGCTACAAGAGATGAGCTATTTGGTGAGATGTAGTCTGATCGCATGATGACTTCTGATATAACGCCGAGCGTGCCTTGGCTACCCAGGATGAGTGGCGTTAGATCGATTGAGCCATCCTTATTTTTAACCTTAGCGATACCTGGATAGCCGGCGGCGCCATCTTCTTGGCCGCTAATTTTTTCATCAATTAATTCTTTGTTGTCGTCGATCAATCCATCGATCTTACGATAGACTTCACCGACGTAGTTCTGAAGTCCCTTGATCCGACTGACCTCGCGCCGAGAAATACGCCCAGTCTGCAGCACATCACCACTCGCCAGCACGACTTCTAGCTGGCGGACCCAGGCGTCTGTCCGTCCATATCGCCCAGATAGCATACCACCAGCGTTGTTGGCAATCGCCCCGCCGACAGTGCTGTAGTGGTGCGAGGCTGGATAGCTCGGGATAGTCAGACCATGCAGACTAAGAGCGTCGTTCAGGGATTTATAGGTGATACCTGGCTGAACCCTGACTAACTTCTGTTTGATGTCGAGCTCTAATATATCTGTCATATGCGACGTGGTATTTAGAATAATACCTTTACCGATAGCTGCCCCAGTTTGGTCACTACCTGCGCCGCGGCTAACAATTGGCAGAATATGGCCCTTGTCGGCTAGCTGCCAAGTGAACCGGGCTACTTTGCGAATGTCACTGGTATTACGAGGGCTGACGACCATGTCTGGCTTAATAGACAGTACGCTGGCGTCATTAGAAAAGGCGCTCAGAGTGCCAGTCCTATAGTCAACCTCTCCAAGTATGTGCTCATTAAGATATTTAGCTATTTTGCTCATCTGTAACAACCCCTTATTTCCATGTATAACTATCATAGCACAAGCTGAATAAAATCATAAACAACCGCATTTTGCTTGTGATTTGAATTATAATAACCTAGTTGTATAATCGTGCTATGGTCTGACAGAGAGTCGGATTTGGACTGAATGAGGTGCGAAGTGTCGTACGAAACAGATTTTCTAAACGCAGCGTTCGAGAACATGAAAGGAATAAGTCAAACAAGACGTGAGCAGCAGGAAACAGTTGCCACTATAGCTAGCTCCATGTTTGTTCAAAGGCTAATGCAAATATACGAAGAAAGCCAATCGTCAAATTTCGAGAAATGGCTGAACGAAAATTACGAGCAAAGAATAGTCGCCCCCTTCAGGGACTCAGACAAGGAAGGGGCTGATTCATTCTTACAGTTCTTGTACGAAATGGCGAAAGAATGGTCTGACTCGCGCGAAATGCTCACTGTTATGGCGCAGAAGGTGAATAGAGACCTTCGTGGACGTGGTTTCAGGCGAGGATTCAACGAGGCCAACTTCTACTTCATCGAGAATATCTAATTCTCAGTACCAAAGCCCAGTTGAACGACAGAGTCGTGATGCTGGGCATTTTTATTAAAAAACCGACGAAAATATATAAGTGTTGGCAATTATTATGCTATAATATGACTTAGAATAAGTTCAATCACAAACAATATTTGCGGATGTGGTGGAATTGGTAGACACGCGTGCCTTAGGAGCACGTGCCCTCGGGCGTGAAGGTTCAAGTCCTTTCATCCGTACCAAATTGAACTTTATTATAAAACCGCCCATTGGGGCGGTTTTTGGTTTCTATAAAATCCTTTAGATACTACTGGAAATAAAAAAGACGACATAATGTCGACTTATCAATACATACTAAGATTCTCGGCGGTAGAGGGTTATCACCGCATTACCATAACTACGATTGTCCACCACAACAACTCCCGTTTTGGTCGGCAACTCACCCCTACCTGAATGTGATAATACCATAAGCCCGCCCGGTTTTAATAGTCCGAATAATCGGGCGACTGTGGATAACTGTGGATCGTGGTACGGTGGGTCGGCGAAAATAATATCAAAATCCTCTGGCTCAGACGATTCTAGCCAATTAGAAACAGTCGTTTTGATTAGCTTCGTACTGCCCGCAATCTGCAAAGATTTTATATTGTCTAATATACAACGCTGAGCATTTCGATCTCGTTCGACGAAGATTGCCTGCTTAGCCCCCCGACTCAACGCCTCGAGACCAACCACTCCGCTACCCGCGAAGACGTCTAGCACGCTGGCTCCGCTGATTTCGCCGCCCAAGCTATTAAACACGGCGTTGCGTATCCTCTCACCCATCGGGTGCGTTGTACGCCCAGCTGGAGCGGCCATTGTCCGACCACCATATGTACCAGCTATTATTCGGATGTTCACTTTTTTGCCCCGTAAAACGCGGCGTACCACGACAGGCAGACCGCTTCAATAATAAATGGCATCAGCTCATGTCGTGTCTGGCGAGCCAACTTACGACTCCAACCAGCTTTGGTGTAAGCCTCGTACATATGAAGGGAATTAACTTCTCGTAGTATATTTATGAACACTCGCCGGTAGCCATCCTTTTTAACTGCCGCTAGCATGTCCTCATCTGGCTTTTCAACTGAGAATTTATGCGACGAAATAGTCGACGCCACGCCAAGCTCAAACCCGAGATGAGTTGTCATGACGCCACGAGCACCCCAGAACTCCCAGTTGTTGGCAATCTGTTTTAGTTTAGTGTCTCCAGGTAGGATAACCTTTTTACGCTTGCTGGAACGGCTATCGAGTCCTTCGCCGCCACGGAGCTCGATTAGTTTATCCTCAAGTGGGTAATGATGAGCCGGAGTTAACCCATCAGTTACAGCATGTGAAAGCCAGGCCGCTTCAAAGGCAGCTCGCTCTTGATTGCCGGCCTGCAGCGCCCGGGCCAGGTTATTGATGTGATTATCTATCAGCTCGAGTAGCTTGGACTCTTCTGGTTTGGTTGGGTCTATAAAGTGCCAAGGTTCGTCTTTGCCAGGGCTTTTACGCTTAATTCCATCCGGACCGTTCAGGCCCTCGAAATGTAAAATCTCAGAAATAGTCGGAAAATCGGTGGCATCGTCAAGTAACCCACCTAATTTGCGGCGTGCTACACGGTCGATTTTTTGATGGACTCCCATCACTAGACCAGATTTTATTCGAAATGTTGTTCCTGAGTACATACTAGTTTAATGTCGTCAAACGCTGATAATAGTGAACTTGATCAGCTAACTGTTTGTATTGTATCAAATCCAGGCCAGATTCCACGAAACGTCGGGCGGCCGATTGAGCCCGCGCTATCAATTTAGTATCAGCTAAAGTAGCGATCTGGAGGTTAAGTGCACCGTGCTGAGCCTTGCCGTATATTTCGCCTGGGCCGCGAAGCCTGAGGTCAACTTCAGCCAAGTAGAAACCGTCACCAGACTTCTCGATCTCCCGTAGGCGCTGTGATGGTCGCTTGCTGTCAGTCATAACTAAGTAGCAGTAGCTCTGGTGTTCGCTCCGGCCGACTCGACCACGCAGCTGGTGAAGCTGCGACAGACCAAACTGATCAGCGTTTTCTATCATCATGACAGTGGCGTTCGGTACATCGACACCAACCTCGACCACTGTAGTGCTGACCAAAATATCTAGTTCGCCGCTTAAAAATCGGGTCATAATTTCGGTCTTTTCGTCTGGCTTCAGGCGACCGTGCAATAACCCGATTCGACGATGTTTAAAGACAGATCCCGATAATCGTTTATATTCAGCCTCGACGCTCCTGGTATCGTTGTCGGGGTTGTCGTCGATTAGACTGCAAACAACGTAGACCTGTCGACCAAGCTCGATTTGCTGATCGATCCTGTCATAGAGCTGCGTCCGACTATTCGGAGACCACAGGTGAGTTTCGATCGGCTTGCGGCCTTTTGGCATGTCACGCAGAACCGAGACGTCTAGCTCGCCGTAGACCGTTAGCGCCAAGCTGCGTGGTATCGGAGTAGCCGTCATAGCCAGCAGGTGCGGCATTTTAGTCGACTTATCGAGTAGTTGTTGGCGCTGCTTAACACCAAAACGATGTTGCTCATCAATGACCACAAAGCCGAGCTTATGAAACTCTATGGTGTCCTGGATTAGCGCATGAGTGCCGACAACCACGTCGACGCCACCGGTCGCTAGCTGACTTAATATTTCCTTACGAGCCTGAGTCTTGACACTGCCAGTCAATAGACCGACAGTAATGCCAAATGGGCCCAACAACTTTCGAAGAGTTTCGGCGTGCTGCGAGGCCAGTATCTCGGTTGGCGCCATGAGGGCCGATTGCATACCGGCTCGAGACGCCTGCTCCATAGCTAGACCAGCCACGACAGTCTTGCCAGCTCCGACATCACCCTGCAGCAGGCGGTTCATCGGTGTCTGTCGTTCAAAGTCCTGTAAAACCTCCCAGGCAGCTAACCGCTGTGAGTTAGTCAGATTAAATGGCAAGCTAGCCACGAACTTCTTAACCGACTCCTGCTGGAACGGTATGACCCAGCCCTCTAGTTGACTATTAGCTTGGCGGTTGTATTGACTAGCTAGTAGCAGCTGAAATAGCTCCTCGAAGGCAAATCTCTCCCGGCCTGACTCAATATCAGACGCGGTTTTGGGAAAGTGCAGGCCGAGCATGGCATCGCCGCGGCTGATTAGACCTTCGCGCTTAATCAACTCACCTGGCAAAGTTTCAGGCAACATCGTCATCAGAGGTTTCAGTTCATTTAGTATTTTGCGAGTAGTTTGCGACTTAAGGCCTTTAATATGCCGGTAGACTGGCAGCATTCGATCTGTCTGAATCGGGGCATCACTAACTTTTTCAGAGCTCGGATTAGTCAGCTGGTATTTATTGTATTTAAATTCAAAATCACCCGAGAAGAGAAAATCCTCGTCTGGTTTGAGCTGAGTAGCTCGGTAGGGCTGATTAAACCAAACAGCTTGGAGCCGGCCGCTGTCATCGACGAGCGTGGCAGTAGTTATCTTCAGTCCACGACGAACTTGTTTGGTAGTGATGGACTCGCACTTAGCTTTTATCGTTGCTTTGCCAGCCTTGATGTCTTCAATCGCTACAACATCTGAAAAGTCATCATAACGGCGCGGCAGGAAATTCAGCATGTCTTCGACAGTATTTATATTGGCAGACTGCAGCTGGAGGGCGGTTTTTGGGCCGACACCCTTAACCTTGGTGATGTCTGTCGATAGAATCATACAATCACTTAGTGCTACTCAGTGACACCAAGTATCCCCTCGATAGCGTAGGCCGTATCGCGCCAGTTGCGAACAGATATACAGTCGACGCCCATTTCCTCGACTGGATAGTCGTTACCGCCAGGCACGATCGAATCGCCCATGAACAGGATCTCGCTCTTTTTGACACCAGTCATCTCGATCAGCCGCCCGATACCGTAGGCCTTGTTAACGCCTGGCCGGGTGACATCAATCGATGTTGCGCCGGCAGCATTGACGTTAAACTCAGGGATTTTTGGCTGAACTAGGTCGCGGATTTTACTCTTTTTGGTGCGGTTCGGATCCCAAGCTTTTTTGATTCGGACACCTTCATCGCCAAGTTGGGCGACGATATCTTGGCCGAGAGCTGACATAGTTATCTGACTGTCACGGTCTTCGATTATTTCACCGTAGGTCGTAGCCTCCTCCAGGCCCGACTCCTTTAGACCCTCTTCGAGAGCCTGGATAATTTTCACTTTTTCATCGGGAGTGAAATCTTCGGCGTACTGCATCTGCCACTCGCCATCAACGTGCGTATAGTAGCGGGTACCACTTGTCGGCATAAGATGGAGCCGAGCAAGTGAGTCCGGCTCAGTCGTAATCTGCGACAAAAACTGTCGCTGAAACAGCTCAAAGCGAGCCCCAGATATAACGCAGACATCATAGACGGCTAATAGCCTATCAAATAGCGCCACCATCTGTGGATCAAAGTGCGACTTGCTCGGTGCCAATGTATCATCAAGATCAAATGCAATAATTTTTTTGGACATAATCCATACTCCCTATTTAACTAATACGAAACTATTTTTGCCCTTTTTGACCAAGTGCTGGCCATCAAGTGTAATGTCATCACTAATCTTGTCACCGTCAACAGATACGGCACCGCCAATTATGAGTCGTCGGGCTTCACCCTTACTACTAGCAAGGTTAGCCTCGATCAGACAGTCGACAACCGGCTGATTAGTTGTAGCGACTGGAATTTCGTTCGATAGCATGCCGATAGCTTCGCTCGATAGATCAGCTAACGAAACATCCGACGACCCAAATAACACTCCGGTGACCTTGACGACGTTGTCAGCTGCCTCCTGCCCGTGAACAAGCCGAGTTACGGCGTAAGCTAGCTGTTTTTGGGCCTGGCGCTGCTCTGGAGTTTGCTGATGAATTTGGGCGATTTCGTCAATCTCTTCACGTGATAGCAATGTGTAAACCTTCATGTAGTCGATTACACCCTTGTCATCGACATTTAGCCAGAACTGGTAGAACTTATAGACACTTGTTTTGGCTGGATCAAGCCAAACAGCTCCATCTTCGCTCTTGCCGAACTTTTTACCGGTCGCTTGGTTGATAATAAGCGGTGTTGAGTAGACGTGAGCCTCAGTCCCTTCAATCCGGCGGATCAGATCGACACCAGCGATTGAATTACCCCATTGGTCAGCTCCGCAGACCTGAAGCGTGACGCCGTGGTTGCGGTTTAGGTGGACGAAGTCGTAGCCTTGAATTAATGAGTAGCTAAATTCGGCGTAGCTAATACCGGAGCCACCTTCACCGATCCTCGACTGTATGAAGTCACGTCCAATCATCTGGCTCAGCGGAACATTTTTTCCGACTTCGCGCAGAAACTCTAGGTAGTTCATGTCCTTGAACCAGTCGTAATTATCAACGATCGTGAACTTCTGACCGGAAAAGACTTGGTCATACTGCCGGGCGATGCCGGCTTTATTTTTGGCGATTTCATCAAGTGTTTTTAGGTTGCGTTCATCAGCTTTGCCGTCGGGGTCACCAATCATACCGGTCGCGCCGCCAACTAGTAAAAATGCCTCATGGCCATGATCTATAAAGTGCCTGACCATCATAGCCGCGGCCAAATTACCGATTGTCATGCTGTCAGCACTCGGGTCGACGCCTAGATAAAACTTAATAGGATCTCCGTCTAGTTGACTGATATCGTTGTAGGTAGTCTGGTTTACAAAGCCCCGCCACTGCAGCTCTTGTGAAAGCGTCATGAGATCTCCTTGTTAGGTATTGTTTGTACTATTATAGCATTCGCTGCGCTCGGTCGCATCTTCGGAATAACACGAGCAAGCTCGGTTCTTCTCTCGGTTACTACTGCACTACGAAGTGAGAGTCTTGCTAACTTGTTCACAAGACCGAACAAGGAAGTGCAGCAGCCTGCTACGATCTTAACATTCGTTTCATCAGGGTGCCTTCTCGGAATAAAATAAGCCAGCTGATTTTCTTCACTCGAAGGCTGCTGCTGCACCAGATTGAGCGGTCCAAGATTAATTTAAATTTAGTTTAATTAACTGACATTTCTCTCAACTCGTCGTGTTACAATAGTATTTAAAGTTAGACTTTATGAGGATATAAATTAGGTGGCTAAAAAAAGCAGTAAATCACGCAAGTTGAACGTATATTCAAACTTAACTCGTCGGCTCAAGACCAAGAAGGATTCTTCAGCCCGTAAGCGAGCCGAATATTTGGCTAGTTTGCCGAAGAACCCAGTTCAGCGCTTCTTCTATCGGGTCCATCCGAAACGATTCTGGTCGTATTGGTTCTCCAGGCGAGGACTATTCATGCTTATCAAGCTTGTTGGTATTTTTATACTGCTCATGGTGCTACTAGCCGGAGCCCTATTTGCCTATTACCGTAAAGATCTCGACGCCATCCGTCCGAGCGAACTCGCCAAACAGGTCCAAACCACGGTATCTAAATACTATGACCGCAATGACAAACTACTCTGGGAAGACAAGGGCGAGGGCAACTACAAGCTGACCGTTAAAGCCGATCAGATCAGTGAGTATATGAAGCAAGCTACCGTCGCCATTGAGGATCGTAACTTCTATAAGCATGGCGGTATTAGTCCAATTGGCATTGCCCGAGCCGCTATTACAGATTTGCGCGGCGAATCCATCCAAGGTGGTTCAACTCTGACCCAACAACTCGTCAAACAGGTCTACTTCGCCGATGAGGCCCATGACCGAAGCCTGAGTGGTATTCCGCGTAAGATTAAGGAAATGATTCTAGCTATCGAAGTCGAGCGCCTCTACGATAAAGACCAGATTCTAACACTTTACCTGAATGAATCACCTTATGGTGGCCGTCGTAACGGAGTTCAGTCTGCCTCACAGACCTATTTCGGTATACCAGCTAGCAAGATTAACCTGCCTCAGGCAGCCCTCCTGGCCGGCGTGCCGAACCAGCCAGGCCTATATGACCCCTATAATGAAGCTGGCAATGAAGCACTGATCAATCGCCAACATGAAGTCCTTAACAAGATGGTAGCTAATAACTACATCACGCAAAAAGAAGCTGACGATGCCAAGAAAGTGCCAATCCTTGACAAGATACGGCCAGAGTCTGACCAGTACTCAAATATAAAAGCACCTCACTTCGTCCAGATGGTTCGCTCTCAGCTCGAGGCTGAGCTCGGTAAAGCGACCGTCGGTAAGGGCGGCCTAACCATCAAGACAACCCTTGATTGGGGCGTCCAAAAAGAACTCAAAAAAGCCATGAAAAAAGAGTTCAAGACATACGACCCGAGCTATTACGGCTTCAATAATGGCGCCGCCACCGTTCAGGACAATACCAATGGACAAATAATAGCCCTGATGGGTAGTCGCGACTACAACTACCCCGGCTACGGCCAGAACAATGCCGCAACGTCATTTATCCAACCGGGCTCAAGTATCAAGCCGGAAGTCTATGCTCAGCTACTCAAGAGCGACGGTTTTGGTAGCGGCACGAGGACACTGACCGACTCCAACGACTTTGCTAAAGAATACGGAGCCCCGCTTCAAAACGCCGACAAGCGATTCGAGGGAGCTATCACCCTCCGTAAGGCCCTGGCCGAATCTCGCAACGTACCGGCCGTCAAAGCCATGTATGTCGCTGGCGTCGAGTCGACAATTGATAATATCCGTAAAATGGGTGACAAATACTACTGTACTCGTGGTGTCGAGCAACAGGCCGGTCTATCAGCCGCCATTGGTGGCTGTGGTACTCGCCAGATCGATCACGTTAATGCCTTTGCGACACTGGCCAATGCCGGTACTAGGCACGAACAGTCGAGCATCTTAAGTGTCAAAAACAGCCAGGGACAGACCCTAATCAAATGGAAGGATAAATCGAAGCAAATCCTCGATCCTGAGATTGCCTACATCATCGGTGATATCCTGTCTGATCCATACGCTCGTCTTGGCTTAACCAAAGGCCGCTACGTAACTGGCGTTGAAATACCCGGTATCAAGACAGCCGTCAAGACTGGTACGTCCGACCTGAACGGTAAGCCACGCGATCTATGGGTTATGACGTATAGCAAGAAGATATCGATGGGCGTCTGGCTCGGTAACGCCACTACAAAAGCTCTCAAAAATGGTAACTCTCTGATTCCAGGCAAGATTGTTGACCCGGTCATGAAATACACCGACAAGCATTATGACGAGGGTGTTAAGAGTAAGTATGGCGCTTGGCTGAAAGAGCCTAAGGGTATCAAACACATTGGCGGTGAGCTATACCCGTCGTGGTACAAAAAATCCTCGAGCGGAACTAGCATGACATTTGACAAGGTATCCAAAAAACTGGCCACAAAATGTACTCCATCGGGAGCCGAAATCAAGCTAACGGTCACAAAATCAACCAACCCGATAACTAAAAAAGATAT
>JAKDMF010000037.1 GCA_030452455.1 bacterium | reverse complement strand
GGGATGTACCTCAATCATTGTACGTAGAATTTACGGTATTATCAAGTGATGCTCATACAAACAACCACCCCTCAGTTGAGGAGTGGTTGTGAGCTGTTGCGTGCCCACCCGGGGCACGATTTTTGTTTTTGCAATGTTTATTTTCGCTGACAAAAGGTTGCCCCTTTGACGCACCAGCCTTTAGCTATTGTGCCCTATAGTCTCACAAAACACAAGCAATATTACACCGGATTAATATCCGCTATGTACTATATGGGTGTAAATGTGTTTTAATAGTAGATGTTCAGAAATATATGCGAATTCACTATAAGATCGCTTATCTCTAAGATAACGTCCCTTGTATCGTCGATACGCAGGTCGATCTGACGTATATAATTAAACAAGAGGATAGTTATGCAAAAGCAAAACCTATTTATCGGTAGCATCGCCTACGCAACAACTGATGATGGTCTAAAAGATCATTTCGCTCAAATTGGTCCAGTCTCACGCGCTCACATTATTACTGACCGTGAAACAGGCCGATCACGAGGCTTTGGATTCGTAGAATTCGAAAACGAAGATGATAACCAAAAAGCAGTTGACCAGCTAAACGACAAAGAGCTTGACGGACGTCAGCTAAGTGTCAGTCTAGCAAAACCACGCGAAGATCGCCGCTAGTTTTGACTAACTACTAAAAATACCCCGCAAATCGCGGGGTATTTTTTATCGCTCTATAGTCGCAGAAATGGCGACTTTAGCCACTCGTATGGCAGGTCGAGCCAATTAGCAATTATCCCGTAGCCATTAACTAGCCAGATACTAGCTACAACCACACAGAATGTCGCAAAAGCGAACATCACTTTGACGGTAAAATTCTGCGCGCGGAACCAACCGAGCCATCTTTCGTAGTGGCGGACAGTGAACTTGCGCAAATTTTCCGCCCATATAAACTCGGTCGAGAGTATGCCCATTCCAGCAATCACGACTAGCCAGCCGGGGCCTGGGTATGGAATCATCAATATCCCCGCCAATAGTACCAGACCGCCAATAGCCCCAACTACAAATTTTCGACCCTGCTTATATACTTGCTTCATCTACTATTTAGTATGATTTAATTATCTAAATATAGCTAGCGACTATTTGAGTCTATGACCGGCGACGAAGCGTCAGGCTGGCTAGAATAATTGCAGCGACTATGAATAGCCCGACAACACCGACGTCGCGCCACATCTCAATCACAATTTCAGTGTTTGTCGTCACCAGGTTCAGGGCATCGATAGCATAAGTCAGCGGCAGGCAGTAGGCGATTGTCTCTAGAAGCCCGGGCATCTGGGTCAGTGGCACAAACAGACCGCCGATCAGAATCTGCGGGAATATGAAAGCTGGCATAAATTGGACCGCTTGAAATTCGGTTTTTGAAAACGCACTAGCCAGGAGACCGAGCGCCACACCAAGAAACGTATCCATCACGGCCACTACGAACACGAACCACAGGGGGCCGAGCACATCCATGCCCAGTAGGTAGACGGCGACCAAGCTAGTGATAATAGATTGAATTACACCAAATAGACCAAAAGCGATAGCATAACCTAGCACAATGTCAGACTTTGCGACCCTGGTCGACATCAACCTCTCCAGCGTTCCGCTGGTTCGCTCGCGTAGTGTCGTGATACTAGTTATCAGGAACATGATAATAAACGGGAAGACTCCTAGTAGGGCCGGAGCTACCTGGCTAAACATCTGGTCTCGGTCCGAGAACACCCAAGCCAGCAGCGCCATAAGCAGTGTCGGCGCCAGGAACATCAGGGCGATAGTGCGTTTGTCGTGCGACAGCTGCAATATAATACGCTTAGCCGTAGCTAATGTAGCTCGGGCGTGATACATCATGACGACTCGCCTACCTTAGCTATAAATGCTGAGTTAACGTCAGCTGCCTGAGTATCTTGTAGTAGCTTGAGGCGTGTATCGTTCCATAGCACCCGGCCATCACGCATCAGCAGCACGTTGTCACAGCGATCAGCTTCGTCCATGACGTGGCTCGATATTATAAGTGTCCTGCCCGCTTGAACCAGTTCGTTAAACTGACCCCACAACTCATCGCGTAGTATCGGGTCGAGTCCAACCGTTGGTTCATCGAGCACGAGTATCTCCGGGTCACCCAGTAGCGCTACCGCTAAGCTGACCCTAGCACGCTGCCCACCCGACAGTGAGCTAACCAGCTGGTGCCTGTGCGACTCAAGCTGCACTTTCTTAATAGCCGTTTCAGCCTGAAGCTTCGGCGCGCCAATCACGGTCGCAAAATAGGCAATGTTCTGGGCAACCGTGATGTCGCTATAGACAGCAGGGTTCTGCGAAACGTAGCCGATACGTTGGCGGAGACTTTTATGGCCAGCTGGCTGGCCGAGCACTGACAAATCACCGCCGTATGCCTGGACGCCGACAATACTTCTCATCAGTGTTGTTTTGCCTGAGCCACTCGGGCCAATTAGACCGACCAAGCTTCCGGTTTTAATCGTAATATCTAGCCCGTGTAATATTTCGGTTTTAGACTTTTTGACAAATAGTTTCCGGGCTTCGATTGCGTTCATAGGAGTTGTTTAAATTCATTCTCATCAATTATTTTGGTGTTGTACTGCTCGGCTTTTTTTAGTTTCGAGGCGCCGACTTTACCGCCAGCCACCAGATAGTCAGTATCTTTGGCGACCGAAGCCTGGAACGTTCCGCCGAGGTTGCGAATCTTATCAGCCGCTTCATCGCGACTCATCGACTTCAGTGTTCCAGTCACAACAAAGTGTTTACCGACTAACTTGCCTGTCATTTTTTCATAATACGCCCGGACACCAAGCTCGTCAAACTGGTCGATTAGCTTGATATTATCCTGATCAGTAAACCAAGCTGTGATTGACTCGGCCACGACAGTACCGACTCCATCAACTGACTGCAACTCATCGATGGTAGCCTGGGCGATGCGATGGATAGTCTCAAACTTAGCGACTAAATCTCGCGCCGTCTGCAGTCCAACATGGCGAATGCCGAGGCCATAAACAAATCGTTCCAGCGGGGGCTGTTTTTTATCAGCGATAGCATCGATCAGTTTCTGAGCTGAAATATCAGCAAATCGATCTAGCTTCAACAAGTCATCTTTTGTCAGCGTGTAGATATCGGCCATAGTGTGAACTAACTTGCTATCAACTAGAGCTTCGACGTTTTTGTCACCTAGAGTATCGATATCAAGCGCATCTTTGGATGCAAAGTGAGCCAAGCCACGCTTTAATAGTAGTGCGCCACTAGTATTCTTTAGTCGATAAATTGCTTCACCTTCGGGGCGCATAAATTCCAGCTCCGGATATTGAGCTTGGAGGGCTGCTTGGTAGCTAAAGGCTTCGGTCTTTTTCGGCCTGAGCTCAGTTACAACATTCAAAACTTTCGGTATGATATCGCCGGCTTTATAGATTATGACCGTATCGCCAACTCGCACATCGAGTCGAGTTATCTCATCGGCGTTATGCAAGCTGGCATGTTGAACCGTCGTGCCGGCCACGCTGACCGGGTCAAACACAGCTACTGGCGTCGCTGCGCCGGTTCGACCAATTGATATGACAATATCTTTGACGACCGTCGTCGCTTCCTCGGCTGGGAACTTAAACGCCACCGCTGCTCGCGGAGTTTTACCGACAATACCGAGTGAATCAAACTTCCGGCGATTATTAAGTTTAATTACTGCACCGTCAGTGTTGAACTGGAGCGACTGGCGAACATCATCGAGGTGCTGAACGTAGTCCATGATGGCATCAACACTGTCTAGAACAGAGGCTTTACGACTAGTGGTAACTCCGAGCTCGGTCATTGCTTCGTAACCAGTCGATATAGTCTCAATCTCGCTCATATCATCCCGTATTATGTCGTAGCCGACAAAGTGCAGCGGCCGAGCTGCGACCAGTTTGGCATCAAGCTGCCGGATAGTGCCCGCGGCCAGGTTACGAGGATTTTTGAACAACTCCTGGCCGGCCTGTTCACGACTTTTATTGAGCCTCGCAAAGTCATCTTTGTACATGACTATTTCGCCGCGTATCTCAGTCCGGCCGCTCAAAAAGTGTTTAAATTTGTTGTTTGAACGCAGCGACAATGGGACATTCTTAATCGTCCGAACATTTTGAGTTACATTTTCACCAACCATGCCATCACCACGGGTCACGGCCTGAGTTAGTTTGCCATCCTGGTATATCAGGGCACAGGCCAAGCCGTCCATCTTGATATCACTCAGGAACTCTTCCTCAATAGAGCCGTCGGCCCGTTTCATCCGCTCCACCCAAGCCTGAACTTCTTGGCGGTTAAAGACATCAGCTAAGCTGATCATGCGAGTGCGATGATTAACTTTTTCAAACTTATCAAGCACCATGCCAGCGACACGCTGCGTCGGGCTATCCGGCGTGATGAGGTCAGGGTACTGTTCTTCGAGCTGGGTCAGCTCGTGCTTCAGGCTGTCGGCGGCGGCTTCGCTCATCGTCGACTCATCTAGCACATGGTAATGGTAGCGATAATCATTAATTGCTTGGCGTAATTTATCAATCCGTCCGATAGCTTCATCCCGGCTAGGCTGGCTTAGCGTTGTCATCAACCATCCTCCTATATAACAAGTAGATGTAGCTGATCAGCCATAGCAAGCTAACTGATCCAGCCAGTAGTATAGCAATTGGAACCGTCGGTACGGCCCGGTACCAGTCCCAGAGCCCGCCCAACCAACTATCCAGTAGTGTCAGCGGCAACAGCACCACCACTGAGAAGACAAGCACGCAGACACCGGCCCATAGTAGGCGCAGTATTATTCTTAACCGACGACCAATCACTAAATCTCCGGCAATCTTCAGGGCCTCCAATGGATACATACCAGGAAGCGTTACCACGACTAAGGCTATTAGGCTGCTAGATAGCCAGTAGATAGACATCAACACCAGCAAACCGGCGGCGGTCCAAAAGATCATTGCTTCGACTCCACCAGCGGCTATTAAGCCCGTTTGAGTGGCGGCAGCGTAGCCGACTATAGCCAGAGCAACTGGCAGTAGCTGAATAAAGACGACTACCGTTATGATCATAGTTGGAATAAGCGGCGAACCGGAATTATATAGACCATCACGCAGACGAATTTTTTTACCAGCGACAATATTTCGCATAATCCAAACCACTACTAACCAAAACATAATACCAACAAAGGCGGCTGCGACCTGTGACTGGCCGTCGCCAAACGGACTATTAGTGCCGGCCATGACACTGGAGACAAGTAGCAGGGCTGACTGACCAAGTTTACCAACATTACCTTTGAAGACTTCGTCGCCCGTATCGCGCAGTATCTGAGCGAACTGATTGTAAACATCTTGCGACACCAGGCCGATAAACAAGGCTCCGAAAACAGAGTACAAAATCACTGCCAAGCCGAGAATTTTCCAGTTTTTGACAATCAATCTTGACACGAAAATCGTGAATTCAAGATAGCCGGGAATAGCCAACGATCGGCTATAATCTCGTCGACGAGTCAGACGGAAGCTGCGGTGTGGCCGGCGGTTCATAAAGTTCTGGCTGCGTGATTTAATACCATTAATCAGGCTAGGCAAAAACGCCTGCTTTTGGCGAGGCGGTGTTTGGGGGCTAGACTTTGACTTGCTAGCTTTAGAAGCTGCCGGCGTTTTTTTCAAGACGACTTATCCTTTCCTCAAGCGGTGGATGCGTGCTAAATAACTTCGAGTACAGACCAGGCTTAAGTGGATTATTCATAAATAGTTGCGCTGTGGTACTCTGTTGATTTTTCATCGGCTTCGAGTACTGTTTGAGTTTCTTGAGCGCCTCAACTAGCCCATCAGTGTCGCGGGTTGTCATGACGCCACTAGCATCAGCTAGATATTCGCGCTGACGGGAGACAGCCAGCTGAATCATGACGGCGATAATCGGCGCTAGTATGATAACGATAATTCCGACAACTAGCATGATTGGGTTGGAGTTATTGTTGCGATTGCCGCCAAAGAAAAGCATGTGCAGGACAATGTCTGAGATTAGTCCAATCGCGCTGACGAGGCCAAACGAGATCATGCTGACCCGAATATCATAATTCTGGACATGGCTCATCTCGTGGGCCATGACGGCTGACAATTCTCGGTCATCCATAATATCAAGCAGACCAGTAGTCACGCCAACGATGGCGTGCTTCGGGTCGCGCCCGGTCGCAAATGCGTTTGGTGCTTGGTCGTCTATAATATACATTTTCGGTGTATCCATCCCAACCGTTATAGCTAGGTTCTCGACAATTCGGTAAACTCTGGGGTTGTCTTTTTTCTCGATCGGCTTTGCGCCGGTCATAGCGATAGCTAGCTTGCCGGCTGCAAAATACTGTATTAGAGCGTAGAGTGCCGCCACACCTACCACGATATATGTAATCGATGTATTGCCGTAGACCCAGCTAATTGCATAGCCAATGGCCCCTACTATAGCTACAAAGGCAGCCATAATAATAATCGTGTTTCGCTTGTTTGCAGCAATTGCACCATACATAAATGTTCAGTCACTCCACTCTAGTTATTTACTGTTCGTATATTTAGTTAGAATTTAACGTCAACTGGCTTTTCAGCTTCAGCTCGGTCTTCAACTTCGAAGAACTCACGCTGCACAAAACCAAGCATGCCCGCAAAGACGTTGTTTGGGAAGATCTGAATCTTAGTATTTAAGTCTCGGACACCGCTGTTATAGAAACGTCGTGAAGCCTGAATCTTGTCCTCAGTATCAACCAGCTCTTGCTGCAACTGCATGAAGTTCTGGTTAGCCTTGAGGTCCGGGTAAGCCTCGGCGACTGCGAAGAGGCTTTTTAGGGCGCCCTCGAATTGGTTTTCAGCTCGAGCTGTTTCCTGAACGCCTTTATCCTGCGCATTTAGGGCGTTGGAGCGAGCTTCTGTCACCTGGGCAAAGACATCTTTTTCGTG
>JAKDMF010000002.1 GCA_030452455.1 bacterium | reverse complement strand
AATACCAACGGTCGAAGCACCTTCGGCGATGGTTAGGTTAGTTAGGGCTAGGTTGAATCGAATAGAACTGACCGAGGCACCTTCGGCGATGGTTAGGTTAGTTAGCGCTGGGTTGTCTTGAATATAGCCGGTCGAGGCACCTTCGGCGATGGTTAGGTTAGTTAGGGCTGGGTTGTTTTCAATACCATCGGTCGTTGCACCCTCGGCGATGGTTAGATTAGTTAGGGCTAGGTTGTTTACAATATAGCGGGTCGAGGCACCTTCGGCGATGGTTAGGTTAGTTAGGGCTGGGTTGTCTACAATACCGCCGGTCGAGGCTCCTTCGGCGATGGTTAGGTTAGTTAGGGCTGGGTTGTCTGTAATAAGGCTGGGCGAGGCACCTTCGGCGATGGTTAGGCTAGTTAGGGCTGGGTTGCTACTTACAAGATCATACTTATGCACCTTTAGCTCAATTTTCGGCGGCTGATCATCCCCGTATGCGTAGACATAGGTCGACTGCAACTGCTTATCTATATACAGGTCTACCTTTTTAGCGCCGCTATCTAGCACCTCAAACTCTGTGCGAATATCTTCGTCGTAGGCCACGGTGATAGCCTCTCCGCTGGTATCTTTTTTGAGATACAGTTTAGGCGATAACATATCGTATTTACCACGATCGATAGTGGTTAATTCACCGTTTTTAACATACTCATAGTCACCGAGGTAGAAATTGTTGTGCTCTACCAAATACCTATGAATACCACTGTCGTTGTCTAGTACGTAGCCCTCCTGGAGACTAAGCTCTAAATCTTCATACATCAGGTCGTCGCGATCAACTTTATGATAGGTAGCTAGACGCAAGCCAGGTACTAGATTGTCGAGGTCGTTTTTGTGGGTACTGTCCGGGCTTCCAACCGTATGATTGTAACGATTTTTAACAGATACATGGTTGCCCGTGCGACTGACCTGAACTGACATACTGGATACGCCGTAAGGGTCCTCACGAGTAGGTGACAGGTCGGCTAGATCGTACTTATTAGTAGTTTCATCATATCGGCCAGTTTGACGTAAATGATTTTTCCATGGCTCATTCAGATTTTCTTCGGTCAGCTCATCAGCCGGCAAGGTGCTATCTGCACTATCATGGCGGAGCCACATAATATGGTAATAGTCGAGCCTATCCTGAGGGCTATTAAAAGTACACAGAACTTCGTGCGAACGAAAATCATTTTTTCGATCAATAAACTCATCGACACTATTAAACGGACCGGTCAGCTCATAGCTGGCAATCTGAGCCAACTCGTATGGATCCTGTGGTACGTCTTTTTCTACCGCTTCATTGCCGGCATAGAGCTCCGCTAGCTGGTGTCGTATATAGTCTTGGTTATCACGAAGTGTATCTAAAGCGCCGTGTTTGTTGGGGATAAGACGCTTTAATTCATCCGAGAAGTTCGACTTTTCCATGTAGTCCGCCAGCAATTCGCGAGCTGCGCCGCCAGCGTAGCCGCCATCTTGAAGTTTCTCACCCTTAACAAAAGTTTCACCGAATCTTTTCTTAATCCGATTGGCGTTTTGGCTAATATTACGTTGGCGCTCCTGCTCCTGTCGTTCGATCTCGACAAGCTTGAGGGCACGACTACCTAGCTCAGGCTGTAGCTGAGTTTTCTGAGCGACGACCTCTTGAGTCGACATAGCCTCATGATGTAGTGTCACGTCCGGTCTAATGTTTTCTAACATGTCGCTACCTAGATTATCGTTAGTTATTCACACACTGTACTTATATTTGTATAATTATAGCATTTAATATGAAATAAGTCAATATATATAATCTGACGCGTACAGAGTGATGCCGTCAAGAAAGCGTGGCTAGTGCGGGGCTTTATCGTGCCTATCCCGTTAAGAGCTATACATAAAATAACGCGCTGTAATGCGCGTTATTTTATGTATCCATGCGGGTGCTAATAGATGTATTTGAAGTTACCAGCTGAGGCAACGCGCTTGTGAACCACGCCTGGTCGGCCGCCATAGTTCATTTCGGATAGGTGAACCTTGCCGCCAGAGACTGATTCGACGTAGGCCACGTGGCCACTCATGACAGCGACGGCACCTGGTCGAGCCTTGCTACCGGTCGAGAAGCCGGCGCTCCGAGCGGACGACAGCCAGCCGTAGCCACCGTTACCCCACATATTACCAATATCAGGTCGCTTGTTTTTAACATACCAGGTGCATTGACCGGCCGTGTATTTGTTGGCTCCGCCCGAACTAGACCTAGCGACGACTCGAGCTGGTGAGGTGGCATTAGTTATCTGCTTTGAGCTGAGACGAGGCATTGATTTAACCTGCGATTCTGTCAATTTCTTGTAGCGATTAGGTAATTTATCGCCTTCATTCGGAATTGTCAGCTTTTTGTTCGGGTGAATTATATTTGGATCCTTAACATACTTATTGGCGTTAAAAAGTCGCACCCAAGTAGTGTCATGAGCCTTGGCTATAGCCGCCAGGGAGTCACCAGCTTTAATTTTGATGACTTCTTTTTTAGGCTCTGGCTTGTTTTCTTTTTCTTCAGATTTTTCTGTTTTGACATCAGCCTTATCACCTTGAGTCGCTGAAACTTTCGATACATTCGCAAGGTTCATTGGACCAGGCAAGCTGATGTTAAATGTTGATTTGTTATTGTTATGTGTAAGTGACGATGAAACTGGGTCAGTCAACATCGACAACGACATACCGACAGCGAAAACTGTGGCGATGTGTGCAGGTGCACGCATTAATTTTCCTCCTTAAATCCCACGGGTATTTGTATTTGGGTACTTATGCTTCGTGGGGGCTGTGTCACAAATCTCTCATTTTTTTAGACACAAGACCGAAAATAACAAACATCGCCAGCCATGTCAAATATAATAGATGACGATCATTAGCACTATGAGTCTGTCGACAGGCTAGGGTAATAATGCTATAATAAAAACATAATTAACCAGATGGGAGGTATTAGCCCTAGAGCTATACCGCTAAAACCACAGAAAGGATTCATAATCTATGGCTAAAAAAGCCGATTTACTGGCCGAGGCTAAGCAGCTTGGTCTAGAAGTTACCGAGAAAAACACAATCGCCCAGATCGAGGCTGCGATTGCTGAAGCTCCAAAAGCCGAGGCACCAACTGAGAAGCCGGCGACTGAGGAAAAGCCACTTGCCAAGGCCGGCAAGCGAAGTGCTAAGGCTATTGAAGAAGCTGAAGAAAAAGCTGACAAAGAAGCTCGCAAAGAAGCTGGCGACACTACGCCACTAGATGGTAGCGAACCAGATGTTAAAAAAGGCCCGAAGCCAATTACTCGTCCTCGTCTAGAGCGTCGTGGCAAGAAGTATCAAGAAGCTGCCAAGCTAGTTGACGCCTCTAAGTCATACAGCCTAGAAGATGCGGCTGATCTTGCAGTTAAGACTAGTACTTCTAAATTCGACGGAACGGTTGAAATGCACGTCCGACTTGGCGTTGATCCACGTCAGGCTGACCAAAATATTCGCACGACCGTAACACTTCCAAACGGTACAGGTAAAACTATCCGCGTGGCAGTATTTGCACCTGAAGCGGAGCATAAAGCCGCCAAAGACGCTGGCGCTGACCTAGTCGGTGATGACGAGTTCTTGAAGCAACTTGATAAAGAAAAACTTGATTTCGATATCCTAGTTACTACACCTCAGATGATGCCAAAACTTGGTAAATACGCTCGTCTACTTGGGCCACGTGGCCTGATGCCAAATCCAAAATCTGGTACAGTTGCACCGAACGTTGCTGATGCTGTGACCGCAGCTAAAGCCGGCAAGGTCGAGTACCGCGTCGACAAGCAAGCTATCGTCCATATCGGTATCGGTAAGGTATCGTTTGGCGCCGTTAAACTTACTCAGAACGCTAACGCCTTCCTAGATAGCCTAAAATCTCAGAAGCCAACCAGCCTAAAGGGTGGATATGTTAAATCAATCAGCATGTCAGCCACTCAGGGCCCAGGTATAAAACTAGAAAACTCAATTAACTAGTTCGAATCTCCGGAAGTACCAAATAGCCTAGACGTTGTAGTTTAGGCTATTTTGCTTGAGCTTTTTAGCACAACCCGCCATACTTAAATCATACTAACGAGGGGTGTTATGAGACAATATTTATCGCTACTGGAGGATATTTTAGAAAACGGTGCCGAAAAAGGCGACCGAACTGGCACCGGTACCAAAAGTGTCTTCGGTCGCCAGGTCCGCTACGATTTAGCCGCTGGCTTTCCAGCCGTCACGACCAAGAAACTCTATTTCAACAGTGTCGTGCACGAACTACTATGGTTCTTGAGCGGTAGCGGTAATATTGAATATCTGGCCCAAAACAACGTCCATATCTGGGACGAGTGGCCGTTCAAAGCCTACCTCGAGAAAAATAACCTGCCGCTACCCGACACCAGTAGCGATGAGTGGACGACTCAAAAAAATGAATTCATCCAGCGTATAGCGTCTGATCACGACTTCGCCATGAAGTGGGGCAACCTCGGACCAGTCTATGGTGTCCAGTGGCGCCAGTGGCCCGGTGCCGACGGCCAGCCTATCGACCAGATCGCCAGCGCCATAGATCTTATCAAAAATAGCCCAGACTCGCGGCGGATTATAGTTAGTGCTTGGAATCCGAGCGAGCTAGATGAAATCATCGAAACCGGTGGACTGCCGCCATGTCACAGTCTGTTTCAATTCTATGTCGCCGGTGGTAAGCTCAGCCTACAGCTCTATCAGCGCTCAGCCGACACTTTCCTCGGCGTACCGTTTAATATCGCCAGTTACTCGCTACTACTCGCTATGGTGGCTCAGGTGACCGGCTACGAGCCAGGCGAGTTCATCCACACTCTCGCCGATACGCATATCTACAGCAACCATGTCGAGCAGGTCAAAGAGCAGCTCTCGCGCCAGCCAATGAAACTACCAGAGCTCTGGCTCAACCCTGACATCAAGTCAATCGATGATTTCACCTTTGATGATATCCGCCTCGAAGGTTACGAATCCCACCCGCCAATCAAAGCCCCGATCGCCGTCTAGTATTGATAGGTAGCGTCGGAAGAAACGAAAAGCTGGATCGAGCGGCATCATAACGAAGCCCGCGATATCGTCATGCGATTCAACCGGGAATTCAATGATATCGGTGCTAGTGCCGGACCGGGTGAATATGAAGCCCTCTCTGAAGTAGTCAGGGCACTACTGGCTCGAGCTGAATCCGATAGCGCTGCAATCATGCTGGTGCGCATCAACAGCTTGTCGGCTGATATATAAGTACAACTAACCCCATAAAGCTACGTGCTCTATGGGGTTTTTCATATTCAAAACTTGATATTTATGCTTAAACATTGTAAAATATGCAATGAACCTTAAAATTCAGAACCCGATTATCTACAGTTAAGTAGGTGTTATCACGATGGTCGAGACTAAAAAGATGAATTCTGTGACAGTTCGCTGTGACGAGATTGCTGATTTGATCGCCGATGGAACACTCGACGCCAAATCAGTCAGCAAACAGCTGCAACAAATCATTGATACCAGTGATGCCGACGAAAGTTCGATCGACTTGGCAAAACCGACAGCCTTGGTCAATCCTTGGCGCTCGGCCCAGGAGCAGATCGAGCGGGCCAGCAAAATCTGGAAGTATGATTACATCCCGCAGCCGCCGGATGATTTCATACCGCGGACCGAGTCCGAGGTATTGCTACTACATATGCCGACGACACTGATGAAGTTTCGTGATATTGCCCGAAATTTTGTTAATTTTGGCAATATCAACGTCCTGGAACCGATCTATACAAATCCGTACAAAGAGGTTCATACCAGACCTGTCTGGCTTGGCTTTGACCCGAAGTATGGAGTCGGCAAAATGCCACTGTCGACTTCTGAAGACTCACGAACGGTCGGACCGGAAATCATGTCAGCCTTGATTCAGTTCCCGGACTGGCCCAAAACCTGGCTCCAGAGTGCGCCGATGCCAGTCATTAGTGGCTATCAACTCGGTGACGGCAATAATAACCCGATCACGCTCTGCTTCGATCGTCAGACATTTGTCGAGACCGGCTGGATAAATATCGAAGTCTATCCGATGGACATGACAAGCGAAAATTATGCGCTACCCCGAATCCGAGTTCTGAATTAAGTTCTACCCCCTCTAGTTTTTAGGCTAGAGGGGTTTTTAATTGCTTTTTATAAGTATATGTTATATAATATAATTACCCAAATAGACCGAATCCGACTATGGAAGGTGGAGCAATGTCATTTGGTAAAAAAACAGTCCTCGCACGAGGAGAATATGTCGTCTACCGGGAAGAAGGCAGTAGCTTTGTCGAAGTCGTCACAGGCGACCACACTGGCGCCCTATTTCTGATTAAATCTGGCGGATTTCGCCAGGTCGACCCCAGTCAAAACCTGACCGTAGTCGAAGACTTCAACCTGTCGACCTACAAGTTAGTGCAGGGGCGAGCCTACTGGATCGCCTGGCACATGAGCTAATAGGTTGACACCCACACCGCCTCTACTAAGAGGCGGTTTTTCTTTGGTAAGTCACGAAATCAAAGTCATACAGGTTTACGTCATCTGACTTATTATGGACACGCGAGATTTCTTGCCAAGATTGGTCAATTGCCGGAAAATACACCGTGACGCCCGAAAACTCAGCATCAACTTCGGTTGCATATATCCGATCAGCTAAGCCAAGCGCTTCGCCGAAAACTGACTGGCCACCAATGATAGCGACGTCTTCAGAGCTAGCTACCTGATAGGCCTGATCGAGCGAGGAGGCCACCAGCACATCACCCGAGACTGATGGACCGCTCGATAAGACAATATTCTGCCGGTTCGGTAGCGGCCGTCCAATCGACTGATATGTTTTACGTCCCATGATGACACTTTTAGCCACTGTCAGCTGCTTGAAATGCTCTAGGTCGGCCGGCAAGTCGCGCCCCCATGGCAAATCATCACCGGTGCCGATACCGCGTTTTTTGTCATAGGCAACAACTAAGAACTTCATATAGCTATGATACAATAAATCGCAGGAGAGAGTAATGGGTGTATATAGTAATACAGAAATAAAAAACGCAATCAAAGACGGCACTATCGTAAGTGTCCCATTTAAAGCCGCGCATGTCTCCGAGGCCAGCCTCGACTTCACGCTCGGTCATTATTTTTATAAGCAAGAATACCGCGAGGACAACCGAGTTTACAATCCGTTTGACGCTCATGACGTCGCCGGCTATTTCAAGGGGCCGCTCGAGGCTATGCCGCATGAAAAGTGGTGCCAAGAAAATAGCCACACGTTGTTTGAAAATATACCAAAGGATCATCCGATTATCGTCCTGAAGCCAGGCGAACGAATCTTGGCGCACACACACGAGTTTATCGGTATCCGAGCTCATGGCGGCGCCTGCGAGGTCAGAGCCCGTAGTTCATGGGGGCGCAACGGCGTAGCGGTCTGTTTTGACGCCGGCTGGATTGACCCGGGCTACATCAACCGCATCACGCTCGAAATCTATAACCTTAATATGCACGAGAGTGTCGTGCTGCCAGTCGGCGAGCGTATGGGGCAGCTAGTCTTCCACCGGACCGGACCGGTCGAAGGCGACTACAGCGACGGCCGCGACGGAATGAGCGGCAAGTACCAACACACCGACGATCTCGACGAACTAATTAGCACCTGGCAGCCAGTCAGCATGCTACCGCGCGGCTATAAAGATAGGCGCGAAACACCAGAAATCGTCCCGGGATTATCTAAGGGAATTAAATAAGTGGAAACCCGCGGTAAGTACATCGTCATTGAGGGCCACGACGGTACAGGTAAATCAACTCAGGTCAAGCGATTAACCGAATACCTGAACCAATCCGGTCAACCGGCCATCATGATCGAAGAGCCGGGCAGTGACGACCCGGAACTAACAACTCCGGTTGCCGCCTATTTGCGACAAGTTATCAAAAACGCTAACTTAGAGCGTGCACCGGAAATTGACGTCGCTCTGTTTAGCGCCGCTCGTCGCGAACTACTGCAGCAAAAAATAATTCCCAATCTGGCCAAAGGTGTCTTTGTTTTAAGCGCCCGTAATTACTTATCAACGCTAGCCTATCAAGGTGGCGGTGACGGTGTTTCAGCTGAAGAGATAGCTGACACGACCAGACTATTTACCGACGAAACCTACATGAACCCGGACATCATGGTCGTCCTAACACTTGACGACACATCGGAGCGACTCCGCCGAATTGACGGCCGGGGAGAGCTGGAAAATCCCGACACATTTGAATCAAAGGGCGATGATTTCCAAACCAAAGTCGACCAGGCCTATCTATCGCTGGCCGAACAATACGATATACCGGTCATCGACGCCACTCAGACTGTCGATGCGGTCTACCAAGATTTACTTAAACTGTTGGACTAGTCGTCAGCGTCTAGGGCTTGCTTGACCTTAGCCAAATAATCTTCGAGGCTAACACCGCTGGCTTCAAGCTGGGGCTGGATGGCTTGACTGAGCATATCCATATCGATGGCGAGGTTGCTTAGTTTTTTCTGACGCTGGCTTAGCTCACGCTTCAACAGGGTAGGCGAGTCTTCGATTTGTTGTAGTCGGGCCGGGTAGTCAGACGCCCGCAAATAGCTCGATACACCGATCTGATACTTGGTGCCGTCACGGTCCTCGACGCTAACTTGTTTGGTTATTATCTCGATATTATTTTTATCAAACTGAATATCACCGATTTTGTGCTTCACGATGTGAACCTTTATGCCCTCGATTGTGGCGTCGTTGATATCTTGGCTGATAAAGCTTGGATCCTCATACAGCGTTGCGTCGTAGTCGGCATGGCGCTGTTCGACGGTATGGTCAATTGAGATTACATCTTGCTCAATACAGTGGATAGCCTGGGCGATAGATTCGTTATTAAACGGATTAGTAAATTTATAGAATTCGACCGATATCATATCGGGGTAGGCGTTGAGCAACATGGCCAGCTCACCGACGCTGGCATCAGACTGCCGGGCGCGGTTGATTATATCTAGCATTGAATCATCGACATTATCTTCAGCCTCGATAACCTTCAGCAGGCGATTGTATGATGTCTGGTTACGGGCCACCATGACTTCTAGTCGGCGCTCTAACTCGCTAGCGACAGATAAGTGCAGGTCGTTTTGCATATTAAGTGACTCGGTGGCGACACCCAGTCTGTCCATGATTTCTAGCTCAGCGTAGGCCCGATAATCAAGTCCGCCTTGCTGCGGAGAACCGATGACGTAAACCGATTCGGGGTCCAGCGGCGTTGGCTTGCCATGAAGAACCGGATTTAGCCTTTCGAGTGAGACTATACCATCCGTATAGGGGACTGGACCAAACAATTTGTCCTCAACGTGCTGCTGATTTCCCTCTGGAGATGTGTAAGATTTATATTCGTACATCAAAGCCATATTATACTACGACAAGCCTCTAATTGCAAGTTTTTAGGTCGTAGCGCTAGCGGGACAATTTAATTTATTGACCAGAGGCGAGAGTTTTGCTATAATACAGCTAGACATTGCCAGAGATAGCTGCCGTGGAAACACTTAATTATACAGCCGAGGTGAGAATATACTCTATTTTCAATCTAGTCTTTGGTGATGCGAGAATCAATTATTTGATCTCTCATTACCGTTCATTGACAATTCGGTTGAATACACATTATCACATAATCAAAGGAGTTATTTATGGCTATTTCACGCGATAAAAAACAAGCTTTGGTTGCAGATATTACAGAAACTTTTTCTAGTGCAAAAATGACTGTTTACGCCCACTACCAGGGATTGTCAGTGACTGATATTCAGGAACTACGACGATCTGCTCGTGAAGCTGGCGTAACAATCAAGGTTGTCAAAAACCGACTAGTCCGTGTGGCCATGTCGACTGTTGATACCTACAAAGACACTGATACAAGTGCCCTAACTGGCCAACTCCTATACGCTGCCAGCAGCGATGACGAAGTTGCACCAGCTCAGGTACTAGATACATTTGCTAAAAAACACCCGCAGCTACTGTTTGCTGGTGCGTTTTCTGGCGAAGGTGCCAACCTATCAGCTGATGACGTTAAAGCTCTTGCTGGTCTACCTAGCAAGGAACAGCTTATCGCTCAGACTATCGGTCAGCTACTGTCACCAGTTCACGATATTACAAACGGTCTATCAGGCAATCTACACGCATTGCTCGATGGTATATCAGAAAAAGCGACTGCATAACCTGCAATCAGTAAATATTTAATAAACTATCCAATAGAGAGGATTTAACATGGCTGATTTGAAAAAACTAGCTGAAAGTCTTACCGGACTTACAGTACTTGAAGTAAACGAACTAAAAAACATTCTAAAAGACGAATACGGCATTGAGCCAGCTGCAGCCGCAGCTGTTGTTGCCGGACCAGCTGCTGGCGGTGACGCTGGTGCTGCCGAAGATGAGAAAACTGAATTCACAGTTACTCTATCTGACGCCGGTGCATCTAAGGTTGCTGTCATCAAGGCAGTCAAAGAGATTACCGGACTTGGTCTTGGTGAAGCCAAAGCTCTAGTTGATGAAGCACCAAGTGCTATCAAAGAGAAGGTTGCTAAAGACGAAGCTGAAGCTGTTAAAAAGCAGCTTGAAGAAGCTGGCGCTTCAGTCGAACTTGCCTAGTTTCAGAACCTAGTATTCAACCGATTGTTGATCCGAAATAGTACTCGCCCTGGCGAGTACTATTTTTATTGTTAATATTTTTGACAACAAATTTCCGACGACCTCATATATCCGTGTGGATAAGTTGGATAAATCTTGACGTAGTGACGTGAAACTGATATATATTAAGTGATATAACAAAAACAGACAAGGAAATGCGAGCATGTCTGAATTACCAGAAAAACAAGTAAAACGACTTAAATCATTGATTCAAGAAGCTGAAACAAACCTAGCTGCGGCTAAGGAGTTGCTTATTAGTATTGTCGGCGACGACGGACAGGTTGTCACGCCGCGTGATAGTCAGGTTGACGCGACCGGCAAAGTTGTCGAGGGTGTCTTTGACGGCCAGCTAATGATTGGTCCAGATGGCAAGAACTATCCAGTTCCAGCCAACTACGCCTCAAAATCGAAATTAGTCGAGGGCGATATCCTGAAGCTGACTATCGCCGATGACGGTGGCTTTGTCTACAAACAGATTGGCCCAACTGACCGAACCCAGGTTATCGGCACACTAGTCAACCACGATGGGTCATACTACGTCGAAGCTAACGGGCGCGAATATCGTATCCTGCTAGCCAGCGTGACGTACTTCAAAATAAATCTTGGCGACCAAGTGACAATCATCGTCCCAACTGACAACCAGGAAGCCACCTGGGCAGCTGTCGAAGCCTCACTTTAGGTTGATTTTTTAGCAAAAAGTTGTATACTACTACAGTAGGTATACGAATATGTGGGTAACACTTCGCTACCTGCGTTCTTTTTGGATTAGGAGTTTGTCATGAAGATAGGCACACCTTACGAGATCACGATCGAACCGGTCGACATGAGCGGGCACTACACGTTGATGTTCATCGTCTGCGGTGTTTTATTGATCGGCGGTATAGTCCTGGCTATTGTCAGCTATATCAAAACCGACGACACGGAGTCTGCCGGTACTATTATTGGCGTGGTCTCTGCGGGCGTAGGGCTACTCGGTCTCCTCTTTTGGGGCTATGCTGGTCTGAGTTCGGCCTATTATAGCACCGTCAATGACCGCATTGAGCAACAGCTCGAGCAATCGGTCGGCTTGCATAGCATCATCGCGACCAACGGTTCACACGTCAGTAGCGGATTCATCGCTGTCACGAACGACGGCCAGTCTGTCCGCGGTGTCGTCGAAGAGACCGGTCATGATAGATACGATGTAATTCTCTACGAATACAAGTAATCCAAAATAACCTAAACCCCACTTCTAAAAAAGTGGGGTATTTTAATTGCCGAACAAGCCGCTCTATCACTTGTAATCCTACCGAATACATACTATAGTCAGGACACAGGTTAGCGAACTAAACGTGGGTAACAATTCGTTACCTGCGTTCTTTTTTGGATTAGGAGTTAACATGGAGCCGTCGAGCACGACGACGTATGATATTACGATTGCGCCGGTTGAGATGGGCTACATGTACGCGCTTATTATTGTGGCTGCTGGCCTGATCATAATTGTTGCTGTCGCCATACTGAACCATCTAGATAGTGTCGATCGTAAATTTTTTGCGACCCGAACTACTGTGATGTTCATGTCTGTAATATCGATCGGTATCTCGATTATATTTGGCGTACTAGTGACGGGCATCGTCCTGCCGCAGCAAGTCCAGGACACTATTGATCACCGGCTCTCTCATCAAATCGGCACCCGGGTTGAATTGCACGAGGTTATTGTAATCGATGATTCGATTCAAAACGGTTTCACCGCCACTGACCGACATGGCAAGTTAATCGAAGCTCAGGTGACTGAAACCGGCCACAATCAGTACCGCCTGACACTACTCAAGTACTAACCAAAAAGAACTAGGCCCTATCTCTAACTAAATAGAGATAGGGCATTTTAATTCTACTGATTTTACAACGGTAATACCGACCAAACTATCGTATACTATAGACAACAGGGATATAGGAGGACAAACAGTGGCACAAGCGCTGTACCGTAAATACAGGTCAAAAAGTCTTGATCAGGTAGTTGGCCAAGACCATATTACCAAGATTCTAAGCCGGGCTATCAAGCAGGGTAGAATCGCGCATGCCTATTTATTTACCGGTCCGCGCGGAGTTGGCAAAACTTCAGTTGCTCGCATCCTAGCCTACGAAATAAACAAGTTTAAATACGACGAAACCACCAACCATCTAGATATCATCGAGATCGACGCCGCTAGTAATAACGGTGTTGAAGACATCCGTAGCTTACGCGAAAAAGCCCAGATCGCACCAGTGGCGGCTGCCAAAAAAATTTACATCATCGATGAGGTTCACATGCTGTCAAACTCGGCCTTTAACGCTCTGCTCAAAACTCTCGAGGAGCCGCCAGAGCACGTTGTTTTCATACTAGCAACAACTGATGCCGACAAGCTACCGGATACCATCATCAGCCGTACTCAGCGGTTTAACTTTCACCGCGCCCAGCCCGACGATATCGAAAAGCATCTAGCCGAACTGGCCAAATCCGAGAAAATCGACATTGAAACTGATGCCATAGCCATGCTTGCTGTCCGAGCCGACGGCAGCTTCCGTGATGCAGTTGGTTTACTGGACCAAATGGCGGGACTAGCCTCAAGTAGCGACATGACAATCACAGCCGATCTTGTCGAGGCCTCGCTCGGCCTAGCACCGCTCCAGTCAATTGAAGATCTAATCGATTGTGTCAAAAGAAGCGACCTCAGCCGACTAGTGACCACCCTCGACAGTCTAGAGCAGTCTGGCGTTCAGACTTCAATCCTACTCGAGCAACTTGTTGCGGCTGCTCGCCTGTCGGCCGCCAAATCAGACATCTACATAGCCTTGCTTAGCGCTCTGCTAGAAGTAGCCAGCTCACCGTACCCACAGCACAAGCTTCTAACAGCCCTGGCTAGCTGTATGAAGCCCCGCAGGCAGTCGACAGCTGCGCTAGCGGTCTCAAACGCGACAGTCACTCTACCGAATCCGGTCGACGAGCTAACAGCCAAAGCGGTCGAGCCAAAACCGCGTGAAACTATGGTTCAGGAAATTGCACCGGTTCAGATAGACGATGCAGAAACACCGACCACACAGCCGACTACCAAAAAGTCGGTCGATATCGAATCAATCGACTGGAACGAGTTGATTCAATATACCAAGAAAAATTATGTCGCCATCTACAGCGTCCTCAATAAATGTAGCTATCAGCTAGCCGATGGAACCTTGAATATCTATACTAGTAGCGCCTTCTACAAAAAGAAGCTGGATGATCCGAAGTACCGAACCAGCCTCCATAAATCGCTGGAAGCAATTGGTGTACCTGAAATCGACATCGAGACTATTCCAACTCCAGCACCGATAAAAGATGGCACTGCAGCTGCAGTAGCTGCTATTATGGGTGGAGGAGAAGAGGTTACTATATAATGGCCACCAAAAAAGTTGAAGCCAAGATCCCACCACAGAACCTAGATGCTGAAAAAAGCTTGCTAGGTGCGGTGCTTATTAACGATGATGTTATTGCTGATGCGTCAGAGGAAGTAACCGAAAAAGACTTTTACGACAAACGCCACAGCACAGTCTACGGAGCTATGATGCGGCTCTATGAAAAACACAAACCGGTCGATCTACTAACCCTAACTGAGGAGTTAACCAAAAAAGACCAGCTTGAAACAGTTGGCGGATCGGCCTTTCTGTCGGAACTGACTAACTACGTACCGACAGCTGCTAATGCTCGGTCCTACGCTGAAATTGTTTCACAAAAAGCCATCCGGCGCCGGCTAATCAAGGCCAGCGGCGACATCTCTGAACTTGGCTACGACGAAGACACCACAACCGGTGAGCTTCTAGAAAAAGCTGAAGCTGAGATTTTCTCGGTCAGTGATCAGTCACTAAAAACCGACTTGGTTAGCCTCGAGTCCGTCCTAACCGACAGCTTTGACCGCATGGAAGAGCTCCATAAAAATAAGGGTGCCCTGCGCGGCGTGAAAACCGGCTATCGCGACCTGGACAACATGACGGCCGGCCTACAACGAAGCGACCTAATAATCCTCGCCGCCCGACCAGCCATGGGCAAGACGACACTAGTCACAAACCTAGCCTATAACGTCGCCACAATTGAGAAAAAGTCCGTCATATTCTTCAGCCTCGAGATGAGCAAAGACCAGCTGGTTGACCGTATGCTAGCCGATGCTGCCGGCGTTGATGCCTGGAATATCCGAACTGGTAATTTGTCCGACGATGACTTTGCTAAGCTATCTGAGGCCATGGGTGAAATGGCCGAAGCACCAATCTTTATCGATGACACGCCAGGACTATCAGTGCTCGAGATGCGGACCAAAGCCCGCCGCGCCGCCCACGAAAATGAGCTCGGTCTGATTATCGTCGACTACTTGCAGCTCATGCAGTCGAGCTCACCACGAAGTGATGGCAACCGTGTCCAAGAGGTCAGTGAAATCTCGCGTGGCCTGAAGTTAATTGCCCGCGAAATGAATGTACCGGTCATCGCTCTTAGTCAGCTATCGCGTAGTGTCGAAACCAGAACTCCGCAAATTCCACAGCTATCTGACCTGCGTGAGTCCGGCTCGATTGAGCAGGATGCCGATATCGTCATGTTCATCTACCGCGAAGCTTACTACAATCCTGACACCGATCGCGAGAATCTGACCGATCTGATTATCTCTAAGCACCGTAACGGTCCGACCGGTAAAGTTGAGCTCTACTTCCACCCAGAACGACTCCGATTTATGTCGCTTGACCGTAAGCACGATTAGCGGCGGCATTTTGCGCGCCTAACTACTCAATATGGTACAATCAAATAAGTTCATGAGTAGAAAAAAAGTCACAGATTACTTCCTGTACAGAAAAAGATTCTGGATAGGATACGGCTTAGTACTAGTAGTATTAGTCTGGTTACTAATTCTAGCTGGTCTATACGTACCAGCTGGTCTAACTCAACAGGAAATGAATTCCGCTATTGCCAGTGTCGGCGTCAATCTGGCTGACTATAAAAACTTATCACTCGTTAATTTACCGTACCAACTGCTGCAACAGGCTAGTATCAACCTGTTCGGCCTGAGTGAAATATCGATCAAGCTACCGTCGCTACTACTGGCGCTTCTGTCAACTGTCGGCATGGTCTTTTTACTCCGGCGCTGGTTTCATCACAACGTCGCTGTCTTGGCAACGCTCTTAGCCATCACAACCGGCCAGTTCTTGTTTATAGCTCAGAACGGCACCGCCTCAATTATGTACATTTTCTGGGCAGTCTGGATACTGCTAGTTTCCACCATGGTAGTGCGCCGACGCGGTCCGACTCTACTATGGAAGATCGTATTGTGCCTGCTAGTTGCCATGAGTCTCTACACGCCACTTAGTATCTACCTCCTCGTGTCATTAGCTATCGCGACAATATTCCATCCGCATCTGCGCTACGTATTCAAGCGCTTGTCAAAATCCCAGCTCTGGATAGCCGTCGTCGCCCTGCTAGCGCTTGTAGCGCCCCTCGGCTGGAGAGTCTACCAGTCGCCCGAGATAGGTTTACGGCTACTCGGTATACCCGATAAAATGCCAGACATCGTAGCTAGCCTCAGCCAGCTAGCCCATCAATACGTGGCATCACCGTCGATATCAGACGCCGGCTTCATGCTACCAGTCTTTGGGCTAGGCACTATTGGTCTACTGGTGCTCGGTATTATCCGATTGGCCACTTCTCATTACAGCGCTAAAAGCTATCTGCTATTCACGTGGGTTATCTTACTTGTAGCTGTACTGGTATTTAAGCCGGTCTATATTACTGTGACGTTTATACCATCGCTGATATTCATCGCTTTTGGATTAGATTTTCTCTTCCGCTACTGGTACAGACTATTTCCGAAAAACCCCTACGCTCGAATCGCCGGACTTTTCCCGCTCGGTATATTGGTTTGCGGTATGATCCTATCCGGCCTGGAGATATATAATTATGGCTATCACTACAACCCAGCCACCGCCAAAGTTTTCACAACTGACTTATCGCTAGTTTCAAACACACTTCGACAGAACCCAAGTGTCGATAGCTTGGTTGTCTCACGGTCGGAGTATGACTTCTACAAAACCTTCGCCGCTAAAGCGCCTGATGGTATATCTGTAAAATCAAGCGTCTCGATCGATACACAATCGAATAGCTTCATAATAAGTCGAGCCGCTAAAGAAAAGCTCAATCTAAATGGGGCCGACATCAAAGAAATCATAACATCGACAACCAGCCAGCAAGCCGACCGATTTTACATCTACAAAAACACCTCTAAATAACGTATACTAGAACTAATACATAGGAGGAGAATATTATGGCTTTTGACCAAATGAAAATGCTAAACCAGATGCGTAAAGCGCAAAAAGACCTAGCTAAACAAATTATCGAAGTTGAGGCCGGCGACGGCGCAGTTGTCGTCCAGATCAACGGCGAACTTAAAGTTAAGAGTGTAAAAATCGACCCAGAGCAGGTTGATCTTGAAAATATCTCTGAGCTTGAGCACTGGGTAGAGATTGCAGTCCGTGACGGCATGACAAAAGCTCAGGAAGTTGCCGCTGAAAAAATGAAACCACTAATGGGCGGCCTTGGCAACCTAGGACTCTAGGTGAGACAACTGCTACCAAATGCGCTCGAGGACGTTATCGAGCAGCTCGGTAACTTGCCCGGGGTAGGTATTCGAACCGCCGAACGCTACGCCACGCACTTACTGCGGGCCGACGATCGGAATGTCCAAAAACTAGCCGCCTCACTGGCGACTCTGCATAAAAAGGTCAAATATTGCCCGGTTACTTTTGCCTATATCAACGACGACCAAACCGTCTCGCCACTCTATAGCGATAGCGACCGTGATAAGTCGCTAATTGCTGTAGTGGAAGAACCACTCGACATAGTCGCGCTCGAGCGGACTAATCAATACATGGGCACCTACCACGTGCTAGGCGGGGCGATCTCACCGATTGATGGAATTGGACCAGAACAACTCCATATCCCTGAACTGGTCGAGCGAATTAAGTCCGATCAGGTCATTGAAGTTATTATCGCCACTAACGCTAGCGTCGAAGGTGAGTCGACGGCGTTATACCTGCAGCGCTACTTGAGTGAGCAGGGTGTCGTAGTAAAAATGAGTCGCTTGGCCCGTGGATTACCAGTCGGCGTCGACCTCGAATATGCCGATCAAATTACGCTAACTCACGCCCTAGAAGGTCGTAAAACTATTTAATTTTTTGGCGCTGACTAAATATTCGAGATACTCGAGTACTTAGTCAGCGAGACAGGAGATGACCCGAATCGCTGCAAAACTTTGCTAAAAACTACCGGCTACTGAGATGTGTCGGCCATCGGCTGCTCGGATTCGAACAGTTTCAAAGCCTTCATATGCATATCGTAGTAGACGTAGTCGCCGAACCTCATCTGACGTTCGGTTTTCCACAACTGGACTGCAGCTAGTAGTTGATCGCTGTAGGTGTATTTACCGAGTCGAATGATCCGCCGGTAAGCCCGAGCTACTTTATTGAAGCTTCGGTAGGTTGGATCACTGCGAGTCAGCAGAATTCGCCGAACTCTTCGCTTGATATCGGCTATCTCCTCGACCAATTTGTCGTCACCGACAGAATGAATCAAGTACAGCGGATTGAAGCTGTTGATGTGTTCCTCAGTGCGGGTTGATAGCGTCATCGCCATCTCCTGTCTATTAACGTGATGGTGTATCACGACTATCTCACGTTCTGTAAGATTGGCTATATCTTACAATATAACTCGCTAGACTGTCAATCTATCGTATCCGTTGTGGTAAACTAAGAGTATATGCATACCAACGCGACAGAACTAATTAATTCAGCCCAAAATATTATCGTTATCCAGGCCGAAAATCCAGACGGTGATTCGCTGGGCAGCAGTCTAGCCCTGGAAGAAATTCTCGGTGATCTTGGCAAAAATGTTACTCTATATTGCCCGGTTGAAATGCCTAAATACATGCGCTATATGAGCGGCTGGGATAGGGTAGTGCAAGACTTCGATACATCGGCTGATATGGCCATAATCGTCGACACCAGCAGCGAAGTACTGCTCAGTAAAGTTTTAAACACTCCCGGTGTCCGACACTTCCTAGAGTCTCACCCGGTACTAGTAATCGATCATCACGAGACCAAACCAACGTTGGAATTCGACTTCGAGTCGGTCATCCTACCGGTCGTGTCGGCCAGTCAGGTCGTCTACGAGCTAGCGGTTGAGGCTGGTTGGGCAATCAATAAATCAGCCGCCGAGAGCATGCTAGCGGCGCTGCTATCGGATAGCCTGGGGCTAACCACTCAAAGTGTTTCACCTAGCAGCTACTTTACGGCCGGCAAACTAACTGAGCTCGGCGCCAAAGTGGCCGACATCGAAGAACGACGCCGTGAATTTATGAAAAAATCTCCCGAAATTTTAACCTATAAAGGCCAGCTGATCGGCCGTATCGAATACTTCTTGGGCGGCAAACTAGCCACCGTTCACATTCCGTGGGAAGATATCCAAAAATACAGCGACCAATACAATCCAAGTGTTTTGGTGCTCGATGAGATGCGCTTAGTCGAAGGTGTCGATATAGCCGTCGCTCTCAAGACATACCCCGACGGCAAGCTAACCGGAAAAATACGCTCCAACTTACCGGTCTCAACATCAGTTGCTGGCTACTTCGGTGGCGGTGGACATGAGTACGCAGCTGGTTTCCGGGTTTACGATAGCTATGATGTTGTCGTCAAAGAGCTAATTGATGCCACCAATAAGGCCCTTGGCGATGCTTAAGCTCTATAACACACTGACTCGCAGTAGTGATCAGTTTTCACCGATCTATAATGATATGGTTCGACTCTATACCTGTGGACCGACAGTTTATGACTACCTACACGTCGGTAACTGGGCCGCCTACATTTACTGGGATATTCTAGTACGAACTCTGATAGCTAACGACTATAAGGTCGAACGCGTCATGAACATAACTGACGTCGGCCACTTAGTTAGCGATGCCGACGATGGCCAGGACAAGCTAGAAAAGGGGGCCAAGCGCGAGGGTAAAACTGCCTGGGAAGTTGCCGAGTTCTATACAGAGGACTTTCTAGGCGGCATGGATAAACTAAACTTGCTGCCGCCAGCTCACATCACAAAGGCGACTAACTACATCGACGAGCAGCTTGATCTAATCCGACGCCTCAAACAGACCGGCTATTTGTACCAAATCGACGATGGTATTTATTTTGATACGTCACTATTTCCGACTTATGCTGATTTTGCTCATCTCAACCTCGAAGCTCAGAGAGCTGGTGCCCGAGTTGACTTCAACTCCGACAAACGTAATATCAGCGATTTCGCCGTCTGGAAGTTTACACCTCAGGGTCAAACTCGTGACATGGAGTGGGTGACACCAACTGACGTTCTAGACGATCCCTCAGCCAGTGACAAGATGGGCTTTCCGGGCTGGCATCTCGAGTGTAGCGCGATGGCGCTAACACTGCTAGGCGATACCATCGACATCCATACTGGCGGGATCGATCACATCCCCGTTCATCACAGCAACGAGATAGCGCAGTCGGAGGCGGCCACCGGTAAAACATTCTCAAATTTTTGGCTACACAACAATCACCTAAAAGTTAATGGTACTAAGATCAGCAAGAGCCTCGGCAATGGCTACACTTTGTCCGACATAGAGTCTAAAGGCTACAGCCCAATGGACTATCGAATGCTTGTTCTGCAGAGCCAATATCAAAGCGAAGGTAACTTCAGCTTCGAGAACCTCGAAGCAGCCAAGAACCATCTGAACAACTGGCGCAACCTAGCCGCCATCAGGCACCAGCGACAGGACATGCAGACCGGTACAGATATTCCAAGTCATGAGCTTCGCCAGGACATGATAACTGCACTAAATGACAACCTAAACACACCTGGAGCGCTCCAGGTAGTTGATGCGCACCTGTCCAGTATTGCACTGAAGTCGACCACTCAAGCGATCGAGTCGACGGTCAAAGCTATCGACGAGCTACTCGGTCTTGGTATTATGGACTCCACACCCGATATCGACGATGACGTAAAGCAACTAATCACCGACCGTCAAAGCGCCCGAGCTGACAAAAACTGGCAGGAGGCTGACCGACTTCGCGACGCCCTAGCCGAGCGCGGCATCCAGCTCAAAGATTCGTCCGACGCTACCTACTGGCAATATATTTAGGTAACTAAAATAGTCGTCCCTCGAGACGACTTTTTTGTTTGGATTTTTCTAGTTACTTTCGGTTGCTTTGTGGGCTAGTTTTTTAAGAATTGGCTTCTTGGACTTTGGTCCATCGGGCCGCGTATTCAAGTACTCTTCAAGCACGACTTTAATACAGCCAGCAATCGGAATAGCTATAATACCACCGAGGATTCCAAATATGTAAATACCGACCGTGGCCGCGATTAAGACCGCTAGGGCTGATAGTTCGATTGCTTTTGATTGAACGACTGGCGATACGAAGTTATTTTCAACCTGCTGGTAGATGACAAAGAATATGATGAATATGATGGCGGCTGTTAGGTTATTGAAGGCCAGTAGCAGCGTGATGATGACGCCGGCAATTGTGGCACCGAACATCGGAATAAGTGACAGCACAAAGGTGATTGCGAAGACTGGCATAGCTAGGCCGGCTGGGATATCGAAGAACAGGCTAAGTACGAAGACCGTCAAGGCCGACATGCCAGCGCCGATAGCTGAAACCATCAGCTGACCATTTACGTAGCCAGACACAACCGAGTACATTTTCGTCAAAAGCTTCCGGTGCTGCTTCATTTTCTTTTCGTCACGATAGAGTCGCCAAAGTCTCTCTAGCCAAGCTGGACCTTCGACCAGCATTAAAAACGACATGACTAGGGCGATAAGAGCTGCTACCAGGAATTTCATGGCCGATCCGACGCCGGTTGCGAGGATCTGACCGAAGTCGGCTGCCCACGATGTGGCATTGTTCTTGATTGAATTAACGGCACTATCAACTTGCGGCTGCAGGTCGTAGCGCTGGATTACATCGTCTAGCGCCTTGTACTTATCCGTCGCCGTATCCACAAAGCCAGGTGCCGCTTGGGCGAATTTAGCTGTCTGCTCCACGATCGGCGGCGTGACCAGTACCAAAAATGTACTTAGCACCAAGACAACCAGCACGAAGGCGATGGCAGTGCCGCCGACGCGGCTTCGACCTGGCATGTGCTTAGCTATCCAGTTGACCGGCGGGTTAAGCGCTAGAGCTAGGAAAAATGAGATACCGACAATCAATAGAGCGGTCCGGGCGCTGTAAATAGCTAGCGCGGCAAGCGCAAAGGCGATTACAACTAGCCAGAAGCGGACAAAAGTTTTTGTGTCGATCTCAATACGTACCTTCATATGTTGTCATTATAGCACTAGTTATTTAGGTTGACCAAGCTATTTATTGTAATAGTCGGACAAAAAATTTTGTTTAAAAACTTCGTAAGTTCCATTATCGATTGAATCTCGTATATTATCGACTAACTCAACGATAAATTGCTCATTATGAATAGTGGCTAGAGTGTTAGATAGAAGCTCGTTAGCCTTGAACAAATGGCGCAGGTAAGCCCGGGAAAAATTCTGGCAGGTGTAGCAGCTACAGTCTTCGTCAAATGGTGAGAAGTCTCTCTGGAAGCGTTGATTAGTTATATTAACTCGGCCGTGGCGGGTATACAGCGCGCCGTTACGTCCGACCCGGGCTGGTGAGACACAGTCAAAGGTATCGGCGCCGTTTTCGATACAAGCAAATATATCGTCGGGCTCTGATATACCGAGCATGTGCCGTGGCTTGTCTTCGGGTAGTTCATCAGCCATCCAGGAAACAATCTCACCAATCTTCGACTTCTCAAGTGCGCCGCCCAGTCCGTAGCCATCGAAATCAAGACTACCTAGAAACTTAGCCGACTTACGGCGTAGATCTTCATGATTAGCGCCCTGAACCACACCAAATAGAGCCTGTGGTGGTCGATGCGACCGCTCGCTATTGAGCCGCTTGTGCTCTAACAAACTTCGCTCGGCCCATGGATGCGTCCGACGATTAAGCGACTCCAGCTGGTAGTTATAACTATGATGCAGCGTTGTCAGTTCGTCAAAAGCGAATGTAATATCAGCCCCGATTTCATGCTGGATTTGCATAGATTTTTCTGGCGTAAATAGGTGCATGCTGCCATCAAGGTGCGACTTAAAAGTCACGCCCTCGTCTGTAATCCAGGCCAGCTTGTCTTTTTTGCCTAATTTTTTATCAGGCAGCTCACCGGACATATCAATCACTTTCTTAAAACCAACTCCGAGCGACATAACCTGAAATCCGCCGCTGTCAGAAAAGATTGGGCCGCTCCAGTTCATGAATTTATGAACGCCGCCAGCTTCGTCAATTAGTGGTGCGCTGGGTCGTAAGTACAAGTGATAGGCATTAACTAGCACCGCCTGAGCACCGGTCGCTTTTAGCTGCTCGGGCGTTAGGGACTTTAGACTAGCCTGGGTGCCGACCGGTATAAAAGCTGGGGTCGCGATTTCACCATGTGGAGTTTTAATAACCCCCGTTCGGCCATGACGCCCCGGAATTCTAGTTTTAATAGAAAAATAATTTGCTGAACTCATTGACCTAAGTTTACCACGATGAAGTCTTATAAACGTTGACCATCTTGAGCTAAATGTGTTTAAATTTTATAAAGACATAAGGAGAGTAATGGCAAAATCACCAGCAACACCCATGGTAACTGTGAAAGATTTTTCGATATCTTTTGGCAAGAAAAAAATAATCGATAGGCTATCTTTTGAAGTAAATCGAGGTGAGGTATTTGGCTTTCTCGGTAGCAACGGATCCGGTAAAACCACGACTATCCGGAGCCTGCTCGGAATTTACGGGGCCGACTCTGGCCAGCTCCTAATCGACGGCAAAACCTTCAGCGTCGATAGCGACATTAAGCTTGGCTACCTGCCAGAAGAGCGTGGTCTCTACAAAAAAGAGTCGGTCATTGACACCATGGTCTACTTTGGTCAGCTAAAAGGCATGGCTAAAGCTGACGCCAAGCAGTGGTCACTTGACTACCTTAAAAAAGTCGACCTTGGCGATAAGGCGACAACTCGTCTCGATAAACTATCTGGTGGCCAGCAGCAGAAAATCCAAGTAGGTATCACGGTCATGAACGACCCGGAGCTGCTGATACTCGACGAACCGACCAAGGGCTTTGACCCGGTTAATCGCCGACTTTTGATGGATATTATCGATGAACACCGCCGGGGCGGGGCAACTGTTATATTCGTGACTCACCAGATGGAAGAAGTTGAGAAGCTGTGCGACCGAATCATCTTACTTAAAAACGGTAAGGCTGAGGCCTATGGAACAATCAAAGATGTCAAAAATAAATTCGGTGGCGCTAGTCTCGATGATATTTTTGTAAAAATATACGACAACAAAGACGAGGTCAACCATGCATAATCTAGACACTGTTTTCAAATTTGAAATAATTCGAACCCTCAAAAAGAAAACTTTTTGGATTATGGCCCTGTCTTTTCCAGTCATTATTGGTTTTATTTTTGTCGTCGTCTTTTTCTCGAATCAAGCCACAAATGAAGCCGCTAAATCAGTTGGCGATCAAAAGTTTACGGTCGAAGTGACCGATAAGTCTGACCATATCTCACCAAACATCTTGAAATCTCTCAAAGCAAAAGAAATCAAAGACAAACACCAGGGCATCGCTGATGTTAAGACCGGCAAAATTGATGCTTACTTCTACTATCCGCCGGACATTAAACAGCAAAATGTCGAAGTCTACGCTAACGACGTCGGTCTATTTGATAACAGTCGCTATCAATCGACCGCTGAGCAAATGTTAACCGCCTCAGCCGCTAGCAAGGCCGGTGTTGAGTTTACGGCTATTTTACAGGGACAGGTTAACTTTAGCTCGACAACCTATAAAGACGGGGCCGAGTATAACGGCTTCAAGCAGCTAATCGCACCCGGTCTATTCCTAGTCTTGTTCTATATTTTGATAATTATGTTCGGTAACCAGATGCTGACTAGCACCACCGAGGAAAAAGAAAACCGCGTTATCGAGATGATCTTGACCACTATCAAACCAAGGACATTGATTATTGGCAAAATATTATCGCTACTGGTCCTAGCCTTGATACAAATTATCATAACCTTAATACCAGTCGTCATAGCCTTTATATTCCTGCGCGAGAACATCGGCCTGCCAGAGCTTGACCTATCAAACATCCCACTTGACCCAGCGCGAATCGCTATCGGCGCCGTACTGTTCGTATTTAGCTTCCTGCTATTTACAGGGTTGCTGGTAGCGATCGGTGCCGCAACACCAACCGCCAAAGAAGCTGGTGGATTCTTCGGTGTCGTCATGGTCTTAATATTTGGCCCGCTCTACGCCGTGACACTATTTGTTTCATCGCCCGAGGCCATGCTAGTCAAGATTCTATCGTTCTTCCCACTGACAGCACCAATCCCACTACTCTTGCGAAACTCTATTGGCAACTTAGACCCAGCTGAGGCGGTACTCGGAATCGCAATCCTCGCAGTAAGTGCTATATTAGCCCTTGGTATTGCTATTCGTATGTTCCGCTTCGGGGCACTTGAATACTCAAAGCGAATCAGCCTGAAATCACTGTTTCCTAGTAAAAAAAGCTAGACCGTCTGTTTTATAGATAGTAGGATGCGATTGCAAACACTACTAAGGTGACTCCACCGATAATAGATACTACAAGAGTTATCTTAAATGGCTCAAAACCTGGTATGTTTTCGTGGCGTTCTGTCTGTTTTGCTGAATTTTTTTTGTCAGTTTTCTTTGGCATAAGAATACTATAACCCAATCTTAAACCATAAGCAAGTATAATCTGTCGACTTTTTCCGCTAGACAATGTATAGTATTTGTATATGGATACCGTTAAAAGCAGCGTCGGCTGTGTAAAAACAGCCACCGAAATAATTGGCGACAAATGGACGCCACAGTTGCTTCGCTTCTTCATGAACGAAGACACCGTCCGGTTTTGTCAGCTCCAGAACCTAGTCGGCGGCGTCAATCCACGGACTCTATCGGCCCGCTTAGTTCACCTCGAGGAACAGGACATCATAACTAAAACTAACTCACTCAATAGTCGCTGTGACTACCAGCTAACTAAAAAAGGCCGCGACCTGATGCCGGTTCTGCGCAGTATGCAAGCCTGGTCCGACCAGTACGCCTCTAAGTAGTTTTTAAGCAAAAACTAAGAACATAGGTATACTATAGTTACATGAGAGTGCTTGTAATAGAAGACGAACACAAGATAGCCCGAGCCTTAAAGCGTGCCCTGGAGCAGGAGCATCACGCTGTTGATGTCTGTTACGACGGCGATGAGGGCTATGCCATGGCTACGACCGAGCCATATGACATAGCTATAGTTGACCGCATGCTTCCCGGTGAGTACGACGGCGTCGATATTATCAAGCAAATGCGAAGCCAGGGCATCCACACGCCAGTCCTAATGCTAACCGCCCTTAGCACTGTCCGCGACCGGACTGACGGGCTTGATTCTGGTGCCGATGACTATTTAACAAAACCGTTTGCTATCGAAGAGCTCCTAGCTAGAGTCCGGGCCCTACGCCGGCGTCAACCAGCTAGCCACACTTCAGTCCTAAAAGCCGACGACCTAAAGCTCGATCTAAATAATCTTCACGTCTCACGCGCCGGCCAAACGATTGAACTAACTAGCAAAGAGTTCGCCCTACTCGAGTACTTGCTACGGAATCAAGGCCGACCATTATCAAAAGATAAAATTATTGCCCACGTTTGGGATTACGACGCCGACATACTGCCAAACACAGTCGAGGTCTATATAAAATACCTCCGAACGAAATTAGATGAAGGTTTTGATAGGCCACTCATCAAAACCGTCCGTGGCTTTGGCTATAAAATCGAAGGACAGTAGATATGAAAAATATGAAGACAATGTTTGAATCAGCCACCCTCAAGCTGACCGTTTGGTATATCGCCATTTTGATGACGATTAGTATCGTCTTCAGTACCGTCATCTACCAGGTCAGTATTAGTGAGGTCAACGCCCGACTAGAAAGTCTCCGCGATCAAATCAGTCAATCGGCGATGTTAAACGTTTCCGATGATTATTTTCAAACTTTCGCTATAACTCAGAGTCAGGATGCAACTCAGTCGATTATTATGGGTCTGGTCTACGTCAATATATTTATATTCATCGCTGGCACCATGGGGTGCTATGCCTTAGCTCGATTTACGCTGCTACCAGTCGAGAAAGCCCACGAGAATCAAAGCCGCTTCGTCAGCAACGCTAGCCACGAACTAAAAACTCCGCTGGCCAGCATCAAAGCCGAGAACGAAGTAATCCTCCGTGACAAAAAAGCTACCAAGGATGACCTAAAAGATGTCATTAAAAGCAATCTAGAGGAAGTTGACCGATTGAGCGTCCTGTCGCATATGCTGCTGCAGCTATCTAGTCAGTCGAACCTGAGACTCGACAAGTCGAAGGTTAACTTGTCTAAATCTATCCGCGAGATGGTATCATCTCGCCAAGCATCGACTGGATCCCATATCGCCCTGACTAAGCCTCGAAGAGATATTTCTATTAACGCCAACAAGCCAGCCATCGATGAGATTGCTAACATACTAGTTGATAACGCCCTGAAATATAGCGACAACAAAACAGCTGTCCAGATCAAGCTATCGCGCTCCCGAAAGTACGCCAAAATGTATATCACCAACAGTGGACCGACCATATCCCCGAGTGACATAGATCGTATATTCGACCGCTTTTATAGAGGCGATTCGTCTCGGAGCACCAGTGGCTACGGGCTCGGACTGTCGCTAGCCAAGCAACTGGTCGATCGACACAATGGATCTATAGGCTGCTCCAGCGCCAAAAACAAAACTACCTTTACAGTCAGCCTGCCGCTATACAGTTAAACGTTGTACAATATACAAACTAAATCTATTTTAAGTCTCTTTTAAGGTTCATTTGCGAAACTGTAGTTAGATAACAACAACAGGTTATCAAACGGGTTTTAACCAAATAAGGAGGGGCCTATCATGACAGCGGACAACACTATATATCTAAGTAAAAAGGGAATCAAGGAGCTTAAAAAACGAGTATCTAAATTGCAAAGAGAGCGGCAATCAACAATTCTGGCGCTGCGCGAAGCCGACAAAACATCAACGCGCGACAACCGACTAGAGCGGATTGATCAGCTCGAAAATCTCGATATAATCGAAGCCGAGCTAGCCGAAAAAGAGCACTACATAGAAAATGCTAAGCTATACCCGCGTAGGCGCGATGCCTTTAAGGTTGCCGCCGGATCTATCGTCGACCTAATCGACATCCAGGGCCGAATCATCCGCTACCAGATAGTGGACAGCATCGAAGCCGACCCGAGCGATGGTCGTATATCAACCAGTAGTCCACTCGGACAAAGCCTGATCGGACGCAAACTCCAAGAGACCATCACCTGGGGTAGGGCCGATCGCCACAACAAACTTCAGTTGGTCGGTATTATGTAATAACTACCCCGACCGCCAAACCCCCATCTCTACAAGAGTCACCGTTCACCTCCTATCCGAACGGTGACTTTTATTTGTCCGTGGACACTTCGGAGGACCCTGGCCAGGTTAGGCGAGTGACAAGCTGACTATTTAGTTGTAAGGTAAGTTTATGGAAAAAGATTTCTACTGCAGCGGCGAGATAGATGCTCGCGAGGACTACAATTTATTCGAAAGCCTCGATAACGACAGCCGGCGCCTATTTACTGATGTACTCGACAGCACACTGCTAAACAGCGAGTTTAAAAGCTCAACCCTGTCCGATATAAGCTGCGACCAAAACGGAGTTTATCTATCGAAGCGATACGACCTAGGCACCTCTGAAATTGATGAAAACGAATCGTCGATAAGTAAATCCCTGACTATCCACTACGACCGGGCGACTCGTGGCTTGACGGTCGAAAATTATGAAGTTATTGTCAGCTACACAATCAATCAGCTGGGTGTCGACAAGCTACCAGTCGTCGCCCGTTATGAAATAAGTTATTACGGCCAACATGGACAGTCAACTGTTGCTAATGTCGAGTCCATGGACCTAACGGTCGGCCTGATCGGAGATGACGAAGCTGCACCAATCTATAGTAGCCGTCGCATGACCGTCTATGATTGCCAACAGGTCCTGGACGAGTTAGCTCAGCTCGATAAAGTTATTTAAAATTCTTACCTCAGCGATTTTTTTGATATACTGAGCAGACAATGAAAGATTTTCTAGAAAGAATCAAACTATTTATCTCGCGCAACTTAGCGCAGGTGATTACCGTAGCAGCCATAATAGCCCTAGTCTGTCTCGGCGCGGCAGTCTCTATCTACCAGTCACACCGTTTAGCCTATCCAGCAGTCGAGGCCTGCAATCTACTGACCGAAGCTACCGCTAAGGCAATGCTGGGCGACAAAGTTAATGGTATTGCCTCGTCGGAAAAGCCGGTGACTGATGGCGATGTATCGACTAGCGACTGTAGCTACACTGACCTCAACCCGGTTGAAACCGAGATGAAAATAGCCGCGCTTCTAGTTATGTCGCCACGTAACGCCAGTGGTGAAACTGAGATCAATGCCGTCTTTAAGTCCGATAAATCTAGTAGCAACGTTCAAGCCGTCCGCGATATTGGTGACAGTGCATTTTTTAACAAATCTCTCGGTCAATTAAACGTTTTATATAAAAACACACGCTTTATATTTAGCTACGGACTAGCTGAATCAGCTGAAGACACAACCGTCGAAGATCAACTAAGTTTCGCAAAAACTATTCTAGCTAAATATAATCCATAGCCTGACTCTGGCCCTTAATTTACACCGGTAAATCTACCGGTGTAAATTTTGCTATTGACTTTTATAACCACAAGTAGTATAATGTGGCAAAGATAAGAGATAATAAAATGACTCATATCGCAAACGCAGACATTCTAAAACCACAACTGGCTGAAAAGCTCTCTCAGCAAGTTAAGCCTGCGCTGCGCTACGCTCTGGGAATAGCCGCCACCGCCGCCCTGACATTCATGGCCGATGCCGGAGCAGGATATATAAATCGACGCCGAAATTACACTCCAGCTTCAGTCCGAACCGACTTGCACGAGGGAGACCACACAACTTACACGCTACCAGGTTGCCGAACCGACGGCGAGGTCGTCGGCGACATGCTAGAGCCACAGCTAGCTAAGCTCGGTAACACCCATAATCTATCCTACGGTGAGGGGAAAATTGAGATTGATTCCGTCAAGCAACACCTCTTAGAAGCCAGACAGGCTGACAACGGTGAGCGAGCTTCAGTAATAGCCATGTCGATGGGTGGACTGGTGGTAGCCGAAGCCTTTCGTGATCCGGAATTTGCAGAAAAATTTGGACCAATTGATAGCCTGATACTAGACTCGTCACCGAGTGGAATTGAGGATATCAAGCCATCATCACGTCGGGCTATCCGGGCAGCCTCAACGCTTCGCTCGAGCTATTCTGTGTCGAAAATATCGAGCTGGGCAATGCTACAGCGAGCGATTCGAAACGGTGAGGCGTCCCACGACGAACATGTCACCGACGAACAAACCATGCAACACCTGAAAACCACTGCTAATGTGTCACTTAATACAGTCCATAACCAAGCAAAATTCATCGAAGCCTCGACCGTACCGGAGCGGTCACTTGAACACCTAGATATTAATAGAATCTATTACATCAGTTCTGAGAACGATCCAGTCGTCCAAACCGAGCAATCAGTCAAGGCCTACGAAGCGGCTTTTGGTCGAAAAATAATCCACATCATAGATTCATCCCGACCAGAAAAATCGCATGCCGTCATTCCGGAATATCAAGAAATGCCAAATATGTTACTAAAAAGCACCCAGCAGGACCTAGCTTTAGCCTAGCTTTAGTAAATAAATGCTACAATAGAATTATTATGAAACATTCTAAAAAAACCGTCGCCAAAAAAATATTTAAATATACCCTAGTAGCCCTAGCCGTTGTGGTTGGACTGCACCTGTTTTTACAGGTGCTTAATTTGTTAGTTTTCAAGGGAGATAATTTTGCTATTTTCGAGTTATCAAATCGATTCGACCTCGATGACGAGGAGAGTGTTGCAACCTGGTATTCACAGTTTCTGTTTATCGGTATCGCCTTGACTGGGCTGCTAGCGGCTTGGCTTGAAACGTCAAGCAAACCGCGTCGTGCTCTCTGGTCAACTTTGGCTATAATCGCCACTGTATTTTCGATCGACGAAGTTGCAACAACCCACGAGTTCGTCCTGACGCAGCTACACGTCGCCGCCTATGGCAACTCAGACTCGACCCTACTGCAAAATGGCTGGATTATAGTTGCACCGTTTGTGCTAGCTATCGGCATAGCTTTAGTCTGGTGGATTTTTAGAATGGTACCGAAACGAACTTTCATACTTCTAGCCACAGCTGGTTTTGTATTCCTAGCCGGATCGATGGGCGTGGAGGTGATTACTAACGCCATGACGTTCAACGCCTTTACATCAGAAGGGATTCTAGTCGCCATGGAAGAGGGCATGGAGCTACTTGGCTCTACAATCGCCCTCTACGCTATGGCCGACTACATAGAACGACGCCACGGCAAACATGTCGGCGAAGCGTTCAAACGCATCAAAGCCAGCCGCGACAAAACAAGCCAAGCCTAACCACTACTTGCTTAAACTGAATTATTATAGTATAATATAGTAGTCTACACGAGACTGGACCTACCTAGAAGAGAAGAGTTGATCTATCATGGTAAGCTACGGTGATTCAGTAAAAATGCTCGACCTACTGATCGAAGCCGCGGAAATGAATCTGGCTCGCGCCAAGCAGGACTTTGAGGAGATATCCGAATCCTTGAACCATGCCAGAGCAGAGACAGATGAATCGCGAATAAGCCGACTGTTGAAGCTCAAGAACATTGCACGGGACAACTATCAAAGCGGTGGAGTAAAGCTGAGCAAACTGAAAAGACATAGGGCAGACCTGGACAGCTAATTTACAGCTGCTCGACCCCCGCATATACTATGTATGCGGGGTTTTTCTATGTAATTTTATATTCAAGTGCTAAGCTAGAAACAGATGAAGCAAATTTGGAGAATAATACGTTTTACGCGCGAGCTCTGGCCGCTATATATAGCTGTTGGTGTCTTCGCAATTATGGTTGCGGCGACGGCCCAGGTTCAACCGCTACTTATCCGGGCGGCTATTGACGAAATAACCAAGGCCGTTCAGGGTGATGACGTCCGAGTGCTTTTTGTGGCCATGCTGGCTATTTTAGTCTTCACGTCAGACGTTTTCGATACGCTGTTTTCAAACATTGGTGGCTATATAGGTGACGTCCTATCGGCTCGTCTTAAAAAATTAATGAGCCAGCGCTACTACAAACATCTGCTGACCTTACCGCAGGGATATTTCGATAATGAGCTGTCTGGAAAAATATTAAACCGCCTAAATCGCGGCTTAGACCAGATCGCCAACTACATGCGCGCGCTCAGTAATAACTTCTTGCAGTTTCTATTTAGTTCAACTTTGTCGCTCATAATTATATATATATTTTCATGGCAAGTTGGCCTGATGCTGACGCTGCTATACCCGGTATTTATATATTTGACCGCTAAGACCTCTGGCAAATGGCAAAAATACCAACACGAGATAAATCACCAGCAAGATGTCGCCACCGGTCGCTTCGCCGAAGTCATCAACCAAATCAAAGTTGTCAAAAGTTTCCGCCAGTCCGTCAGTGAACTGACTATATTCAAAGATCGCTTCTCGAATGTAATTGCCTTAACTCGCCCCCAAAGTAAATACTGGCATCAACGTGATGTCTATCGCCGCTTAGCGCTCAACGTCATATTCCTGGGTGTTTATTCGTACATATTTGTGGCCGCTGCGACCGGACAATATAGTGTTGGTACTATGGTGCTGCTTATTATGTACGCCAGCAATATCCGGATGCCCCTATTTAGTATCAGCTTCATCGTCGACCAGACCCAGCGAGCTATCGCCAACACCAAAGACTACTTTGAGGTGATGGACGTTACGCCTGATATAGTCGATGCGCCAAATGCCAAGGCACTCAAGCTGAAAACTGGCAGCATTGAGTTTAAAGATGTTAAATTTGGCTATAGCAAAGAAAACCCTATATTTACTGGTTTGAATTTCAGCCTGGAGCCTGGTAGCAAAAATGCCCTGGTGGGCGAGAGCGGCGAAGGTAAGACGACAATATCAAACCTCCTGCTCCGACTCTACTCGATTGATGATGGTCATATAAACATCGACGGACAAGATATAGCTGAGGTGACTCAATCTAGCTTGCGCCAGAATATCGGCGTGGTTTTTCAAGAAGCAGCCCTGTTTTCAGGTACGATCCGTGAAAACATCGCCTACGGAAAACCGGAGGCTACCAAAAAGGAGATAGAATCAGCCGCCATGAGTGCCAACGCCGACAGCTTTATAACCAAGTTTGACCACGGCTATGATACCGAGATAGGCGAAAGGGGCCTGAAGTTGTCTGGTGGGCAAAAACAGCGAATAGCTATCGCTCGAGCACTGCTAAAAAATGCACCGATCCTAATCCTCGATGAGGCGACGTCTAGTCTTGACACCAAGAGCGAAAAACTAGTTCAGGACGCGCTAGAAGAACTTATGAAAAACCGAACAACACTAATTATCGCCCACCGATTGAGTACTATTCAGTCGGTTGACCAAGTGATTACAATTCGGAGTGGTCAAGTTGATGAGGTCGGTTCACCGAAAGAGCTGGCTAGGTCAAATGGTATCTACGCTGAGCTACTGCAGCTACAACAACTCGATACTGAAGCTAGTCAAAAACGTTTCAAAAAATTTGGCATCGAAAATTAAAATGGCGGATATACAGTAAACATTGTTTACTATATATCCGCCTGACATTGG
>JAKDMF010000036.1 GCA_030452455.1 bacterium | reverse complement strand
CATGGCAAATCAACTGGCCGATTAACCCTGGCGGCAGTTTTCCCGCTCTATGCCAAAATTGCCACCAATCAGCAGGCGAGCGCGGTTGCCAAGCGACTGGAGGCTGATTTTCTGCGTGAGGGTGGCCTGATCACAACCCTGATCGATACTGGTCAGCAGTGGGATAACCCCAACGGCTGGGCACCACTCCAGTGGGTTGCGATCGAAGGTCTTCGAAATTATGGTCATTTTTCCCTGGCTAATGAAATCAAAAAACGCTGGATGGAAACCAGTGTCAACCTATTTAGCGATAGCAAAAAACTTGTCGAAAAATATAATGTCATCAACACCTCTCAACTAGGTGGCGGCGGCGAGTATCCACTGCAGGATGGTTTTGGCTGGACGAACGGTGTGCTGGCGGCATTAATGGCCGAAGATAAATAGTAAGCTAAAATTAGCTTTGTTTCTGGCGCCGTTTTAAGCGCTGTTTTATTGCCTCAATGGCGGCAACTGTCCAGGCTTGTACTTCTTGGGGCGGCTGTTCTAGCTTGTTCTCGCGCTTGAAATTATCATCCCATAGAACAATCGTCTCGGTATTAACTGACGGCAAAACGGAGTTATCACCGCGGACGTATTCCGGGAACATCTTGGTTGAATCAACCACGTTCAGGACTCGGCTGTCCAGGTTATCGGCTATATCTGTGAAGCCTTGTCGCCTTAAGCCTTTGGCGATATGGTGAGTGTCCCAGAGCCAGATACTGCCGTTATGATAGGCGCCCGGCCGAAATCTTTTTTCGTCGCTGGCCAAAGTCCGAATGCCGCTAGTTGCTAGCATCTCGGGCGATATTATCTGAGAAACGGTGGCCTGTATTTTTTTGTCATTTTCTGGCGTGCCGTCTTCTAGCAGCCTGGAGTTTAAAACATGACCCATGTTGGAAGTTTTGATTTTCATTTGACGTAAATTACCATCATCATCGTAGTCGGTGCCGAGCACAAAATAGCCACCTCTTTCATCAGTCCAGAGTTTACTTAATATGGTTGATTTTAGGTCGTCGGCTTTTTTGCGAAGTTGATCGGCCTTTAGTCGATTATCGAGGACGTGTTCATAAAGATTGGCCGCGTCCATCAGGGCGTCGTAGGTCGTAGTTTGAACCTCAACCGATGCAATGCCTTGTTTGTGGTTAGCGAGGCTACCGTCGGCATGATGATAGGCATCCCAGGAATCTTTCCAAACCTGGTTCTCGATACCTTTTGGCAAAACCGACTTAAACTCTAGCATGCCGCTCGGACTCTTGTCTATTCTGGTGGTAATCCAGTCAACTGCCATATCCATAGCATAGGCCATAGAGTGAGTCTCGCCGTCTTTATTGGTGTATTCAGCTGACAAGAAAGCATTGTTCTCCTCGGTCAGTCGGCAATAGGCTGATAGGGTGCGGATAAATTCTGGTGTTGAGTCAACTGATCCGTAGTACGGCCAGCCCCAACCTAGTTCTTGACTGAGCTTTTTAGCAATTACATCGTCTTGGTCGCGAGCTTCGTGGACTATTCGGCCCGGCTCTTCTTCGCGTTCGCGGTTTTGGGTTGTGCCTTGGAGCTCGGCTAATTTGTAGGTTGTAGCTCGAGCCAGTTTTGGATAGCTTGAGATTAAATCGATGGCGACTCGCAGGGAGTCGCGACCAAAGACGACTTCGTATAATTTGAGGTGATCTGGTGTTTGGCTGTCGCCTTCAGACGAGAGGTCGAGAGCTAGCGAGGCTATGCTAGGCCCATGTTCACCGATCGCTTCGGGGGATTTGGATTTTGTAAGACGCAAGATTTGCTCGAGGCTCGACGGGACATTGTCAAAGGATCTCGGGTCATGAGACTCGATTGAAACGAGCTTTTCGCCGGGTAGCAGCGTCACTTTTGAAGTTATTTTTTCAAAATCCTTCATATACTAATACTAGCACAACGTAAGCAATATTTTGGCAGTGTGATATACTTGGGCTCAATGCTACGTATCAAGATACAGTGTAGGATTCTATGAGTGGACAGTCTCGGCTGAGAGTTGCAATGATTGCGCCACCGTGGTTGGCTTTGCCGATTAAGGGCTATGGCGGTATCGAACTGGTCATGCAGGGAATTGTCGATGGCCTGGTTGAGCGAGGGGTCGAGGTGACATTATTTGCCAACGGACAACATAAAATTAGAGGTGTCAAAACAGAATCTCTCTATAAAACTGAACAATTTGACCATATCCATAAACCGTACTATGAAGTCATGCCGGTTTTGCAGTCACATATTCAATTTGCCTTCAACAAAATCCTAGAGGATGGAAAATTCGACATAGTCCATGATCATAACCCGCTAGTTGGCCCAGTTATGCTATCGCTCGCAACTCGAATAAAAGGCTTTCCGCCAGCGCTACATACCTTTCATGGGCCACCCTTTAGCAACAAGGAGAGTATAGCTAGCGGCGTACCCGATAACCGCAAACCGCTCGAACAAATAGGTGACATGGGCAAGTTGTATATGGTCTGTATTTCTGAGGCGATGTCAAAAACTGTACCGAACAATATAAAAACTAATATTTTGCCAGCGGTCCATAATGCTATTGAGATTGAGCAGTTTCCGTTTTCTAAGCAAAAGAAGGATTATTTTATAACGCTAGCTCGATTTACGCCAGATAAGGCTCAACATGTTGCCATCAAGCTATGTCTACGCATGAAGGCCAAGCTAAGAATGGCCGGTACGATTGCTGGGATTGGGTCTAACCGTAAATTACTGTTTGAGTTGTCGAACCCGCTGAGTGCCTACCGCTCGAGCGCTGAATTTAAGTATTATCGTAACAAGATACAGCCACAAGTGCTGCGCAATCGATCTATTTCCTATTCGGGCAACCTAAGCGGCGATAAAAAGATGAAATTCCTGTCCGAAGCTAAAGCTTTGCTGTTTCCGATTGACTGGGAGGAGCCATTTGGCATGGCGGTTATCGAGGCTCTAGCCTGCGGTACGCCGGTGGTGGCTATGAAGCGCGGTGCAATGCCAGAAATTATTGAACATGGTAAAACTGGATTTTTGGCTAATGACGAAGCGGAATTCTATGAATATATGCAACGAGTTGATGAAATAAATCCAGAGGATTGCCGCAAGTCGGTGGAACGTAAATTTTCGGCCAAAGCGATGGCGGATTCCTACCTCGATAGATACGAAGAAGTTCTGAAGCTAGTTAAGAAAAAGAAGTAATTATTTAATCTAGGAATTGGATATTTCATCTGGCAAAAAGCCTTTGCCAGGCTTGTAGCCGGCCTTCCACTCGTAGTCCTTGCCGTAGTCGAGGTCTTTCATGAGTTTGGTCGGAGCGTTACGGATGTGGAGCGGCACGGCGGCGTCGGGATATTTCTGGGCCAGCGCTTGGGCGGAATGCATTAAGTCAGTCACCTCGCGCGATTTATTGCTCCGAGCGAGGGCTGTGGCGCAGTGGTAGAGGTTGTAAGCTGCTTCTGGTAATCCAACTCGTTCGACGGCCTGGAAGGCTGCCACGGCCAAACTAAGCGCACCGTTGCCTTCCAATCCGACATCTTCGGAAGCAAAAATTATCATCCGCCGGGCGATAAACTTGGGGTCTTCGCCGGCATCAATCATGCGGGACAGATAATATAGAGTGGCCTCGACGTCGCCGCCGCGCATGCTTTTGATAAAAGCCGAAATAATATTGTAGTGCATGTCGCCGTTTTTATCATAGACGGGGACTTTTTTACTAGCAGCTATTTTGACAGTCTCCGGAGTCACTTTTTGGTCCATCTGCAGGGCGATTTCCAGGTTGCCGAGCGCCACTCGAGCATCGCCGCCGGATAGGTGGGCTAGGTAGTCGATTGCTTCCCCAGAAACATTTTTGGTTTTGTTTATTTTTTTAAGAGCGTGTTTGATGATTTTGGCGATGTCGTCGTCGTTTAGTTTTTGAAGTGTCACGACTCTTGTCCGGCTCAATAGCGGCGATATAACTTCAAAACTTGGATTCTCAGTCGTGGCACCAATCAGGGTGATGAGGCCGGACTCAACGTGCGGCAAAAAGGCATCTTGCTGGGCTTTATTAAAGCGGTGGATTTCGTCTATGAATAGTATAGTTCGAATTTCTAAGTTCCAGTTTTGCTTGGCCCGTTCGATAACTTGCTCAACATCTTTCTTTTTGGCGATGACGGCACTTATCTCGACAAAGTCAGCGCCGGTCTCGTTGGCGATGATGCGAGCTAGGGTTGTTTTGCCAGTTCCAGGCGGACCCCATAAAACCAGGCTGACCGGTTGTTTGTTTTTGGTAATTTTATAGAGTAGCTCGTTTTCACCGAGCAGGCTGGAGTGTCCGATTACTTCAGATAGTTTGGTTGGTCGCATTTGTTCGGCCAGGGGAACTCTTGTCATGTATCTAGTATAGCCTAATTTAGGTGGCCGGACTAAGGTTAATCTCTCAATATGCTTATGTTATAATTGGTATTGTATTATGAACAGATTGCAAAAAAACAGTTTTAAAAAAACCGGCTTCACTATCGTCGAACTTATCGTAGTTATCGTGGTAATTGCTATTTTGGCAACGATCACGCTGGTTTCGTACAATGTCATCAGAGACAGGGCCAAAGCTGCCGCCGTAGCTAGCGAGATAACAAAAGTTGAGGAAGCTTTTCAGCTAATGGCCTCGGAGACGTTTGCGCCAGAGTGGCCCAAAGACAACGTCTATACCGGTAGCGGCAACCCTAGCTTTACTGATATTATGGCCTCGACAAGTCCGGACGCGATGCTATTTAAAAAATATATACCAGATGTGCCCCAGGTGTCGGGCATGGATCTTACCTGGGTCTATGATAATGACAAAGATTCCTGGGACCCGACGCAATGTCCAAAAACTAACTGGAAATCGGTAGTACTAGTTATATCTCCAATTGACGAAGCGATTCAACAATTAGTTGACAACAATATGGATGATGGCAACCTCGAGTGTGGGCGAGTCACCGGAAGCGGTACTACTCTGTACTATCAGCTAAGTTATAATCAAAAAATCTAGTTTTTAAATCGGCGCGCATTGATGTGCTACAATTAACATATTATGAACCGTACAGCACTATTGCTATTGTTCGGCGGTGAATCTTCGGAGCACGATGTCTCGGTGGCTTCGGCTCGTAATGTCTATGCGGCGCTCGATAGTGACAAGTTTGATGTCCTGTTTGGTTACATCGATCTCCACGGTAACTGGTGGCTGCTTGATCAGTTCGATGCAGATATCGAGACCCGCGGCATGCCTCAGTTAGCGGCCGTACCGGGAGCTGCCAGCTTTATCACGCTGCCAGGTAACCGAGTCATCAAGCCCGATGTTATATTGCCGATACTCCATGGTAAAAACGGCGAGGACGGATCAGTCCAGGGCTTAGCTCAGCTAGTCCACGTACCGATCGTTGGCTGTGACACGACCTCGAGTGCTATTGGCATGGATAAATTGGCCTGTAAGCAGATTTCTGAAGTCACTGGCGTCCTGGTTGCTCCATATGAGGTCTATCGACGGGGTGATAGCGTACCATCCTTCAGCCGGCTTAATTTAACGCTCGGTAACCCACTATTTGTGAAGCCATCACGTGGCGGAAGCTCTGTCGGGGTTAGCAAAGTCTATGACGAGGCTAGCCTGAGCGAAGCAATCAATAATGCCTTGATTGAGGACGACACAATACTTATCGAGTCCGCCATCGACGGCCAGGAAGTTGAGGTTGCCGCTCTAGGTAATCCACCGCATCACAAAGTTAGCGGTGTTGGCGAGATCAAAGTGTCTGGATTTTATAGCTACGACGAGAAGTACAACGCTTCGTCCAAGGCGGAGGTTGTTATACCTGCAAAATTAGATCAGGACGTGGCATCGAAGGTTCAACGGACTGCCAAGCAGCTATTTAAAGCATTCGGCTGCAAGGGCCTATCGCGACTAGACTTTTTCGTGACCGCCAAAGGCGAGGTCTATTTTAACGAAATAAACACCCTCCCGGGATTCACAAATATTAGTATGTATCCAAAGCTGTGGCGCGAACAAGGCATATCCTACCCCGAATTAGTCGAAGAGATGATTCGACTAGCCCTCGATAACTGATATACTAGATATATATCATAACGGAGGAAAACTATATGGGATATTTTATTGCGATTCTTGTTGCTGTCATCGTACTCAGCTCGCTGAAGGTCGTTAATCAATACGAGCGCGGCGTTGTACTAACACTCGGTAAGTTCACTGGCATCCGCCAGCCGGGTCTAAGGATTATCATACCGGTCCTGCAGCGGATTATCATGATAGACACTCGTGTTAATACTATCGATATACCTAAACAAGAAGTCATCACAAAAGATAACGTCACGGTCAACGTTGACGCTGTCGTTTATTTCCGAGTTAAGGACTCTGAAAAGGCCGTGCTAGAAGTTGCTAACTATGTCTATGCCTCGAGCCAGTTTGCTCAAGCGGCGCTGCGTGATGTAACGGGTAATGTTGATCTGGATGACTTGCTGTCAAAACGCGAAAGTGTCTCGCAACAGATTGAGGAGATTGTTGATGCCGAGACTGAAAAATGGGGTATCGATATCGAAAACGTTAAGATTCAGAATATCGAGCTACCCGGTGACATGAAGCGAGCTATGGCTCGTCAGGCCGAGGCCGAACGTGATCGTCGAGCAGTCGTGATCGATGCTGAGGGTGAGCGCCAAGCCGCCAAGGGTATCTCTGATGCTGCGGACATTCTATCTAAAGCCAAGAGCGGCATGAACATCCGTACGTTGCAGACGCTAGAGCGTATCTCTGACTCCAGTAGCCAAAAAACACTAGTAGTCTTGCCGAGTGAAATGACCGGTACGACCATCGCTGAGGCTATCACTATGAGTGAGGCCAATAAGTAACAGGCTCACTTGGCGCCTCCCAGAACAGATTCAGCTTGCCCGGAGGCGCCAACTTCGCTACAATATAGATTAGTATCAGGTGTGACTATGTCATAACTATACTAAGTGCGGTCCGCACTACTGCGTGAAATGTGAACCGATCGCAGACCAGGACCACAAAAGACCTAGTGACTTAAACACTATGAACCTTACACAAACATATATGGCTCTTTAGCTCCTCTAGTGAAACGCAAATAATAGTAGAGCATGCGTAGTCAAAAGACCTAGTGACTTAAACACTATGAACCTTACACAAACATATATGGCTCTT
>JAKDMF010000001.1 GCA_030452455.1 bacterium | reverse complement strand
TCATTAGGCATGGCTCTAGCTACTTACTTCGTCGACGCAAGGTTCAGCCAATGTTAGGATATAGCGGCTTTATACACGGCGAGCCGGAGCCAGGCATGTCGGTGATCGAGGCGGCCACAAATCGCTTGCGTGACAAGTCAAATCTAGCTATCAGTTTGAGTATTCGGGGCTCAGCCCTGATAACACAATCCCTTAACGATGAGCTGCAGAGCTATTCGCACGTGGTGATTCTATACGGTGAAACAAAGTCGGACAATATTAAGTCGGGTGACGAAACTGGTGAAAATTTCTGGAGTGAGATCAATGCAGTCGATGATCTATTGCCAAGTTGTCACGATATTATAGATCTGATTGAATCTGGCGATAGCTGGTTTGAAAAATCGTACGATATTTAAGTTGACTACTTAAAAACTACGCAGTCTTCACTAAACTGCTTGACGAGGCTTGCGGTTAGCTCGTCGCTACCATCGACTTTAAACGGCAGCTTGATGGCTGATTTTTTGTCAGAGCCAAGCACTAGTATGATATCGACGACACCGGGGAATTTAGAACAGATTTGCTTCAGCGCTAATAGGCCGTCTTTATCGTCCGGGTTTTTGATATGAACATACAGCTTTTTAAGGCTTGGCTTATCATCAACCGGGACAGATTTTGGCGTGTTCTCAGCTTTTTTATTAGTTTTTTCTTTTGGCTCAACACCGTACTTGGCCTGCATGTCTTTGACGCGTGATGCTTTAACCTTGGAGCTCATTGATGGCGTCTGCATCTTGCGACCGGTCGATTCATAGTCAGCTAGCTCTTCGTCGGTTACCTCGGTAATATCGTCGGCGATTATCTTAACTTCGCTCGTCAAAACACCATCTCGATCGCGGGCTGATACTTTGCCCGATATCTTAAAGATTCTATCCTGAGTTAACTTACCACCAACCTCGGCGTAGAGGTTTGGGAACACTATGACTTCCAGTTCGGAGGTTTTATCTTCCATCCGGACAAAGGCCATCTTACCGCCCGACTTAGTCACGATTGAGCGGACTGTGCTGACGATACCTCCAGTCGTGATTTTGCGCCCATCAATGTCGGCCGATATGTTTCGTATCGGTACTGTTTGTTCCTCAAAATAAGTATCATACTCATCGAGCGGATGAGCGCTGATATACAGACCCAGTAGCTCACGTTCCCACATAAGACGTTCTTTAGAAGTATGCTTGGCTGGTGCGGTCTGGAGGCTGATAGTCGGCTGGACACTGGCGTCACCAGTCAATCCGCCAAATAGATCGGTCTGACCGCTCAGGGCTTCCTTTTGCAGTTTCGAGGCAAAGGCCTGGAGGGTTTCTAGGTTAAACAGCAGATCTGACCGGTCACCAAACTTATCGAAACCGCCGGTTTTCATGAGTGACTCCCAAGCTTTTCGATTGAACTTCGAGGTGCTGACACGGCGGGCGAAGTCCTCAACACTGCTAAATTTTTCGTCAGCGCGGGCGCGCAGGATTTCCTCAACCGCCCCGACACCGACACCTTTGACGGCTGCCATGCCGAAGCGAATTTCGCTCTTGCCGGGTACGACCGCAAATTCAACGAACGATTCATTAACATCTGGCGCCAGTACTTTTATGCCCATGTGTTTGCACTCATTGATTTCAATCGCTAGTCGCTCGACGTCATCTTGGTCACTAGTCATGACCGCCGCCATGAAGGCCGCCGGATAATGTGCCTTCAGGTAGGCTGTCCAATAAGATATCAGGCCATAGCAGGCGGCGTGGGACTTATTAAAGCTATAGTTCGCGAACTCCTCGAGCTGGTCCCAGAATTGGTTAGCCACCTCCCGTGATGCACCGCTATGCTTGACTGCACCTTCGATAAACTCTGGTTTAACCTTTTTCATAAGATCGATATTCTTTTTACCAACTGCTTTTCGCAGTGTATCGGCTTGACCTCCACTGAACCCAGCCCAGTCTTTTGAAATCTGCATGAATTGCTCCTGATAGATCAAAATACCGTATGTACTCTTGAGCGATGGTTTGAGCCCTGGGTGAAGATAGGTAATCTCCTCTTCACCGTGCTTTCGCTTAATAAAGCTATCAATAAACTGCATTGGCCCCGGGCGGTAGAGAGCAACCATCGCAATGATATCGTCAAAGTGTGACGGCTTAAGTTCCCGCAAGTAGCGCTTCATACCGGCCGACTCAAGCTGGAAGACACCAGTCGTGTCACCGCGCTGGAAAAGCTCATAGGTCGCTTCATCCTCTAACGACAACTCGGATAAATTAATGTCATCTCCGTGCACCTTTTTGATAATTCGCAGGGCGTTATTGATGATGGTTAAGTTACTAAGTCCCAAAAAGTCCATTTTTAGTAGACCCAGTTCCTCGACTGGTCCCATCGGATACTGGGTCGCGATGACGCCCTTTTGTGCCATCTCAAGTGGGACGTACTTCACTAGGTCATCCGGTGCGATAACGACACCGGCCGCGTGCACGCCATGAGAGCGAATCGTTCCGTCCAGTCGAGCCGCAAAATCAAACACCCTTTTAGCTACTGGGTTCGATTCATACTCCCGCTTTAAGTCGGGGTCTTCCTGGAGCGAGACCTTGAGTGGCATGTGACGTCCCTGAATTGGTGGTGGAATCATTTTAGCTAGTCGGTCGCTTTCGCCATATGGCACCTCTAGTACTCGTGCCACGTCTCGGACGGCCGCTCGAGCTGCCATCCGGCCAAAGGTCACAATATTAGCCACTCGACTGGCACCATATTTATCGGTACAATACTCAATAACTTCCCCGCGACGGGTATCCTGAATATCAATATCAATATCTGGCATCGAGATGCGATCGGGATTTAAGAAACGTTCAAATAGCAGGTCGTACTTCAGAGGGTCAAGATCGGTGATATTAAGCGCATAGGCGATGATTGAGCCAGCTGCCGAGCCACGGCCGGGACCAAAAATAATACCACGGTTTTTACCCCAGTTAATAAAGTCCTGAACAATCAAGAAGTAACCGTTATAGCCCATGTTATCCAGCACGCCGAACTCCATATCAAGTCTCTCGACTATGTCGGCTTCAAGTAGCGTTCGAATCTCGTTATTTGTCAGCGCTATGGCCTCATCGACTGTTTTGGCTAAATAGCGAACAGCTAGGCCGCGATAGACCAGCTTATCAAGATAGGATTTTTCGTCCAGTCCGTCGGGAACTGGGAACTTAGGAATCAGTATCTTACCAAGCTCGATTGTTAGCTTGCACTGATCAGCAATTTTCTTAGTGTTCTTGATGGCACGGGGATTAGTTTTTTGCCAGCGCGATATCATATCAACTGGGTCAGTAACGTGCAGCTCGAACTCCTTAAGGCTCATTCGCTTCTCGTCGCTCAAGAAAGCACCTGTCCCTACACAGAGAAGTATCTCGTGTGAGTCACGATCGTCGTGGTTCAAGTAGTGACCGTCACTCGTCACGACAGTTTCGATACCAAGTTCGGCTGATAATTTTTCCAGACCTTGGTTGATACCAATCTGAACATCCCAAGCCGCCGGACTATCGGGATGTCCGTGGTCTTGAAGCTCTAAAAAGTAGCGATCGCCAAAGATTGATTTATACCACGAGGCAACTTCTTTAGCCTGTTTATAATTTCCTTGGCGTAAACTTTCACCGACTTCACCACTGGCGCAGCCGCTTAAGGCAAAAATACCCTCGTTGTACTGTTCAAGTAGCTCACGGTCAATACGCGGCTTGTAGTAAATTCCCTCAAGGTTGGCGAGGGTTGATAGTTGCATTAGGTTGCGGTAGCCAGTCTCATTGGAGGCTAACAGCGTCAGGTGATAGCGGGCCTTATCTTTGCCCGGGTCACGATCATGTCGTGAGCGAGCGGCGACGTAAGCCTCGAGGCCAATGATTGGCTTAATGCCAGTAGCCAGGCACTCCTTATAAAACTCAATCGCACCCGACATAGTGCCGTGGTCGGTAATGGCGACAGCTTCCATGCCAAGCTCCTTAGAGCGGGCCACAAGATCAGGAATTTTAGTAAGACCATCTAAGACACTATGGTGCGTATGGTTATGCAAATGCACATAATCCGACGCCACAAGACTATCCTTATCGCTAGTTTTACTAGTATCTACTAACCCCGACATATCCCTCTATTGTATCAAATATCAGAGAGGCTCAGTCGGTTATGTTTACAACGCTTAACTGCCAGATTTAACTGACTGACGAACATATTCAAAATAATCACCGATACCTGGGATGTCGGTAAATAGATTTATAATCCAAATAAAAATTGCTACCACAATAGTAGCGCCGATTATGCTACCGAATCCGAAGAAAACTCCCCTGAAAAAATTCATCCAGTAGACACTGATGCGTGATCGGTGGAAGTCATAAAATAGCTCTTCGATAATCTTGTGGCGAGCGCTACGCTCGGCTTCAGAGGCAACTTTTTTGGTCATAGGTTTTTTGCTAGCTGACATAACTACTTAGCTTCTTTTTCAGAAGTTCGCTTCTTGAGCTCGACGGCTTTGGCTTTGATATCTTTCCGAGTCATTTTGCCGCTTTTTGGAGCGGTCAACAGACCGGCGACGATGCCAGCAGCGGCTCCCATAATTGCTCCTAGGGCGAATTTAGACTTATTTGTCATGACGGGTTCTCTCCTTTTTAGAATTAGACTTTGGTTTGAATTTTCGGTAAACGGCCTGTAATGTAGTTAGTACTTTCGCAGTTTTTGTAATCTCACTGACGGATTGCTCGATATTATCGATCGCCCGCCTAGTGTCACGTGAGACTGATTTTATCTCAATCGTAACCTTGACGACCATAGCAATCAAAGCTATGCCGGCAATTAGAAATAGTCCAAGAATAACCGATAGTAAAACGACCAGAATTTGTGACCAAATCATGCGCTATATCCATTTGTCTGACTAAGTATCATACCTATATTGTAACACGCTGAGATAGCCGGATACACCTAGACCGCAGAGGCGATAGAAAATATTACTTGTCGTTTAATCGGGCTTCTAGGTAACTCCGGAGCTTAGAGCCGAAGTCTTTGTGCTCTAGTCCCATATCGACAACTGCCTGGATATATTTCAACTGATCGCCGGTATCATGATAGACTCCTTCAATCACCTTGCCGTAGACCTTATCGGCACGCGCCAGTTCGTCGATACTATCGGCTAGAGTCACTTCACCATTAGCGCCAGGAGCCTGCCGTTCGATTATCGGCAAAATATCCGGTGTCAGCAGATAGCCCCCGAGCGAAGCTAGGTTGGACGGCGTGTTGTCTTTACCCGGTTTTTCCATCAATCCGTTAACTCGAAAAGTCGTTTCGTCGAGTTCGTCACCAACTATCGCCATGCCGTACTTGTCGGCGTCCTCCGTGTTGATCTCCATGAGGGGGATGACAGATTTACCGGTTTTCAGGTAGGCGTCTTTTAGCTGTTCGGCTCGTGAGCATTCGCTCCGGAAAAAATCATCAGCAAATAATACGTAGAACGGTTCATCGCCAAGTAGATGCATAGCGTTTTTAACAGGCAGGGCGTTACCTTTGGGTGAGCCTTTTTGCCTAATATATATGAAGTTGGCGAGATCAGATATACTGCCTAGCTGCTCTGCTAGCTGGTGTTTACCTTTTAGGATTAGTCCTGCTTCAAGGCCTTCGTCTTTATCGAAGTGATCTTCGACAGTTCGCTTGTTGGAGCTGGTGACTAGTATGATATCCTCGACACCGGCAGCGACTAGCTCTTCGACAATCAGCTGGATAACAGGCCGGTCAACAATCGGCAGCATTTCTTTTGGCATTGCTTTAGTCTGCGGTAAAAATCTCGTACCGAGACCGGCAGCACAGATCACTGCTTTAGTTGGTTGTTTCATATTCCCCTCCTATGTGTCGAGTTTTTTGCGAATTAGGCTCTGCGCCATGCCGGGATTTGCTTTGCCAGCCGACTGTTTCATAACTTGACCGACAAGATAGCCGATCGCTTTGTCTTTGCCGGCTTTGATGTCGTCGATTGATCGGGACGAAGCTGGATCGGCCAGCACTGCGTCAACAATCTGTTCGATCTCACCTTCATCGCTGTTTTGCAGTAGGTTCATAGCCTGAGCTATATCTTCCGGCTGCTTGCCGGTGTTAGCCTCATCAAATAGAGCAAAGAAGACTTCTTTAGCGCCGGTTGAGCTCAATTTGTTGTCGCCAACCATCTGTGACAGCTCGCTAAGTCGCTGTGGACCGACCAGCCCCGACTCAACGGCGCTAGTGTCGAAATCGCCGGCTGAAGCGAACCAGTTAAAGACTCGCTTGACTATCTTGTTGTCAGACTCGATCCGAATAGCTTCAAGTGTTTCAGCTAGACTAGAGTTACTGAGCACGGCGTGCATAACCGACCGATCAAGCTGAAGATCGCGCCAATTGTCGCGGTACTGTCCGGGCAGCATTGGAACCAGTTTTTGAATTTTTTCAATATCATCATCTGTCAGCACGACTGGAGGTATGTCCGGGTCGGGCATGTAGCGGTAGTCCTGGGCGTCCTCTTTAGATCGCTGACTAGTTGTCGTACCTTTGTCGTCGTTCCAGCCACGTGTTTCCTGAACGACCGATTGACCAGCCTCCAGTAGCTCAACCTGTCGCTTAAATTCATACTCAGCCGCTCTTTCGACACTTCGGAATGAATTAAGGTTTTTGACCTCGGCTCGGGTACCTAGCTCACTAGACCCTTTCAAGGCGACAGACACATTAACATCAAAACGCATATTGCCATGATATAAATCACCTCGAGTCACGCCAGCATAAGTCATTAACTTATGAAGCTCTGAAGCGTATGCTCGGGCTTGTTCGGAGCTGTGAATGTCTGGCTCAGAGACGATCTCGATTAAAGGTGTGCCGGCTCGGTTAAGGTCAACCAGGCTATAGTCTGAATAGTGAGTTAGTTTACCGGCGTCTTCTTCAATGTGGGCGTGATGAATTCGAACGCGTACGTCGTCACCCACATCAAGTGGCACGTCAACATAGCCGGCTTCAATAATCGGTTGATACATCTGGGTTGTCTGGTAACCCTTCGGTAAGTCTGGATAAAAATAGTGCTTCCGGTCAAAGCGGCTCAGCTTGGCGACTGATGAATTAAGCGCTTTAGCGGCCCGGATCGCTAGATTGATAGCTTCCCGGTTTAGGACCGGCAACATACCAGGTAGACCAAAGTCGACTGGATTAACGTTTAGATTTGGCTCTTTATCGCGCGCATCGTTATTAGACGAGCTAAATAGCTTGCTGTTCGTCGCTAGCTGGACGTGGCATTCAATGCCAATAGTTAGTTCATATTTATCATTCATATTATATCGCTCCTAGATCCTTCAAAGCCTGCTTGAAGCTAGCTAAGGCTCGTCGAGCATCGTCATAGCCAACACTAACATCAGACTCGTGCGCAATCCGGTTGCGTAGCTTATGGGCGCCCCAGATGTTGTTTCGGCTTGTCCAAGTATCTTTGCTATTTTTCATACGCTCACCCATCGTCGCGCCTTTGACGCCGCGCTCTTTTAGGGCTCGATCAACCAACTTGTCGCCATTTAAAACGCATAGATGGTAGCTTGAAACGTCGTCACGTTTTAATTTTTGTTCGATCTTCAGCCAATCAATTCGATAGCGCTCAACATCGAGTCGGGCCGGTGATTTTTTAGTTAGAATTATAACCAAAAATAGCAGCACCGCAATAATTAATATAGCCGCCAGAATAAATACAACTTTACTAGTTATCATTTGCCACCTCCTCAACTTTTCGCGCCACAGCAAATAGTGACCGATCGGTCTCGCGCCAGCCGATCAGCTGAACTCCGACTGGTAGACCGTCTGGTGTATCACCAGCTGGCACGCTGATGGCCGGCAAGCCAGCTAGACTCGGGCCAACTACCATAGCATCGGCTAAATACATCTGCACCGGGTCATCGCCAGTCGCACCGAGCTTGAAAGCCGGAGTTGGCGCGGTCGGGCTTACTAGCAGGTCGTAACTCTCAAACAGCTGTTTATATTTATCAATTAGTTTAGTGCGAGCCTTTTGAGCTTTCATGTAATAGGCGTCGAAATAGCCACTCGACAGTACGTAGCTACCGATCATGATACGGCGCTTGTTCTCGGTCACGAAACCTTCATCGCGTGACTTACCGTAGAGCTCAGCCAAAGTCTTAATACCTTCGGCTCGGTGACCATAGCGAACACCATCATAGCGAGCTAGGTTGCTACTGACTTCAGCCGGCACGATAATGTAGTACATAGCCAGGGAGTGCTTGATGATTGGCATCGAGACTGGCTCAACCTCATAGCCGGCGGCCTTCATTTTCTCGACGTAAGCTTCAGTGATTTTAAGAACTTCGTTGTCCACATCACCATTCATAAAATCGCTTATCACACCGATTTTCTTAACCGGTTTTACGGCCTTAGCGGAATCCATAACGTCACCTAGGGTTGTCATGTCTTTGTCATCCCGACCACTCATAATTTCCATAACTAGCTCAGCGTCATCGACTGATTTAGCAAAACAACCAACCGTGTCGGTGCTACTGGCCATAGCGACCACACCGTAGCGGCTAACTGTACCGTAAGTTGGCTTCACACCAATCACGCCGTTAAAGCTAGCGGGCTGACGAATTGAACCGCCGGTATCACTACCAAGTGTAAATGGTACGACATCTAGGGCGGTGGCGACAGCTGAACCACCGCTACTACCGCCAGCGACACGCGTTTTGTCGTGAGCGTTAGAAGTTGGGCCAAAGGCGGAGTTCTCGGTACTACCGCCATGGGCAAAGGCATCAAGGTTGGCTTTGCCGATACAAATAGCGCCGGCTTGTTCCAGCTTTTCAACTGCCGTTGCCTGAAGCGGAGCTTTAAAGTTCTCGAGCATCTTGCTAGCGGCTGTCGTCGGAGCGCCAAACGCTAGGAAGTTATCTTTAGCCACAAATGGTACACCGGCTAAGCGGCCAGCGTCCTCACCTTTTTCTAACTTAGCATCAATTTCATCGGCTCGGTTCAGTGCTCGTTCACTCGTCAGACTAAGCAGAGCGGCGTATTCGCTAGTCTCGTCGGCTTTTTTAAGAGCGGCCTCAACCGCCTGACGAGCCGTCATTTTACCAGCTTCAATACTACTGAGTATGTCGTTGATCGTCATAATTATAAAACCTTTGGAACCTTAACTTGATTATCGAGTTGATCCTTCGATAGGGACAGTAGCTCTTCCCGACTGACGCTGGAATCAACCGCAACGTCGTCGCGCCAAACATTAGACAGGTCAGTTACCTGATAAGTTGGCTCCACACCCTCAGTATCGAGCTCGTCAAGCTGGTTAATATAATCTAAAATATTTGAAATATCCCGGCTCAGCGAAGTCGCTTCGTCGTCAGATAATTGCAGGCTACTTAGGGTAGCTAGATGCTGCACTTCCTCTAAAGTCACGTTGGTCATGTATGACATTATACCACTTATTAACCCTGCTAACGAAACAGAATTAGGCTGAATTACTATTTTTGCTGACGGTCTCGGATGTCGGCAATAATGTCGCGTAACTCCGCCGCTTTTTCAAACTCTAGGTTAGCACTGGCGAGCTCCATCTGAGCCGTCAAATCGCGGGCTAGGCTGTCATATTCATCTTTAGGAATTTTGTTGAGGTTAAGCTTCGGCTTTTTATCAGATTCCTTAACTGGAATTATCGCCCGGAGGCCCTCGTCGATCTTTTTAGCAATACTGGTTGGAGTGATGCCGTGATCGGTATTGTATTTTGTCTGAATTTCTCGGCGTCGATTCGTCTCATCAATGGCAGCTTGCATCGATCTAGTTATGTTGTCACCATACATAATGACGCGGCCATCGATATGACGAGCGGCTCGACCAACGGTCTGAACCAAGGCTCTTTCGGAGCGCAGGAAACCTTCCTTGTCGGCGTCGATAATCGCTACCAAGCTAACCTCCGGTAAGTCTAGGCCTTCACGCAGTAGGTTAATACCGACCAAGCAGTCATAAACACCCTGGCGTAAATCACGCAAAATATCGCCGCGCTCTAAGGTATCGACTTCGCTATGGATATAGGTCGTTTTAATATCAAGATCCTGCAGGTGGGCAGTCAGATCTTCGGCCATCCGCTTAGTCAGAGTCGTAATTAAAACTCGTTGTTCTTTAGCGACACGGTCTTTAATTTCGGCGATTAAGTCGTCGACTTGGCCATCACTCGGGCGAACTTCTATCTCAGGGTCGATTAGACCAGTCGGCCGAATAACCTGCTGGGCTGGTGCCGGTGTATTCTCGATCTCATAATCACCTGGCGTGGCTGATATGTATATAGCTTGGTTGATATGAGAATCAAACTCCGGGAACGTCAAAGGTCGGTTATCAAGCGCACTCGGCAAGCGGAAACCATGCTCGACTAAGACCTCTTTTCGAGCTCGATCGCCGTTATACATACCTCGGACCTGCGGTAGTGTCATATGACTCTCATCAACTAGTAGCAAAAAGTCATCTGGGAAATAATCAAGTAGTGTCGCTGGCTGCTGGCCCGGCTCACGCCCAGTTAGGTAGCGTGAGTAGTTCTCAATACCCTTGACGAAGCCAGTTTCTTCCAGCATCTCAATATCATACTTAGTACGCTGGGCTAGTCGCTGAGCCTCGAGGTGCTTATCGCGAGACTCGAACCACTCTAAGCGCTCGGCGAACTCTTTTTTGATATTCTCAACCGCGTTAGCAACTTTTTGCTTCGGCGTAACGTAGTGGGAGCTCGGGAAAATTGTAACGGAGTTCGGCTCGTCTAGTATCTCGCCGGTCAGTGGATCAATATTAGTTATTCGGTCAATCTCATCGCCAAAAAATTCAATTCGATAGCCACTATCATGGCCACTAGGGAAGACATCAACCACGTCACCCTTGACCCGGAAGGTACTACGGCTAAAGTCCATGTCGTTACGGCTATATTGAATGTCAGTCAGTTGACGAACAAACTTCTGCTGATTGCGCCGCTCGCCTTTTGTAAGCTTGATCGACATGTCAGCATAATCTTCCGGCGAACCGATACCGTATATGCAGCTGACCGAGGCCACTATGATAGTATCGCGTCTGGTTAGTAGGGCCGAGGTCGCCGCGTGACGCAACCGGTCAATCTCTTCGTTAATTTTGGAATCTTTTTCAATATAAGTATCACTGCTCGATATGTAGGCCTCCGGCTGGTAATAATCAAAGTAGCTGACGAAATAATGAACTTCATTGTCTGGGAAAAAAGCCTTGAACTCACTAAAGAGTTGTGCGGCTAAAGTTTTATTGTGAGCGATAACTAGTGTCGGCACTTGTCTATTCTGGATAATATTAGCCATCGTGAAAGTTTTACCGGAGCCGGTCACACCGAGCAGCGTCTGCTCCTTGGCGCCTGATTCCAGCCCACTAATAAGATCAGCGATTGCACTTGGCTGATCACCGGTTGGTTGATACTGAGACTGTAATTCAAATTTTTGGCTCATCATATGATTATATCACCTATGGCTGGTGTCGGCTTGACCCCTAGCCCAAAAACGCCCGAGCGATTGACGCCGGGCGCTGTTTGGATCTACTGAGTAACTCTAGTCTTGCTTTTCACTGAGCGGTGTAGTGTGATACCAGTCTGGTGCATCAGCTAGGTACGCCAATATCTCATCGTGCGACAACAGACCAGCCTGTGCGCCCATCTTCTGGACAACGTGCATACTGTTAATCGGTGCCCAGGTAAGGGCTGTTTCTAGCGTCTCACCGAGCGCTAGTGCCGCTGTAATAGTTGATGCGAAAGCGTCGCCAGCACCAGTTCGGTCATACGGCTTCTGTGGATCTGGATAGTTTGGCATGAATAGAACCTCTTCATCGGCAGTCGAGGCGTAAGCACCTGATGGACCGTCTGTTACGACAGCCACAGTTACACCCATTTCATGAAGTCCTTCGATCAATCCGGCTACATCTTCACGGCTTCGCTCTGTCACCTGAGCTGCTTCTTCCCGGTTCATGATGACGATTTCAGCGCGTTTGTAGAACTCGGCTAGTTTGGCAGAACCCCACATTAAGTGGTACATGCCCGGCTGGAAGCAGAGTTTGATATCCGGATTAGCTTTCAGATATTCCATAATGCTCTCGTGCAGTGGCCAGGTTTTCTCACCTAGTACACCAAGGTAGAGCCAGTCTGGCTTAGTGGCTGGTTCACGCCATTTATATTCATAGTCCTCAAACTTCTGTAGCTTAGTCCGGTCAGCCCCGTAACGAAGCACATAGTGGTAGTTGGATTTTTTACCGGCTTCAACCACGATGTCGCTGGTGCCAACTCGTTGTTCGTCCAGATACTTAATCATCTCATCACCGGTTTCATCATCACCGATCCATGATACTAAGCTGGTTTTAAGACCGAGTCGAGTCATCGAAACGGCTGCGTTCGGACTACATTCGACGGCTTTGACAATCTCAACTTCGTCGTATGGCAACTTAGCGCCGAGTTCGAAGCTAACTCGTTCGTAGCCCTGCTCATCAGTTTCCACTTTGGCGTGGTCCTCGGATAATTTTATGAAGGCATCGGAAATAATATCGCCGACAGCTAGCACGTATGGTACGTCGCTCTCGTTTGAGGCAGTTTGACTAATTGGTTGATCTGACATAATGTCTCCTTTATTTAATAATCCAGCTTCTTGAGCTAGTTGTTTGGTTGTCTTGTCATCTGTATTATCATGCTCGATATAGCGAGTTACTATCTCGCCTTTCAAGCTCCGCTGACCACGAGTCAGTGAACGGCTGTCAAACGACAGGTCGTGGTGTACGTTTTCGATAATATCAATCATGTTGAACGAAATTGGGTAGCCGTCGATAGAATAAACGACATAGTCGGTATTAATCAGCACTTCTTCGGCTAGTCCGCTATGGACGGTGCTATTGAGTGTCATGTACAGTTCCCGCGCCGTTGTATCAGCTGGGTCAAGGTTTAGCCGACGCATGACTCGATGGGCCGCATGGGTTACATCGGCGATGATACGAACATCAATACCACTGTTGCCAGTAATCTTTTCGAGAAGCGAAAGATTGGTCCGAAACAGCGGCGAATCGGCCTGCAGGACTCGTTTCAAAAAGTGTGACACTTAGAAGTCCTTCTCCTGCAGTGGCATATCGTGCAGCTGCACACCTTTACCCAAAATACCGGCTTTAGCGCCGATTTTTGTAACGACAGATGTCGAGTTGGCGCTAGCGAACACGACTGATTCCTTGAGTGATTTACCCTGTGACCACTGACTCAAAAAGCCAGAGCCAAAAGCATCACCGGCGCCAGTCCGATCAATAACCGGGACATCTTCATACATGCCAGCGCGCACAATCGTCTTGCCGTCGCTAGCTAGGACACCGTTTGGACCGTCGCTGATGATGACAGTGTCGACGTAGTTAAGAGCGTGACGAGCCAATTCCTCCAGTGTCTCGCCGCCCACCATCTGCTGAGCCTCTTCCTTGTTAACTGACAAGACAGTCACGTCGTCCAATAGGGCTTTTAACTTATCAAGCTGCTTGAGCTCGCCTTTACCGGGGTTAAAGAAGACCTTAATACCAAGCTCTTTAGCCTGGGCTAGTATTTTATCGAGAGCTTCCATACTACCGGCCATACTAGATACGTAGATCCAGTCTAGATCTTGGCGGTCGAGGTCAAAATCTTTAGCATCGTAATGTGTCGAAGCACCGCGGTAAGTTAAGATCGTTCGCTCGCCGCTGGGCGCTAGCAGCAGCACCGAATAACCGGTGTTGTACTTGTCGGTATAACTAACGTGAGATGTATCAACGTTTTCACGGTCCAGATCATCCAGCACTGCCTGACCGGCTGGGTCGTGGGCGATTGTACCGTTAAATACAGCGTCGATACCTTGACGGGCAAAAGTGACCGCCGCGTTAGTTGCACCGCCGCCGGTGCTGAAGTTGATCTTATTGACATCAGCTTTGGCGCCAAGATCAAGCCGCATGAATAGTTCGTCGGACTTTTTATCGCTTACTGGTTTAAACTCGTCACTGCTACTCAGGAAAACATCTTGGACAGCCGCACCGATGGACATAATACGAGTCATGCTTACACGACCGCCTTGTCAGCACTACCGAAGGCCTTAATCTTTTCTTCAACCACTTCCTGAACAGCCTTGTAGACCTGCGGCATTAGCTTGACGACTGCGTATTCGTCCGGGTTTTCAGCTAGGACCTTTTCGAGAGTCTTGCGGAAGACGTAGCGCATGTCACTATTGATATTGACTTTGCTGACACCAATTTTAGCGGCGTCTTCAAAGAAGTGAAGCGGCGTGCCTGAACCACCATGAAGCGATATCTGGCAATCGATCGAATCTCGGATTGTCTGCAGCAAGTCTAAGTCAAGCTGCTTTGGAACTGGATACTTACCGTGCAAGTTACCGATAGCAGCGGCAAAGGTATCAACTCCAGTGGCTTCGACAAATGACTTAGCACCCTCAGGTGTCGAGAAAGTCTTTTTGATAGCTTCGTAGTCGATAGCTGTGTCATGAACATTAGAGCTGCCGCCGAAATAGTGAGGCTCACTCTCGACTAGAGCGCCGGTGAATTTAGCGTAGTCAACCACTTCTTTGGTCTTAGCTATGATTTCCTCCTCAGATGCGTCGTGATCGGCCTGAGAGATATCGATATGGATGAATTCGTAACCGGCGTCGATCGCTCGCTTACACTCCTCAACACTTGGACTGTGGTCAAGGTTGATGTACATTTCGATACCGTATTCTTTTTTGTAGTTATCAACCATGTCGCGGACGTTCTCGATACCCATAGCCTCGGCTTCACCGGAGCTAACCTCAACAAGAACTGGAGAGTTCAATTTTTGAGCCGCCCGAGCGATAGCAATCAAAGTCTCCTGGTTATCTATATTAAAGGCGCCAACCGCAAAATGCTGCCGCCGTGTCCGCTGGTATAAATGCCTTGCGTGTGTTGTATTATCTCGTATTTGTCTTATTGTAAGGCCCACAAATCCCCCTATGTTAATTATGGTTACTAGAACTAGTATAACACTTGTGTTATTTATTCATACTGCACTAAATTTATATCGGTTAGTAGCCTTTTTTATAGCGAGGAACTTTTTTAACAAAGTCATAGGCTTTTTCAGCGATAGCCTCACCGGTTAGACCGAACTCCTTTAGCAGCTGGTCGGGCTCGCCACTTTCGCCGAACCGGTCTTGCATGCCGACGCGTAGAATCGGGACTGGCATTTTCTCGCTCAGAACCTCGGCTACAGCGCTGCCGAAACCACCGGCCGCCTGCGCTTCTTCAGCCGTCAGGACGCGGCCAGTTTTTTGAACGCTCGTCATAATAGTCGTTTCATCGATGGGCTTAATCGTCGGAACATGAATCACCTCAGCCGATATACCACGCTCCACTAGTAGCCGCGCGGCGACAAGTAGCTGGTAAGACATCGTGCCGGTACCGAGAAGAGAGATATCAGAGCCCTCTTTTAGAACATAGGCCTGGCCGATTTCAAAGGGCGATTCGTCCGTGCTAAATATTGGTGTCTTTTCACGCGCCAGGCGCATATAGCTTGGCTTGTCATTAGTCGCTATGGCCCGAGTGGCCTTCTCGGCCTCAACTGAGTCGCCCGGGGCGATAACAACCATGTTCGGCAGGACACGCATTAGAGCGATATCTTCTAGCATCTGGTGAGTGGCGCCGTCAGGACCAACACTGACACCAGCGTGGCTACCGATGACTTTGACCGGCTGATTGTTCAGAGCGATCGTCGTCCGGATTTGTTCCCAGTTACGGCCCGGGCTAAAGGCGGCGTAGCTTGATGTGAATGGTATTTTGCCAGCTCGAGCTAGCCCACTAGCCACCGTGACCAAGTTTTGCTCAGCCACACCGATTTCGATAAATCGCTCCGGGTAAGCTTCAGCGAAATCACCCATTTTAGTACTGTCAGTTAGATCGGCGCAGAGAGCCACGATTGATTCATTGTCGCCGCCAGCCGCTTTTAGGCCTCGGCCAAAACCAGATCGAATCGGCTCCTGGGCAACGTCCTCATCAAATAGATTATCTTGCAAATGGTATGTCATTAGGCTTCGTCTCCTGATGTTATTTTTCCGTTGAGAGTTCGGAGCTTTTTGAGAGCTTCACGAGCTTGCTCAGTATTAGGCGGCGCGCCGTGCCACTTATAGTCATACTCCATAAAGTCGACACCCTTACCCGGGATAGTGTGGGTTATGACGACACTCGGTTTATTAGTAATGGCTCGGGCCATACTTGCCGCGTCGATAATGCTTTCGATATTATGGCCATCGATTTCCTGAACGTGCCAGCCAAAGCTCTCCCACTTCCCGCGCAGGTCTTCCAGTGGCATGATGTCCTCGGTCGTACCATCAATTTGGATATTATTTCGATCGACAAAGACGACCAGTTGAGATAGCTTGTACTTACCAGCAAACATGGCTGCTTCCCAGATGTTGCCCTCGTTTAGCTCACCATCACCAGTTACGCAGTAGACGAAACGGTGCTTTTGGTCATCAAGATACTGCAAGCTGTAGGCATAACCAGCCGCCTGGCTCAAACCACTACCAAGTGGGCCACTAGTATTCTCGAGGCCTGGTAATAGCTCGCGCTCCGGATGACCCTGCAGTCGACTACCAAACTTACGCAACGTCATCAGCTCATCGACTTCAAAAAAGCCAGCCTCGGCCATCGCCGCATATTGAACTGGTACAGTATGTCCGTTAGACAGGAAGAAAACATCTCGCTCCGGCCACTCTGGCTGACTAGCTCGAAAATTCATAATATTAAAATAGAGAGCCGTCAGTACGTCGGCCAGCCCAAGTGGCCCAGCACTGTGACCGCTACCGGCATTTTCAAGCATCCTTATAATATCTTGTCGTATTTTGTTTGCTTTCTCATTGAGCTGAGATACGGTTAATTGACCACTCATTTATATCACTCCACGCTTATTAATTTCTTTGACCAGTTCATCGTAAACAGCCTTGGAATCGGCTGCCTTTTGGATGGCACCGCCGGTATTCAGCACATCGATGCCACCTTGAGAGAGAGTAAAGGCGTTCTCGATATTAACGCCGCCGTCCCAGCCGATCTCGACTGATTCGTTGATATTTTTAATCAGCCGAACCTTCTCGAGCTGCATCATACTAGCCTTCCCACCGTACTTGCCAAGGTCGCCGCTGAAGATCATGACGTGATCAGCTACTTTTATCAGGTCGGCTACGTCGGCCGGTACGGTTGAGCGAAGTAGCGCTACGCCAGCTGATATATTTTGCTGCTTGATTTTTTGAAGAACCGACAACAGGTTCTGGCTGGACTCAGCATGGAAGACAATTAGGCTCGGCTTGAGGGCAATTAGCTTGTCGACGTACTGCTCTGGATTAGCTACCATGGCGTGAATGTCGATTACCCACTCCTCGGGCCACCATATTTGCGATGAATTAATCGTGAAACTAGGGGCGAAATCGCCATCGGTTATATCAATATGAACCCGCCGAGCGAACGGGTGGATCTTCTGGACCTGAAGCTTATAGTCATCAGGTGTCTCCGATAAAATTGTCGGAACTATTTCTGCCATATCTATAACCTATCAATCTGCTCGTTACGTCGTTTATATCTCGGAGCATCGGCAAATGGAGACTTCAGCCAAGTCTCGACGATGTCTTGCCAGATAACATTGTCGTCTTCTAAGACACGGGCTGGCAGACATAGAATATTGCTATCGTTGTCATTACGGGTCATCTTGGCTTCATAAGAGTCCCAGATGACGCTGGCTCTGATGCCCCGAAATCGGTTAGCCGCCATCGCCATCCCCTGGCCACCACCGCAGATTAGAATTGCTCGTGGATCTTTGTCGGTATCGCCGATAACCTTGAGAGCTGCTAGTTGAGCAAACTCCGGGAAATCATCAGCCGGGTCTAGCTCTTTACCACTAATATCTTCGACCTCGTGGCCGCGTTTGGCAAGGTAGGCAAACATATCGTTTTTCATAGCAAATCCGCGATGATCAGCCCCTAAGTATATCTTCATACCCCAAGTATAAGCGGTATGTTGATGGCTGTAAAGACATAGGACCCACAAAGCCCATCATACATTGACTTTTTAGCATTTTTATAGTATATTATTCAATAATTGTATCTGTAATAAACTGCGATGCAAAGCACCCTACAGAGAGTGGTTATTGATATGAATATGAATTCCGTACCAAAGTCCGCTATCCGACTAGCCAGTCTGGTTATTGCGATTGCAGCTTGCCTAGCGCTCGTGTTGAGCGGCTGCGTTACTAGCGCCAAAACTACCCGCCCGGAGAGTCAATCTCCAGACGCAGTCGACACTAGCACACCTAGCCCGGCTAGTTCCGAACCCGAGGAGTCACCGGAATGGTTAACGGAGCCAACTGAGTCACCGACAATTGATTCGGCCGAAGGCAGCTTCGACGACAACTACGGTCAAACTCTCGAGAACTACAATCAAGGTCTGTTCACTGTCTATACCTATGGTCAAGTGGCAGAGTCCGAACTCTTAGTTATCGAACCTGATTACTACTGGGTACCTGACTCGCTTGATCCCAGGTTCCTGGCTCGACAAGAACCATCGGACAGAAAAAATCGCGAGGCATTAGAGGAAATGGGTTACACGCTCGTTTCCTATGCCAAGATGAGCATCAGCCAGGCTGAGCTTCAACTTGCCTATGACTCCGATTTGTTCTCTGATGTTGATGTCGATTACTCAAAAGACTACACCAGACATGGTGTGGTGGAGTATATGGTAACTGACGCTGATGGCTATGCCTATGTGGCATTCGTACCGTCGCTAGAGACAGTCACTAGGTACGGTATGGACGGCGACCTGACGTCGGACTTCTGCTTCTACAAGCAGCCACCGGATGGTGGTAACGGTAGGCTCTATCACAACCTAACACCACAAGATGCCTTCACGGTTTTTTATGGTGATGATGGCAAATAGCTGCCTGTAGTACCACGGCGGGGTCGCCAAGACCCCGCCATTTTCATGCCCAAAACTTGACTTATGCTTATATTTCTTATATTGTAATAGAGGTTTGTTACAAGATCGTAACACAACACGCACCTCTACGTAAGGATCGAAAATGAAATTTCTGAGTGATGTTTTGGTTGTACTTCTCGCCCTGATAGCCAGCCGCTTCGTCGTAAGAACCGGTCATCGCGGCAAGAATTCGAACACGAAATAGGAGGGCTGATGCAGTCTGCACTCATAGTAATACTGCTAAACCTGCCGACACTGCTTTACTGCTTAGTCTACATGCGTAGACTATCCAAACCACAGTATAAAGCCGTGTCCGTTTTCAGCACTATTTCAAGGCTTGCTATCGGCTGGGTTGCCATCAACATACCCGTCTGCATAGCTTATACATCATCGACCGGTATAGCTGGCACTTTTGATAAATCAGTCGTGCTTTCATATCTGGCCTTCTCCGCCTTGCTCTGTTCGATATCTGTGGTTTTACTTGCCTATGGCAATCAATCAAGATACTGGAAAAACACCTACGTCTAGAGACAAAGCCACCCCTCTAAGGGGTGGCTATTTAATTTATGCCCGGATCAGACTAGGCAGCAACAAGCTTACCAACATCAGCTGTCAGCTCGACTAGACGGTTAGAGTAACCCCACTCATTGTCGTACCAGGCCACAACCTTAACCAGGTTTCCACCGACGACATTAGTTAGGCCAAGGTCGACGACTGAGCTGTGGCTATTGCCCTTGAAGTCGCTTGAAACTAGTTCCTCTTCAGTAACATCGAGGATGCCTTGGTAAAACGGCTGCTTAGCCGCATCTTTAAAGACTTTGTTGAGCTCTTCGATCGTGGTGTCGCGCTTCAAGACGACTGCGAAGTCAGCCAAGCTAACAACCGGGGTCGGTACGCGGACACTTAGTCCACCGAAGCGGTTCTTGAGAGCCGGCAAGGCCTTGGCGGCGGCAATCGATGCGCCGGTGCTAGTTGGTACGATGTTCTCAGCGGCCGCTCGAGCTTCACGTAGATCCTTAGCTGGCGCGTCCTGCAACTTCTGGCTAGCCGTGTAGCTATGGACGGTTGTCATCAGTGCTTTATCAATACCGAAATGGCTCTCCAGGATGGCCATGACAGGTGTAATGTTATTGGTTGTACAGCTGGCGTTTGATACAACGTCGGTCGAGTTTTCGATTTTATCTTCATTGACGCCTAGTACGATTGTGTCGGCTGCATCAGCGTCATTACCCTTGGTCGGAGCTGAGATGACAACTTTTTTGGCACCGCCGCCATCAATATGAGCTTGAGCTTTGGCTGGTTCCACGAAGAATCCAGTACACTCAATCACGACATCAACCCCAAGCTCACCCCATGGCAGATTAGCTGGTTCTTTTTCGGCTAGTACTTTGATGCGCTTGCCGTCAACGACAATTGCATCATCATCGTGCGAGACATCATACTTGTACGTACCGTACGAAGAGTCGTACTTTAGGAGGTGCGCTAAAGTTTTGGTGTCTGTCAGGTCATTGATAGCCACAATCTCAACGTCACTTCTATCAAAAGCTATTTTAAATGCATTTCGTCCGATACGGCCAAAACCGTTGATACTTACTTTCGCTTGACTCATCCTATTACCACTCCTATTTAAGCGTTAGCGTTTACTTATGATATTGTACCACAAATAGCTGATCTATATATTATCGGTCGAAATAAAATAAATCTAGCTCATCACCTGACAGAAGTCATAAATTGTCATATACTTGATATTACTATGAACGAGCAGAAGCTGATTGACTACGCCAAACCTTGTTACGATGACGAGCAAGTCCTCGAACTGGGGCATGCCATCGACTTTGCAACTGAGGCTCACCTAGGTCAAAAACGTAAAAGCGGTGAACCCTACATAATTCACCCCCTGAATGTGGCTCACATTTTAATAGACTGGGGTATGGATATCGATACCGTCCTAGCCGGCGTGCTCCATGACACCGTCGAGGATACCGATACCAGCCTTGATACAATCGAGTCACTATTTGGCCGCAACGTCGCTTTTCTAGTTGATGGAGTCACCAAGATTTCCAAAGCCCGGGCCGGTATGCGTGACCTCGATAGCTACTTGCCCCAGACCAAGGACAATCTATCAAAGCTACTGATAGCCGTTGGTCAAGATGTCCGGGTTATTATCATCAAGCTAGCCGACCGACTGCATAACCTATCGACCCTAGAGCACATGAGCCCCGACAAGCAAAAGAAAATTGCCCGCGAGAGCCTTGATGTATTTGCACCGATGGCTGATCGACTTGGTATGGGCCGGGTCCGGATGCAGATTGAGGAAATTGCTTTTAGTTACCTCAATGAAAAAGAATTTAAGCGCCTCCAAAATGAGATGAAAAAACGGCTCGGCAAAAGCACTCGTAAGTTAGGTGTCGTTCGTCAAGAAGTCGAAGCTGAGCTCGGCAAACAACACATCAAATCGGAAATAAACGGCCGCGTTAAAAGCATCTATAGCTTGCACAAGAAACTGTCCAAAGTTGATACCAGCCTGGACGATATCTACGATCTGATGGCGCTTCGAGTCATAGTCGACTCCAAAGAGGACTGCTACCGAGTGCTCGGTGTCCTCCACTCACTCTACCAGCCGATGCTAACTCGAATTAAAGACTACATCGCGGTGCCAAAGCCAAACGGCTATCAAAGCCTGCACACTACCGTCATTACACCGTCCAAGCAAATCGTTGAATTCCAGATTCGAACCTACGACATGCACGAGTATGCCGAACGTGGACTAGCCGCTAGCTTCCATTACCACGAGCAAAAAAGTTCCAAGGATTATTCAAAAAACAAAAAATCCAGCAAGCTACCGACACAAATGCAGTGGATCGTCCAGCTCCAAGAAATCGCCTCAAATCTACGCGATGGGGTCGACATACCGCTCAACCAGCTCAATATCGACTTGTTTGGTAGCCGGATATTCGTCTACTCGCCTAAAGGAGATATTTACAGCCTGCCTGAGGGCGCCCTGCCGCTTGATTTTGCCTATATGATCCATACAGATATTGGCAAGCGGGCTTACAGCTTCCGGGTTAACGGCAACATCCGAGCCTTTGACAAGCCGCTCGAAAACGGTGATATAGTCGAGGTCATTACTCGCAAGACTAGTCAGCCTAAGCCGAGCTGGCTAGAGCTCGTCACGACAACCCAAGCTCGCAGCAAACTCCGGAGCCAGCTTAAAAAGATGGGCCTGGCTGAAGGTATGGCCCGCGGCGCGGCTATCATCAAAGAAAAAGCACTACGCGGTAAAGGTAGTGCCTCGTCGTCTAAAAAATAGTCGGACTATTGGTCGTTCCAGCGCTCGATTGCTTCAGCGATAACTTGCTGAGCTACACTGATATCCTCAAAACCTTCCACGACGGTTGAGCCGGGTTTTTTAAGATCCTTGTAACGATTAAAATGAAATTCAATCTGCTTGATTAACTGAGCTGGCAGGTCGGCCAAAGTCTGGATGGCATTGCCGCTGTTACGATCATCGGCCGGCACAGCGATCACTTTGTCGTCGACTTCACCATCATCGACAAACTTCATGACGCCGATAATTCGTGACTCGACGACAATACCAGTTGTCAGTGGGTCGTCAGTAATAAGCAAAACATCAAGCTCGTCGCCGTCCTCATCAAGTGTCTGTGGGATAAATCCATAGTTAGTTGGCTTGGCAAAAATACGAGGCTCAATCCGGTCTAGCTGCATAACCGCCAGCTCTCGATTCCATTCAATTTTATGATTTGATCCGGTGGGAATCTCAACCACAACATTAATCGTGCCGTTTAGATAATCGCCGGGTGTAAATACTTTATTAAAATCTGCCATTTGTCACTCCTTAGGAATTTTAGTGTATATAACTAGTGTAACAAGTCTGCTATAGTAAGAGCAATGTTAATTATTGGACACCGCGGGGCAGCCGGCGTTGCTAAAGAGAATACTCTGGAATCGCTTCAGGCCGGACTCGACGCTGAGGCCGATATCTTAGAGTTCGATGTCCACACCACTAAAGACAACGTACCGATCCTGGTTCACGACGGCAACCTCCGCCGAACCCACAAAACTCGTGTCTCAGTCGGGCAAAGCACCTTGAATCAGCTTCAGAAAGTTGCTGATAAAACTGACTATCCGATTGCTACACTCGAAGAAGTTCTCGATAGCTTTTTTGGCAAAATTATTCTGAATATCGAGCTCAAACAGCGCGACTGTGCCAAGCACGTCGTGAAGTTGTTAAAGAAAAAGTACATCAAAAAACCATCCGACTGGAACCTTGTGGTGTTTTCATCTTTTTATACTAGTGAGCTAAAAACTGTACGTAAGCTATCGCAAGACGCTAATCTCTGGCTACTGCACAATCGTAATCCTTTTATTTTTATCGCCTACGCCCGACGGCTTGGTCTCAACGGGGTTGGCTTTCACCGACTATACGTCAATGATTTTGCCCTCGAAATAGCCAAGAAAACTGACCTATTCACCTACGCCTACACCGTCAACCGACCGCACTCCGCATATCTCTTGTCGCGCAAGGGCATCGATGGTGTCGTGACCGATCGGCCAAGTACGATCTTGACCGAAATAAACCGCCGTCAAGCTTAAATATCCTACAGCTTAATTGCCGTAGGATATTTAAATTGAATCAAGCAATCTTAACGACTATTGGCGGTCGAGATCTTCAATATATTCACGGATATTTAGAGCCGCGTTAGCACCCTCGCCAACCGCACTAGCAATCTGCATAGTTGCGCCGCTGCGAACATCACCACTACAAAAGATACCTGGTACTGACGTCATCAGATTGCCGTCGGTTTTAACAAGTCCGACCTCATCAAGGTCAATTTCGGAGTCTTTCAAAAAGTCGGTGTTCGGCTTCAGGCCGACAAACACAAACACACCATCAGCGACGAACTCAACCGACTGACCAGCCTTAGTACCTTTAACGGCTGTCACTTTGTTGTCTTCAGTCACGATCTCATCGGTGCTAGTTTCAAGATGAACTGTAATTTGGCCGCTGTCAGTGAATTTCTGCAGGTCGCGCTGCAATATCTCCGTCGCTTTAATTGATGAGCGCACCAAAAGGTCGATGTGAGTCGTAAAGCGAGTTAGGAAAATAGCTTCTTGGATAGCTGAGTTTCCGCCGCCGACAACAACTAGTTTTTTCTCACGGTAAAAAGCACCGTCGCAGGTCGCACAGTAGTGAACGCCGCGGCCGTAGAATTCTTTTTCGCCTGGTATACCGAGTTTTTTGTAGTCGCTGCCAGTCGCGATCAAGACGGCCTTAGCCTCGACGTCTTCACCGTCAACTACGACTGTTTTAGTCGTACCGTTATCGCGGATAGCCGAGACATCGCCAAACTCGATGTTAGCGCCAAATCTCTCAGCCTGGCCTTGCATTTGCTCGGCCAATTTCATACCGGCAATACCATCAGTGAAGCCCGGATAGTTATCAATCCAGTCAGTTATAGCGGCTAGTCCACCAAAGACACCTTTGTCATATAGGACGGTGTCAACTTCTTCGCGGGTCGTATATATAGCTGCCGATAGGGCGCTCGGACCAGCGCCAATCATTACTACGTCTCTTATCTTAGTCATTGTCTTCCTCTCTTTTTTGTTTCCTAGTACGGCTGCTGCCCAGCTTGCTGCTCAAGTAGTATTTCCGGGATTGGAATTTCTTTTGGCTGTGGCACGGCCATGATTACGAATTTAAGTGGTGAATTGGCCGGTATCTTATCACTAGCCTGGTCGCCGTAGGCCTGATCGGATGGAATCGTCAGCAGTCGAACACCGCCGGTTTTAATACCATCTAGACCCTTAACCCAGCCTTCTATCACGCCCGAACCCTGAGTGACGTTAAAAGGCGTGCCTAGTTTGTCACCTTCAATCGAGCTTTCGAACACTTCACCACTTGGCGTCCAGCCGATATAATAGGCCGCAAATGAATCGCCCTCGCTAATTTTGTCGCCGCTGCCGGCTTTAAGATCTTTAATGGCTAGTTTTTTGACTGATTTAGCATCAAATTTAGCTGGTAGGTCCTCGAACTTATGTAGTACTGGATAGTACTTTTTTGACAGCTCGTCGCTTTGAGCCTGAACTTTAGACTGATACTCCTGGTAGGCTTCTTGGAGCCGAGCTTGATCACGCTGCTCGTTTTGACCAGCTAGGGCCATGACCAAAAATGAACCAAGCGTACCAACTGTTAATGCAACTGCTATCACCCAAATAGCAATCCTCTGACTTTTCTTCGTCGCCATAAAGGCACTCCCCTCTCTGTTTCTATTGATACTATTGTATCACTGCCACCACTAAATAACTACCGATTACGTTTTTTTCGATTAGCCTCAACGAAGTCGTCTTCCATGATCTTTTCCGCCCGCCAAACACCTAACGCCTGACCAATCGGAAGTATATCGTGATAGCCCATAAAGTCGGCTAGTTTTCGCAAAATCGCCGCTGGCCAGCCGTAGAGTCGCAGCTTGTGCCACTCAAATACCGCCCAAGACTCGCCAACCGGCACGACAACTGGCGGCATGACAGCTTTGTATTTATCGACAGCCGCGCCACTAAGTTGACGCTTAAAATTCTTGGCAATGAAGACGGCGTCATGCAGCGCGGTCTGAGCCAGTCCACTGTACTGCGTCGAGGCGTTATCACCGATAACATAAACACCGTCGCTGGAGCGCATCTGGCTGTCAACTTTTATGCGACCACGCTCGTCAAATTCGAACTGATCAGCATTGTTTTTATAAAACGGATTGCTTGCCACGCCGGAGGTCCAAATAACAGTATGGCTCTTTAGCGGTTTACCGCTCACCATAATACCGTCAACGCTAGCTGATTCAACTTTTTTATCAAGCTGGACGTTGATGCCAAGCTTAGTCAGGCGACGAGTGACGCGGCGACTGGTTTTTTCGCTCATCCGCGGCAATACTCTTGGCGCAGCTTCAATAAGTTCGATACTGTAGTCAGCTTTTTTGACATTATAATGCTGACAAATTCGGTTCAAGTACGAACCGAGGGCGGCTGCTAGCTCGACACCGGTCGGACCAGCACCGATGATAACGTAATGACGCTCGGTAGTCTGGCTATCGGCGATGCTAGTCTGTAAGTGATTTTTCAGCTGATCGATTTCTTCGACTGACTTAATACCAAACGAGTAGCTGTCTAAGCCCTCGATGCCAAAATATGTTGTGACTGTGCCAAGTGACAGGACCAGTTTAGTATAGTCGTACTTTTTACCAGACTGTCCGGTTAGATTTTTGGTAGCTTTATCGATCGAAGTAATCGTATCTTTAATCAGTTCGACGTTATTATAATTTTGAAATATCTCACGCAAGGGAACCCATGACGTTAAATGGCTATGACCGGTTGCCACGCTATAAAGCGCCGGATAATAACAAAAATCGTCCGAGTCACTGATTAATTTGATGTTTACGTCTTTATTCTTCGCTAGCTCCAGCGCAGTTTTGACGCCACCAAATCCACCACCAACAATAACAATATTCATAACTGAAGTCCCTATTTATATTTCGTAAAACTTATGGCTATTATAGCAAAGATTAGACAATTTCGGCGTCAAGTTTTTGGCAGACTTGAATTGCGGTACTGTTTACGATCTGGTCGATGTCTTGTCCGCTGAGCGTACGCTCGATCGGAGTTAGCTTAATACGGACTGTAATATTCTTAGTTGAGTCGCCCGCAGCTTGATAAATATCGACCGGCGAAACACTATAGCGAATTGATTTATTGCTCAGCTGAGAATCGATTTCATCGACTAGTTTTTGATACTCAATTTCGTCAGCTAATTTAAAGCAAACGTCTCTTTCGGCCGACGGGTAGCGGCTGAGCACTTGATAGTCATGGAGGCCGGTAGCACCAGCGACTATTTTATCGAGTATAATTTCGAAACCGGCGCTACTGTCTGGTAACTTATAAGCTTTTCGAGTAGCGGCTGTATACTCACCGATGACACCGATCGGCTCTCCACTGCTCCGGGCAAAGATAGCCGCCCGTCGTTTCGGCTCAAACATAGTGCCAATTTGGTCATCTTCGATATTAGTATTTTTGTAATCTAATTGGACACCTAGTTTACTGGCTAGAAAATCCAAGGCTCTTTTGGCATCATAGTAGGCCGCCCCGGGCTGCTTGTGCTTATTGACATAAACAAGCGCCAGTCGACTCGGCTCCAGTGGAAGCTTACTATCATCCAACTTATTCTTGTCATGGCTGGTGCCGATTTCAAACAGCGCAAATTTATCGTGTCCATCACGGATGTTGCTATATACTTTATCGAGTATACTCGGCTGCAGACTTATGCGCATGTAATGTAAGTCAGGGCTCAGGGCGTTACTTAGCTGATAAGCTCTATCGATTGACTGGCCGGTCTTCTGAATCAAATTCCGGTGAACGAAACTATAGGTTAAAACCTCATTGGCACCCGCCTGGCTCAGCAACTTTCGGATAGCTTGTTTCAGTTCGACGATTGGGTTTAGTTGGCTCGGTGAGATACTGCGACCCGGCAGCTCGCGTGGTAGTTTACCAAAATCATACAATCGACCAACTTCTTCGACGATATCTTCGGGCAAACTAATATCAGTTCGCCAAAAAGGAGCTGCGATCACAAGTGTATCTTCATCATCCTCATCCGGATAAGATGTAAAATTAGTTCGACGAAGTAAATTACCTATCTGACTCAGTGTCAAATCAACACCCAATCGACTAACGACAAAGTCACGACTAACTTTAATCTCGCCGCTGAGTGATAGTACGCGGTTCCAATCTTGGCTAGAGATATCGTAAACATCGCTAGCCTGTGATGCACCAGACAGTTGTCCGATCTGATTCATGAGCATGTAAGTAATTCTATTATTCTGCAGTGGGGATTGACCCTTGTTGAATCGTGTTAGTGCGTCAGTGAATACCCCATGTCTCATGCTAGATTTTCGGACTGCATACATATCAAATGTCGCTACTTCGAGGATGATATTTTTAGTGTTTTTATCGACTTCCGTCTCACTACCGCCCATGACTCCAGCCAGGCCAACCGGCTTATCGCCGTCAGCTATGACGATATCGTCAGATGTCAGCTCATACTCTTTGTCGTTGAGGAGTTTAATCTTTTCACCGTCACGCGCCATACGTGCACCGATTTTGTGTCCGCTAATCTTGTCATAGTCATAGGCGTGAGTTGGCTGAGCGGTCGTCAGCATAAGGTAGTTGGTGGTATCGACAATATTATTAATCGGCTTGGCACCCATCGCGACCAACTCACATTGTAACCACAGTGGACTTGGTTTTACCTCGATGCTATTCATGGCAACAAATATAACCCGCGGCACTTTATCGCCGGCTTCATTGAACGTTTCTAAGTTAAGGTCACTTGCCTTTTCAAAATCAGGCATCTTCCAATATTCGTCAGGATTAATAAAATGGGTATCGACAAAGTCCTGATCAGCTGCTGTCGTGCCACCCATAATTGCCGAGATTTCACGTGCCACACCAAGCTGTCCGAATAAATCAGGTCTATGCGTGAACATTTTGTTTTCAATATCAATAATAGTATCGTCGAGCCCAAACACTTCGCCGAAGCTTCGACCGATTATTTTATCGTTAAAAGCTACAGCTTGTGGCAAATCATTCTCGGTGATCTCTAATATTCCATCGTGGCCCTCTCCAATAGCTAACTCGTCTGGAGCGGCTAGCATACCCTGGCTCATGACGCCTCGAAGCTCACGAGCCGACAGAACAAACGGCTCGTCGTCATCGGCGCTAGCCGGTACAACTGATTTTGGTGGCAGCCAAACGGCCGTCATGCCGCCGCGAACATTCGGCGCACCGCAAACAACCTGGATCAAACCGTCTTCATCACGCTCGACACCATCGGTTACACCACCGTCGTCGACCAAGCAGACACTAAGTCGATCAGCGTCAGGATGCTTTTCACACCTAGCGACAACGACGATCCGAGCCTCTTTGTATCGAGACGCTAAATCTATAACTTCTTCAACGCCACCGAGCTGTCGGTTTATTCTGTCGACTAGCTCATCAACCGGCGGTAGCTCAAAATCAATATAGTTTTTTATATGGTTTAAACTTACCTTCATATCTGATAATAAGTATAGCAGATGTTACGGTATGAGGTGCAATAAACTTATGGTCGGATAGATCGACTAAATTGCGTCACTGCTAGCTGGCGGTAGCTCTGGTAGATCGTTTGGATAAACTTGCGCCAGCGCTTGGTCGATTATCCGATTAACAGCTCGCATCGGTAGGTCGGGTTCAATTTTCTCAATCACCTCCCTGACTTCATCGTAGATATGCTCGCTTGACTGATTAACCGGTGAGTCCTGACCACGCTTTGTCGCCCAGAGTACGTCTTGTCTTTCGGCGATTGAAGCCAGTGCAATGTCCCAGTACTTAGCGTCCTCCGCCTCAGTTGTAGCTTTTTCGATCGAAACAAGCCCCGACGTAGCTAGATTCTCAAGAATTTCCTGTCGTGCGACTGACTTATCGACAGCTAGCCTTTTTCGCTCGGTTGCTTCAGGGTCAAAAATACAGGCATCATATTTCCCGTTCTTGTTGACATAAGACAGACTCAAAAAAGGCTCATCATTTTGTAAGGATTTATATACATCAAGAGAAAGGCGGACTGAATCATCTTGAACGTAGCGCTTGAGACGATACTTACTGTCCTGCTCGTCACACCACTCGGCTTCGTGCATAGTACGTTCTTCGTTCGATCTGTCCGAGCCCAGTACATCGATAATATAGTTGCCGACCTCTTCAATCTGCGCGCCTTCAATGCGAGGCATTATCTCTATGATTGGATCATCACCGTTTGTTAAATTCTTTGATAAATTTTCCATGGTTATTGCTACATTTCCTGGGGTATTATTTTAACACCACCTTACTACAAAAGCTGCGTGCATTGCAACTTATTTTATATTAGTCAGATTCTCCGGTTGAGCTATCATCTTTATCGGTGTTCGTAGAATTCTTGTCGGACTCGGGGTTATCATTATCCAAAACCCATAATTTATCATTAAGCCAGCCCATTTCTCGAGCAACATCAAAGGCTAGAACTGCTGATATCTCTCCGTCATCATACATCTCCTCCAGCGAGAAAGAATCGGTAATGACACGAGTGCCGATGATTGCAGCCTCGCCGTGGATAGTCCACTGGCTATAGCTCGACTCCTCGTACTCCGAGTCCTCAGCTTCAGCCTGATTCCGTGAAGCTTGGTTACGGGCAATTTCGGCTTTAGCCTGCAAGCGCTTTTGATCACGCGCTTGCGCCATAACTCCAGCTTGATACTCCAGAGCTGGGCTGCGTGAATACATGAAGGTAGCATCGCCAGCCTCTGTTAAGTCGGCGTAGACCTCACTACCAACTGGGATAGTGCCAGCCATATAGTGCTCGGCAAGGCCAGACTCTACGGTCTTTTCGTAATTACGCAGCACAGTACGGGCATTGTACTGACGGCGGTCCTCGGTCATATTAACCACATGATCGCGCAGAGCCTCTGAAATAGTCAAGTTGTAGCCATGATCACGATAACGTTCGTTTTCACGGTCGATTCGAACGTCGACGATATCACCAAGTTGCTCATCGTTAAATCCATTGTATATAACGTTTTTACTGATTCGGTTTATAAATTCGGGTCGGAATATCTTGCCCATGGCATCCATGGCTGAGATTTCGATTTGCTTGTCTGAAATATTAGCCTTGCTTGAGTCGACGTTTGGACTAAAACCAGTCGATTTACCACTGGTGATCCGATTGATCTCTTCCGAGCCAAGATTACTAGTCATGATGATAATACTGTTACTAAAAGAGACTTTTTCGCTTGTCTCTCCCATAGTCTCAAGTGTTCCGTCATCCATGATATGGAGCATCAGGTCGTATAGTTCAGTCGAGCCTTTTTCGATTTCGTCAAACAATATAACTGTCTTGCCGCCACCGCCTTCAACGGCCGAGCGTGATAGTTTAGGTGTTTTGTCACTGCCGACGTAACCTAGGGGTGAGCCGGTTAGGTTAGCTATTTCGTGTCCGCCCTTGTAGTCCGAGCAGTCGATTCTTATCAGATTATCAAAGTCTTCATCGTTGCCTTCATGAATTAGATTAGCCAGTATTTTGGCAGTCTCGGTCTTGCCGACACCAGACGGACCAAGAAACATAAAATTAGCGATTGGCTGATTCGGGTTTTGCAATGATTCACGCGTCAAGGCTTCGACAATCGCATCAACGGCCTTGTCTTGTCCCACCAACTTACTTTTTAGGGTGTTCTCGATATTCTGCAAAGGGCTTTGCTCTAACTGCTCAGCTCGTACAAAACTTTTGAGTGCGCCGGCACCGAGTCGGCGCCTGCGCTCAGCCATGGTTAGATTTTCCATTTCCGGCAGTCCATCGGGGCTAGCCAAAAACTGTGGAAATTTATGATTTACTGATTCTATATTACGCGCATTAGCCATACTACTACTCCTAGCTTGATCACTCTTTAATTTTCAAATATGCTACTTTGTAGCGCATCGGCCCGGACTAGCTACTAGACCGAGTCTTCATCCAGCACTGGGTTACCTTTTTCGTCAAATCCAACGCCTTGGTCTTCTAGAGCTTGGATTAAATCTTCTTCACGATTAATAAGCGGGTAGAACTGGCTGCGGACGACATTGAGCTCATTGATTAACTTATTAGTATCCGGTTTACCGAAGCACGCATATTCACCGTTTTCGTCCTTAACAATAAACACCTGGTGATTGCTTGGTATATTACCGCTTGCCGCCATCCGCGATATGTCAGGTTCGATAAGTCTTTTATATTGGCGGACTACTGTCGTAGCGTTGCGTTTTTTCTCGTTGACGCTTTTAACGATCTCGTCACGTATTTCGTCTGGTAGGTTTACCTCAATGCCGTACCTTTGGTAACCCTCGTAGTTAGCCACATAATTACTCAGCACGTCGCCAAGATCAGCATCACTAAGTGATTCGTAGTAAACCCTGTGGCCGATCATATCCTGAAAATCATCATCGAATATCTTGCTCATCTGTTTATCAGATTCGTCTTTAATTTCGGCTTTTGACATGTGGCCGGACTCAGTTTTTGGATACATGCCAGCATTCATTTTATAGCCCGCACTGCCGCTATAAGCTCCGGTTCCTAGCCGGCTAGTAAATATAAATAGACTGTCTGATACAGTTATCGCTGTCATGCCCTGGGTAGTAGTTATGACGAATTTACCATCTTTCATGGCGCCACTAGACAGATAGTCATGGAAAGATTGGTCGGCTGTTTCAATATTTTCAAATATCACTACGTCTGGAACTCCGTCTGTCTCGTCTGAGTCTTCGGCTGGATCTCCAGTTTTTAAATTGAAATTACCCTGGCCCTCGATGAAGCTAATCGCCATGACAGCGGCAGGATCTGTTCCCGGTCGGAACATTGAGCAGTCGACTCGGATATGCTTTCCCTCCGCTAGCACCTCAGAGATTGCTTGGGCGGTTTCGGTCTTACCCGATCCTTCTGGTCCAGTTATAAGCATCGAATATGGTTCGGATGAATCACGAAATGCCTGACCGCTGATCGCATTCATAATTGAGTCTATGTCCTCGTCGTGGCCGGCGACTAGCTCTTTGACCTGCTCGGCTTGCTCCGAGAGAAAATGAGACTCCGGCTTGTCTATTCTGGCCAAACCTTCGAGGGCTATACCACCGATTTGGCTAATGGCGTTTTCGCGTTCTGACAGCAGCCTATCTTGCTCCTCGTTTTTAGGATTAGATATTTCTAGAAACTTCGCCTCATCACGCATGCCATCTCTCCTCGATATATGTTACAAGCTATAATCTATTAAATTTGCGCCGATGTCAATCGTAAGTTGATGTTTTATAATCATCGTATATGTCAGGCGCTACTTGAAATCCATAGTATAATAAGCACAAGCAGCTGTAGGCTGGCCTAGAAAGTCATACATATGAGCAAAGAATTTATCCTAATAATATTATTCGTCGCCACGGTCATCGTGCTTGAATTTGTGCGTAAACGTAATCTACTAAAACATTTACTGGTAGCTGCTTTCTTTGGCTGCATCTGGATGATTATATCTCACGCGGAATATAACTATAATAGTGCCGTAACGACCATCTTTGGGGTTAATCTATTTAGCCTGTTTGCCTGGATAATGGGACTATTTGCCGGCTATCTATTATTTAGAGTCCTGCGCCGGGCACTAAAAGTTAATAAATGGTGGAAGCAGTTTCTACTATTCACGGCAATGTACATACCAGTGTTACTAGTGGCGGAAACGCTTGGCTATCACTTTTTTGGTATCGTTAATATAGCCACTGTGGCCTATCCGGGGCTGGCGATTTGCGACTGTTTGCACGCGCCAGCTTGGATGGTGACCTCATATATATTAATGGGTCCAGCCTACTTCGCCACCTGCCTGCTAGTCGGCCTAGAGTCCGATGATGGTGTCCCGCCGATCGTTAGTGGGTTCGGTGGTATCCGCAACCGAGTTACGAAATTTATCTATCGAGTCTAGAACTGTTTCAGAAAGTCTAATTTACCGCTATGAAAATGGCGAACATCTTCGATGCCATACTTCATCATAACTAATCGATCGATACCGCAACCAAAGGCAAAACCAGTGTACTCATTCGGGTCAATATCAGCGTGCTTCAAGACGTTGGGATGAATCATGCCACAACCGAGTAGCTCAATCCAGCCTTCGCCGGAGCAAACTTTACAGTCAGTATTTTGACCCCCACAAAACGGACAACTTAGAGCAAACTCAAAGCTCGGTTCGGTAAACGGAAAGTAAAACGGATTTACCCGGACTTCAAGCTTCTTGCCATAGTACTCTTCTAGGAACTTCTGAAGCGTTGCTATCAACATACCAGCGTTTACGCCCCGGGAAACGTAGATGCCTTCGACTTGGTAAAAGGTATGCTCGTGTCGAGCGTCGACATCTTCGTTACGAAAGACGCGATCCGGTACGATCGCGGCAATCGGTTCACCATTTTCAAGCTTATGTTTGTATTTTTTAAGAGTTCTGTATTGCATCGTCGAGGTATGAGCTGGTGCAATCAAAGCTTCGCCATTGGCGTCGGCTTCTTTGGTCATGAATGTATCGTAGTCATCACGAGCCGGGTGATCTTTGGGAAAATTAAGACTTTCGAACATGTGAAACTGATCATCTAGCTCACGCGACTGCTCGATCTGAAATCCCATTCGGCCAAAGATATCACTAACTTTTTCGACTTCTTGCATCAATGGATGGATTGAGCCTTGGTCAGTCGGTAAAAGATCTGGCCGGCCGGAGTTCTTGTCGAATGGAGCCGTGATGTCGATCGTCGCGACAGATTCATCAGTCATTTCAGCCAGTCGCTCGGCGACAACCCGCTCAAGCTCGGTTTTGGCGTCGTTTAGCCGACGGCCATAGTCAGCTCTTTCGGTGGGATCGATTGAACCTATTTGCTTGTAAAGAGCCTTGAGTTCAGGGCTTTTTAGGACTGCGGCCGGCTCATCAGCTGAGCGAGCCTCGTCAAGTAATTTATTTAGTACACTATCTATATCTGCCATGATTTTATTAAACTGTGGTTTTTATTAGGAGCCATATCATAAGTGCTACGACGGCGACTACAATAAGTATCCAGACCCAGGCCAAACTAGTTGTTTGTTTGTAGTCTTTCATATAGGCCGAATCATCAACCCCGTCCGGGCGCTTGGCGTCGCTCAGGTCGGGCTTGTCCTTAAGCTTCGACTTGTCAGTTAACTCCTGTGCCAGTCGCTTTTGTAGTTCAGTTCTATTGTCGTCTTGTCGTAGAAACATTGCCATATACGTATTATACCATTAGTTTCATCAGGGCGCATTCTCGGAATAAAACGAGCCAGCTCGTTTCTCTTCACTCAAAGGCTACTGCTGT
>JAKDMF010000035.1 GCA_030452455.1 bacterium | reverse complement strand
CTCCAGTTGCCGAGCATTTCAAAAAATGTCGTGTGGCGATTGTCGCCGACGTCTTCGATGTCCTGAGCGCGCAGGCAAGTCTGACTGTCAACTAACCGGCTGTTTCCGGTCGGATGGTCGGCGCCAAGCAGGTACGGCATTAGTGGCTGCATACCGGAACCAGTGAATAACGTGGTTGGATCGTCGGTCAGGACCAATGGCGACCGCTCAATCACGGTGTGGTCGTGGTCGGTAAAAAAATCAATATAGGCGCGTCGTATCGCCTGGGCATTTTTCATAGTCATAATATATATTATTATACCATATTACTAGTATGGATCTAGGGAGACCAGCCCGCCATTGCGCCAATTGCCCCAGCCGCTGCCAACGTTATCATCTGTCACGTCGCGACTATAGTAGGCCACGCCCGCATATCCAGGGCTAGACTGGTAAAAACTACCGACTCCCAGCTCGCGACACATATCGATTATATCGTTTGTCCAGTCAACCGTATCGACTTTCACGACTTTTGGATCGCTGCTATGAATTGACAGGACGTGGCCCGACTTAGAGACTGCCGCGGCGGCATACATATTGGTAATCACGCTACAGATTATCAGGTTGTCGACCTTGCCGTCAGCCGTTACCATGCTACTCTCGACATCATACGAATCTTTACTGACATCGAAACTTGCCTCTGGTACGTCAACTGACATCTTAGTAAAATCTTTCGGGTAAGTCCCTTTGGCGCTTTTATAAGCCTCCATCGAAGCGGCGACTGATTGCAGGTCGGTCGTAATGGTCGTATCGTACGTCCTATCGCGTAAATAGCCGTAAGCTACAGCGGTCAGGCTGACCAGGATGGCAATCACCACGATGACGACGATCAACTCAACTATCGTAAATCCCTGTTTCAAATTTTTATAGATATGATAAGTCATTAACTAGAATTTTAGCATGGTGCTTATGCTACGTCTAGACAACTATGCCGCCACCAAGACAGATCGCGCCGTCATAGATAACGACTGATTGACCGGGTGTGACTGCCCGCTCGGCGTCTTTTAGTAGTAGTTCGACGCCGTTATCGGTCTGCTTAAGGCTGGCTTCGACTAACTTGGCCCGGTGGCGGACTCGAATCATATAGCTTGCCTCGTCTGGACGACCATTAATCCAGTGAACGTTAGCTAAGTTGATAGTCTTGCGCCATAGGTTTTCATTATTTAAGTCGGTTGTGACGTAAACTTCATTTTTGTCCATGCTTTTGCCGACTACGTAATAAGGCAGTCCCCCGCCAACATCTAGTCCGTGTCGCTGACCAAGTGTGTAGAAAATAGCGCCGTCATGCTGACCGAGAACATCACCGGTACGCTGGTCGATAATACTACCGGCTTTTGTATCGACGTACTGACTCAGAAATTCGCGCATCCCAATCTGACCGACGAAACAGATGCCTTGAGAGTCTTTTTTACCCGCTGTATATAAACCGCGGTCTTCGGCCATCTGTCGAACTTCGGGCTTGGTAAACTCACCTAACGGGAACAGTGTCTTTTCGAGGGCGGATTCGGTGACACGATACAGGAAGTAGGTCTGGTCTTTGTTGCTATCTTTTGCTTGCAAAAGACGAGCGCCACGGACGGCCTTTAGGGGGTGGGGCGCAGCTTCTGAATTCACTTCAGGGTCAAGCGGAGGAGTGAGCCCCGCCTGAACAGTAGCATAATGGCCGGTTGCGATAAGATCCGCTCCGTCTTCTAGGGCGGCTTCCAGAAATAGCTTAAATTTAACTTCTTGATTACACATAATATCTGGATTTGGTGTGCGCCCGGCGCTATATTCTTGCACCATGTAGTCAACTACTTTTTGTTTGTATTCGGCCTCAAAATCAAACACCTTGAAGTCAATTCCAAGCTGAACCGCGACCCGCTTGGCATCGGCCAGCTCATCAGCCCAGGGGCATTTCATGCCCGGTAAATCTTGCGTCCAGTTCTTCATATAGACACCGGTGACGTCATAGCCCTGCTCCTTTAAAAGAGCGGCTGTTAAGCTGCTATCAACACCGCCACTCATGCCGACATAGACCCGGCTCATACCGTACCGCCGATATAAAAGACAATTACTTTCAAGAACTCGCTAATAGCTAGGTACCACCCAACTGGAGTCAGCCACCAAACGCTAGACCACTGGTTATCACTAGCTACTGGGTGATTAATGATAGTTACTTCTGGACCGAGAACTCGCTTGAACTCGAGAGAAGCCCGGCGCTGATGATACTTACTGGTAACTAGGATGATTCGCTTGAAGCCGTTCCTTTTGATAATCGATTCAGTATCTTCGGCATTTTCCTTGGTGGTATTTGAGAGGCTATCAATAAATATATCTGAGCTATCAACACCAGCTTGAACCGCTTGGTCGCGCATCACTTCGGCGTTGCTTGGGCCGCTAGTATCACGAGCGGCGCCAGAAAAGATAATATACGGTGCCCAGCCGGCTTTATATCGCTCAACGGCCTCATCGGTTCGGGCCGTAGTGTCGCCACCGCTAACCGCCACAATTACATCGGATTTTTTACATTGTCCAGCTCCCGAGGGTATATTCGGGCAGTTTCGAAGATCATCTGGACCCAGGTAAACACTGAGGCCCAAAATCAGTATCGCCATAGCGGCTAGAGCAACTAACAAAGCCCGCATTTAAGCCTGGCCTCGACTGCGCTTCATTTCAAGCGAAACAGCTTGCTTGATTTTATCGGCGGCTAACTTGGTATTGGCTTCCGTCGACAGTCGACCGAGTGTTAACCGTAAGCTGCCGTCAATCACCGCTGGATCGAGCCCGATAGCCTCTAAGACATGTGAGCGGGTGTCTTTATTGGCGGCGCAGGCACTGCCAGTTGCCACCATGACGTTGTCGTTTTCCAGCATAAAGACTAGTCGTTCGGCGTCAACGCCCGGGAAAGATATATGGAGATGGCCCGACAGGCGCCGCTTGGAATTACCCGAGAGCACCGCGTCCGGAAAGGCCTCAACTAGTTGCTTTTGGAGGTAATCGCGCAGCTTCTGCAAACGAGCGGTTTCGGATTTCCGTTTTTCACTAGCTTGCCTCAGGGCGGTGGCAAAACCAACTACGCCGGCCACGTTTTCAGTGCCGCTACGGAGTCCGCCCTCCTGGCCACCTCCGACAATCTGCGGCTCAACAACTACGCTCGGTTTAATCCAGAGCAAGCCAACCTGTTTCGGACCATAAACCTTACCGGCATTTAAGCTCATCATATCAACGCCCAGCCGGGCGACTTGAATATCAAGCTGACCGACACCTTGCGAGGCATCGGTGTGGAGATATAGTGGAGTTTTATTGCCCTGGTGCAGTCGCGTCCTGCGGACTTCGGCCACTATCTCAGCCAGAGCACTAATCGGCTGAATCGTGCCTAGCTCGTTATTAGCGAGAGCGACACTGATAATAGTCGTCTTATCCGTCACGGCCGCCTGAACATCTGCAGCGGCGGCGATTCCACTCTCGCCGACAGCGATGATAGTATGATCGTGTCGCTTGGCTGCCGCCAGAACTGAGTCGTGCTCAATCGCCGAGGTAACGGCGTGGCCGCTAGCGGCGCTAAAAGCTAGATTAATCGACTCCGTCGCCCCAGCTGTCATGATAATCTCACCCGGCTTGGCGCCAATAGCTTGAGCGATCGTCGCTCTAGCCGACTCGTAGTCACGCCGAACCGCTACGGCTTGTTTGTAGGGGCTCGACGGGTTATAGAATAGCTCGCCAAAATAGGGCTCCATAGACGCAAAAACTCGCCGGTCAATCGGCGTAGCAGCGGCATGATCCAAATAAATAATATCGTCTAGCATCTACCTATTATTGTATCATTTCGAGATTAATTAAGCTTATCGCCCGTATTGGGATTGCGCTTATAGACTCCGCGCATAACTTGTTCGTAGTAAATCTGAACCGCTAGTTGGAAATTATCAAGCTCGACGCCTTCCAGGAAATTATAGCGGGCGCCCTCTTGGACTTTCAAGACACCTTGATCATTAACTTCATAGCGAATCGTAACTGAACGAGTCTTGCTGCCGCCCTCGAGCCACTCTTCATACCAAATCCAGGTACTGCGGTCGAGATTGAAGAATTCGCGTCGGCCACCTTCGGGAGCGTCACCAAAAATCTTGGATCCAATCTGACTCTCCAGGTTAATTAAGTCGCGTTCGGTCAGGCTTTTGAGCGGACGGGACTTTTTAGGCATGGTCAACACTTGACCTTCGGGGGCTCCAACTAAAAGCTGCATGGCTTTTTTAAGTAAGTCTGACATATCTGGTGTCCTTAGACGGCGTCAGCTAGAGCAGCTCGGCGCACAACTTCGATATTAATACCGATCTGAAGCGGGGTTAGTGTTTCGACGCCTGGCTCAATCTCAGGTTGAGCCACTTGGCTTTCAACTTCTTCGACCGGGCTAGGTTGGGCTTCAATTGCCGTTTTCTGCAGGGCGCCGGCTGCCAAAATAGTATCTACTTTATGACGAGCCTCCGCGACATGTGATTCGTGCTCAAAAGACCCTGTATCAGGCATGTTTATGGCTTCGAATTGGAGTTGTGGTGTTGTGACTTCCTCAGACATTATAATCTCTCTTGTTATGTAATGTTTTTGGCTCTGTCTGTTTTAGTAAACCCAAATAAGGTTTGAGCATTTATGGTTGTTTGCTTAATAATTTCATCGGTCGAGATATCTCTCTGACTACCGTGATACTCCGCAATGTTCCTCACATATGCTGGCTCGTTCACTTTACCACGAAACGGCACAGGCGTCAAGAAAGGCGCATCTGTTTCTAGTAGCATTTTGTCGAGGGGAATCATGTTAAAGACGGCCTGTTTATCACGGGCAAATGTCGATATTCCGTTGACACCAATATATAGCCCGCGCGACAAGGCTCGCTCTAAGTTGTCACTGTCATCAGTGTAACTATGCAGTACGCCGCGGAGTCCAGGAAAATTATCAAAAATTGACCAAAAATCATCATACGCTTCCCGGACATGAAAACTAACTGGCAAATTATTATCAACCGCCAGCTGCAGCTGGGCTTCAAGCGCCGCTACTTGTGTCTGGCGCGGTGAGTTGTCGTAGCAATAATCAAGTCCGATTTCACCAATTCCGACGATCTTACTGATGTCTGCATTGAGCAAGCTGGCGATTTCGCCCCAACCATCTTTGCTGTCGTGCGGATGAACGCCGATAGTCGCCCAGGCTCGATCATGGCTAGCTGCAAACTGGAGCGCCTCCAGCGAAGACTGTTGATTGGTGCCAATGCAAATAATATCAACGTCAGACTGGACTGCCCGCTCGTAAACCTGCTCCCGGTCATCACCATAAAACTCGGAGTCATGGATATGACAATGGCTATCAATCACCTTCATAGTTTGATTATACAAAAATCGATATAGTAATAAAACTACCAGTTTCAAGCTTATGCTGTATAGTGGTTGTTATTATGACTGAATTTTTATTTGTCCGTCACTGTCAATCGTCTATGAATTTAACTCCTGACATCATTTGTGGGCAAAATAATACTATTACTCCGACCGAGCTAGGTACCGAACAGTCCAAGGCTCTCGGTGAGTACTTAGCAACTAGCGGCTACCAACCTGACCAAATCTATAGCTCGCCAGCCGTTCGAGCTCAAGAGACTGGTCGCATTAGCCTCCAGACAGCTGGCATCGAACCGGCGATTGATTTAGATGATCGATTGCTCGAGCAGTCCTATGGTGCACTAGAGGGAATTTCTAAAGATCTAATTTTTACCGCTCGGGGTATCCGCCGCTATCGATTTAACCAACTGACTGGCAAAGCGCCGCGCGGTGAGTCGATCCGCGATGTCCAAGCTAGAATGATGGACTTTATCATGGAAAAAGCAATCGAACATGGCGACAGCAAGATAATTGTCTTTAGTCACGCTATGGCTATTTCGTCTTTGATTGGCAAAATTCGTCGCTCCGAAGCCGAGGATATCTTGCGCTTACCGCTACCCAACACCAGTCTAACGCAGCTAAATGTCGACTCCGGCCAGCCAACTATCGATTTCGTCGGCAAGTTACCGCAGCTAGACAGCTAAGCGGACTTGGCTTTACGCGGATCTTCGGTGTGAATAAACTGTTTAGGGAATAGTAGTCGAGTATCTTCTGGGACGACGCCATTGGCAAATAGTCGCTGGATTTCGGCGGCCGTATCGGGCATAAATGGAACCAATAGATCACCAACCTGGAGCAGCGTACCAGCCGCGTGCGACAGTACTTCAGCCAGGTGACTAGCTGCTTCTGGGTCTTTATCTAGCTTTTTAGCTATTTCCCATGGCTTAACATTTTCAAGATACCCATTAAGGGCTCGGACAGTAATCCAGACAGTATCAAGCGCCTTGTCGAACTCTAATCCTTCCATAGCTTCGCGGTACATCAAAATATCGTGCTCGCCAAGATCTTGGTGTTCGATGACACCAGATAGATAGCGCTTAATCATGCTAGCTACCCGCTGGACGGCATTACCGAGGTCGTTGCCGAGCTCAGTATTATAGGCATTTTCAAACTTCTCCCACGTAAAATCACCGTCGCCTTGCGTCGGTACGTGACGAGAGAAGAAGTAGCGGAAAGCATCAACCCCGTATTGATCGATAATTTCACTTGGGTCGATTACGTTACCGACAGTTTTACTCATCTTACTGCCAGAGGTGGTCACGAAGCCGTGGACCAGAAGTTTTTTGGGCAGTGGCAAGCCTAAACCAAGCAACATAGCTGGCCAAATACCGGCATGGAAGCGCAGTATATCTTTGCCCAGCACCTGGACATCAGCTGGCCAATATTCTTTCCACTCTTCGCGGTCTGGATAGCCAATGACGGTTAGATAGTTAGCCAGTGCATCAATCCAGACATACATAACCTGCTCTGGGTCACCTGGCACCGGTACGCCCCAGCTAAGGTTCTTTTTAGGCCGGGAAATACTGACGTCCTGCAGGCCATCTTTGATTAGTTCCAAAAACTCGTTTTTCCGGTAGCTCGGTACGATTTGCATCCGACCAGTCTCCAGAGCTTCGCGTATTTTATCGGTAAAAGCGCTGGCTTTTAGGTAATAATTATCTTCGCTCAAACGCTGATACGGCTGATTGTGATCGGGACAAACACCATTATTAGCGGTCGCTTCTTTGTCGGTCACAAAAGATTCGCAGCCCTCACAGTACCAGCCTTCGTAGCTACCTTTATAGACATACGGCTGAATCGTTTGCCAGATATACTGCACCGCGCCGACATGATGGGCATCGGTCGTTCGGACGAAGTCCGTGAAGCTAGTGTTGACCTTTTTCATGAAAGATTCAAAATTAACATACATTTTATCGGTGTAGGCCTGGGGGTCCATACCAGCTTCAGCTGCTTTTGAGGCTATTTTGTTACCGTGTTCGTCGGTACCAACCTGGAAGCGAACATCCTGTCCGTTTTGCTTTTGATATCGGGTCCAGATGTCGGCTATTAGGTAGTCGAGAGCATTGCCGATATGTGGCGTGCTGTTGACGTACGGAATAGCGGTTGTGATATATAGTTTTTTTGTCATTGCCCTCTATTATAACATGAGGAGACGAGCGAATAAGATGCTTGCGTCTTATTCCGAGACGACGAAATGGTATATCCCTAGATATAACATGAGGAGACGAGCGAA
>JAKDMF010000034.1 GCA_030452455.1 bacterium | reverse complement strand
GCGATCGATGAGAGCTTTACGGCCGATAGCGACAAAGTTTCATCGAGCCCAGCCGTTGGCGACGAAGCCAGCAATGGCCAGGCGAAGCTAACCAGCACCGTGACCTACACGATGTACGGTATCGACAAAAACGAATTAGACACTTACCTCAATACAGCCTTCGATGGACTACTCGACGGCGATAGCCAGCGGGTTTATGACACCGGCAGTCAATCAGTTGAATTCTCAAACTTCACTGGTGGCAAGACTCCGAGTATCGCTCTTCAGGCCAACGGTAAGATTGGTCCAAAGATCAAGGAAGATACCGTTAAGGAAGAGTCGCGCGGTCAGGTCTATGGAGATATCCAGTCTCGAATTGGTGGTATTGATGGGGTCCAGGCTGTCGACGTTAAGTTCTTCCCGTTCTGGGTGTCATCAGTTCCGGATAGCGTCAATAAGATAACAGTTGAGTTCAAGCTAGCCGATGACTAATCGAGATTCGACACTGGCACTAGACGTTGGTGAAAAGCGAATCGGTGTGGCTCTAGCCACCGGCGGTGTCTCGATTGCCGTGCCACTAGAGGCTGTCGTAGTCGACGGCACCGAGATTGATACTATCGCCAAGCGGGTTAAGTCTGACGCGGTCAACCTGATTATAGTGGGCTATCCGCGTAATCAATCCGGTGAAGCCACCAAACAAACCGCCTATGTCGAAGCTTTTGTTGATCGACTGGAGTCAATCGGTGTGCCGGTTACTTACCAGGATGAGTCGCTGACTAGTGTCCTGGCCGAGCAGCACCTCAAGCAGAGCGGTCGCGGCTATCAAAAAGGTGATATCGACTCAATGGCAGCTAGTATAATTTTGCAAGATTATTTGGAGAACAAACATGTTTAATGACGTTCAACCACCGAAACGACCACTCGGCGGCAATAATATTGGTCCAGCCCCTGGACCTGGTGGCGGCAATAGTTTTCAGTCCCAGAACCTGCCTCCGGTCAACCAGGAGCCACGTCGAACTTATTCACCGATGGATCCACTACCAGCTGGCGCCTGGAAGCGTAACCCGTGGTACAGACGACCGACGCCGCTAACATCCCTAATCATTGGGTTTGTGTTGGTGTTTGGCTTTGGCTCGGCTGCCTTGTGGTACCTACTGTCACTGCAACCGGTTTCGGGCGATGCCAGTGCTGACAAGGTCCAAGTCTATATTCGTACCGGCAGCACACCAGACCAGATAGCTAGCAAGCTAGTTGATGAAAAAGTCATTCGGTCGGAAATGGCGTTTAATATTTATACTCGATTAAACAAAGTTCGTGACAGCTTACAGGCGGGCGTCTATGTCTTATCACCAAATTCAGCCACACCTGATATAGTTAGTCGAATTGCTGGCGGTGATGTCGATCATTTCAATATCTCTTTCTTGCCCGGTAAAACTCTAAAGGAGACAAAAAAGGCTCTGATGAGTGCCGGATTTGGCGCCAAGGAAATAGACGATGCTTTTGCTAAGGACTATGAATCGCCTTTATTTAAGTCCAAGCCAGCTGGTACCAGCCTCGAGGGCTATATCTATGGTGGAACCTATACTTTTGACGGCCAGCCATCGGTTGAGGACATCCTACAGGCTACTTTTGCGCAGTTCTGGGGCGATATCCAGAAAAACAAGCTGGAGGCTGGCTTCAAGAAGCAAGGGCTCAATCTCTATCAGGGCATAACTCTAGCATCGATAGTCCAAAAAGAGGTCCATATCGCCAAGGATCAAAAGGGCGTTGCCAGGGTCTTCTATAACCGGCTTGATGAGGATATGAAGCTCGGCTCCGACGTGACATTTATGTATGCGGCTGAGCTACTAGGCGAGGATCCTAGTCCGAATATCGACTCACCGTACAATACTAGGATGCATAAAGGTCTGCCTCCCGGTCCGATCGCCGTTCCGAGCCCGACAGCCCTTCAGGCAGTCGCTAAGCCGGCCAAGAATGACTATCTATTCTTCCTAAGCGGCGACAATGGCAAGACCTATTACGCCTATACTAACTACCAACACGAAACAAATATATCAGAACACTGTAAAATCAGTTGCGCACCCCAGTAAGCATAGGCGAAAAAGATTTGACACATGGGGTAAACGACGGGTATAATAGCTATTAGCACACTGTGTTTTAACATCTTTAACAGAGGTGGGAAAGCACAAGAGCTTACCGACAAATGTCGCAACGGGTAAAGAAACTTGAAATTATATAAACTAATAAAATCGGTCGACGATACCCTGTTCTTATGCGAGAAGAAAGACAAAGTAAGGTAAATGATGGTGTAGCAATACATCTATCAGGAGAATTGAAATTAGTAACCAGATTACTTCCGATAGTTCACGCCAGCAATCAACTGCCTCAGGGCAGGTGACATCAAGTATATCTACAGATAAAAAGAACTTTTTTAAACCGTCCACAATCGCGGCATATGTGGGCGTATTTGCTGTTGTGGTATCTCTCGTGTCTATCGGCAGCCAGTCACCCCAGTCCGGTGGTGATGTTCTAGCCAGCGTATCTTCGACCGCCTCTCAGGCAGCTCCAGCCATGGCAACCGATAACCCATCAGTCGATCAGGTGATTGCGACTAATATCGCCGCCGATCTAGCTGAGCGAGCCGACCTACCGGTTTCAGCTAATATTTCCAACCTATCGATTTCGCTAGCGGCCAAAAGTCAGCTAGCTCAGTCGGGCGATTCATTGTCATATAAGCCATCGATCGCGAGCGGTTCTCTAGAGAGTCGTGACGTTATCAAATACAAGGTTAAGTCTGGTGAGTCGATGTCTGATCTAGTCGATAAGTTTAATATTTCCAAGGACACTATTAGGTGGGCTAACGGACTATCTTCCAACACACTGAAAAAGGGTCAAACCCTCCGGATTCTACCCGTCGACGGTATCATGTATACGTCTAAGTCGGGCGACACGATTGATGGTATTGCTTCGCAGTACGGTTCAGACAAAGCTTTGATTGTTTCATACAACAACCTCGAGCTAGCTAGTGGTCACCTTAAAAAGGGTACTCGACTAATCTTGCCTGGTGGCGAAAAAGAAACTCCGACGCAGTCAACCAGTGGACGCAGCGGTGGTTCAAGCTACGGTGGCAGCAACGGTGGTATCAGTCGATCATTCGCACGGGCGGCGGTTGGTAACCGATATGCGCTCGGTAACTGTACCTGGTACGCCTATAATCGTCGGGCTGAGCTCGGCATGCCAATTGGTAGCTTCTGGGGTAACGCCAACACTTGGGGACTATACGCTAGCGCGGCCGGCTATGCCGTTAACGGCACTCCAAAGAAGGGCGCTGTCTTCCAATCAACTGCCGGTTACTATGGTCACGTTGGTATCGTTGAGTCAGTTAATAGCGACGGATCTATCAACGTCAGCGAGATGAATAACATAGCTCTCGGCGGATTCAACATCGTCAACACTCGAACCATATCAGCTGGCGAAGTCGGACAGTATCGATACATCCACTAATATACTATATTAGAACCATAAAAATTGCCTCTGTCAATACAGAGGCAATTTTGTTATACTGGTATGAGATATGTTTGCAGATACAGCTAAAGTTTTTATTCAAGCCGGTAAAGGTGGCGATGGTTTCGTCAGCTTTCGTCATGAAGTCTACGTCGACAAAGGTGGCCCGGACGGTGGTGATGGTGGCAAAGGCGGCGATATTGTCTTCGTCGCTAGCGAGAACGTCAACACACTAGTTGATTTCCGGTTTAAGCCGGAGCTAAAAGCCGAGCATGGCAGCAACGGTTCGAAGCGAAACAAACGCGGTAAATCAGGCGAAGACCTAATCGTTAAGGTTCCGATCGGTACTTTGGTGCTGCGCGACGGCCAGCCGGTGGCAGACTTAACCAAAGACGGCCAGCGTGAGATCGTCGCATTTGGCGGCGAGGGCGGCTTCGGCAACGCTCACTTCAAGTCATCAGTTCGTCAAACTCCCCGAATGCGAGAGCTTGGTGAGACGGGTGATACATTTGAGGCGAATCTTGAACTGAAGCTGATCGCTGACGTCGGTCTAGTTGGTTTTCCAAACGCCGGTAAATCAACTTTCTTATCAGTTGTCAGTAACGCCCGACCCGAGGTGGCCGACTATGCCTTTACGACCCTAACACCGAGCCTTGGCGTGGCTGATATCGACGACACTAGCTTGCTAATAGCTGATATACCAGGTCTAATTGAGGGCGCTAGCGAAGGCAAGGGGCTTGGCGATGAATTTTTGCGCCACGTCGAACGAACGCCGGTTTTACTGCACCTGATCGACGCCTATACCGATGACATCTCTTCAGCCTACCAAACGATACGCAATGAGCTAATTAGTTATAGTGACGATCTAGCTAATCGACCGGAAGTGGTAGCGCTGACCAAGTGCGAAGGACTCGACGCCGACATAATTAATATGCAAAAATCAGCTCTCCAAGAAGAAGAGCCAAATCTTACAGTTGTGGCGATATCATCATCGGCCCATCAGAATATACCCGAGTTACTGCGTCTCTTGCGGACCGAGGTTGACGCGGCTCGAGTTAAAGACGAGGCCGAGGCGGCCGAGACTCAGGCTGAATCCGAAGATGACGTGCCAGTTATTAGGCTCAGTGAGCAGCAGCTAGCTGAGGGCTGGAGCGTGACTAAACAAGCTGGCGCCTACCAGGTGACCGGCAAGAAGATTGAACGCTTCGCTGATCGAACTGATTTCGATAACCCACACTCCATTAATCGCTTGCGCGATATTATGGGCAAGCTTGGTATAACCCACGAACTAATTCGCCAAGACGCCAGCGGCGAGAGCGACATAAACATCGGCCGTCACAGCTTTACGCTCTACGACCAGTATCAAGCCTAAGTAGGACCAGGACACATTGACTTTATAGCATAATTATGTCAATATAGTAAGCATCCTGATGGTTCAACCACCGGGTTGCACCATAAAATCACAACCCTTTCAGAAAGAGGTGGCCGCCATGGTCTCCAAAAAGTCGAAGCAGTCGACGCCCGCGCCCGACAACAAGGGCAGTGGGCCGAAGCTCAAGACCAGCGAGGAACATGCTAGCGCCAAAGCCGCCGCCAAACGTCGCCAGGCTCGCAACCGCAACAAAGCCGGTGCCAAGCAAGGCACCTACTACGATGAAACTCATGGACGGAACCGTCATTCCAATCGCAACCAGGAGCGTGAAGTCATTCGTGATTTTCATCAGATGGTCCGAGATAGAAAGTTCGATGCCCAGGCTGCGAAAGCTGCCGAGTATGTCGAAATAATGGACCTGGAGCCTGACTCGTTTGCACGAGTCATGGCCGAGGCTATGATACGGGCATTCCCCTCTGCAGTACCCTATAGTAGCGGCATGACTTACCTCAGTAAGACGGATGTCGCAGAAGAAGTCGCTATCGCCGAGATGAAGAGTCTCGATGACACCGGCGTCGAGGGGGCTTTAAGGTCAGGGGCACACATCGCTCGTAAGGCGCTCAACTGGGCCTGGAGCCAGCTTCACTGATTCGGTGCAATATGCCCCAGTGGCGACCATAGTATTTCGGATACTAGGTCGCCACTCGGGCAACACAATTTTGAACATTTCATCACTCGACTCGGGTGATCTTTATTTATAAAATACTATTGACTTATGTACGCTTATTTGTTATAATATGAAAACAATCGGTTGATGGCTATATCAGCCTATCGATTGCACATTTACAAACCGAACTACTGTGGATTCTCTAATTTACAATGGCTTTCGCGCCCATCTTTTAACAAGCTGGCTCGTAAGCCATTGTAAAAGGAGGAGAAATGAAACGATCTAGGTGAGCGCCCACCCACACCAATCAGGCCTAGCGGGGCGCCAACATAAACTAGCATACAGGCCAACCCTCGACTATCAGCCCCTAAAATAGGGGCAAGGAAGGAATTAGAAGTGTATACTTCTGGTTTTATCTAGTTGCTTATGTATGGATGTTCTCTAGAGGCGCATCCAGAATATTTCAGCCTTTGGCTTTAACCTTGTTTTCATTACCCCGCAGAGCGGCTCTATCTGAGCCGCTCTGCACCCCCAACCCAAGTAGTTCGGTTTTACTTTTTTTGTTCTCTGCACCCGAAATGGGTGCTTTTTGTTAACTAGCAGTGTCTGAGAGAAGAATCGAGCTGGTTCGTATTATTACGAGGATGTGCCCTAGTCCAACGAATGTTATGATAGTACTATGGCAAAAACATTTTTCTTTTATGATCTCGAAACAAGCGGACTCAATCCGCGTGAAGATCGGATCATGCAATTTGCTGGGCAACGAACCGATATGGACTTTAATCCAGTCGGCGACCCGGTCAATATCTATATCAAGCTAAACGACGACACTATCCCGAGTCCTTATGCCTTATTAGTGACCGGTATTACGCCCCAAAAAACTGTCGAAGAGGGCTTTACGGAAGCCGAGTTTGCCCGCATGGCTTACGAAGAATATTTCACTCCCGACACTATCGCCGTTGGCTTCAACAACATCCGCTTTGACGATGAGTTTATGCGAGCCATACTGTGGCGTAACTTCTACGACCCGTACGAGTGGACCTGGAAAGACGGTCGGTCTCGCTGGGACTTGCTTGACGTAGTCCGGCTGACTAGGGCCCTGCGACCTGAAGGCATTGAGTGGCCATTTACACCTGAGGGTGCCCCGACTAACCGGCTAGAGCTGCTAACAAAACTAAACGGCATCGAGCACGAAAATGCCCACGACGCACTAGCTGATGTCGATGCTCTGATCGCAGTTACAAGGCTCATAAAAACCAATCAGCCGAAGTTATACGAGTATCTACTTGAGATGCGTGATAAGAAAAAGGTTATGAGCCTGATTAACCTTGATGATAAAAAACCGTTTGTTTACTCGAGTGGAAGATACGACAATCAGTTCAACAAAACGACAGTCGCTTTCCCGGTAACGGCTGGCCGTAATAACAACGTCGTCGTCTATGACCTACGCTATGACCCGACTGGGTTTTTGAATATGTCAGTTGATGAACTTAAAAAACATCTATATCCAACCAAAGAGATGCGGGCACAAGACGGCTTCACTAAATTGCCGGCCAAGGAGCTGCAGTATAACCGAGCCCCAGCCGTCGCTCCGCTTGGCGTGCTCGAACAGTCTGATGCCTGGCAGAAGATCGATTTAGACTTTGAAACAATTGAGGCGAATCGTAAGAAACTTATCGAAGCCCCGCATTTTGTTGAAAACCTGAGGTCATTATTTGAAACTGCGTCGGACTTTCCGGCTCAGACAGACCCGGAAGCGCGGCTCTATGATGGCTTTTTGAATGACCGCGACCGGATTCGAGTTGAGGCAGTTCGTAACTGCACTGTCGATAAGCTAGCTGATTTTCATCCAGAGTTTCAGGATGATAGGCTAGATGACCTATTGCTGCACTATAAAGCTCGAAGTTTCCCGAGTAGCCTTAGTAAAGATGAGATGACGACTTGGGAGGAATGGCGGACTAAACGCCTGACTGTGCAGATGAAATCTTTTGTAGCTTCACTGCAAAAATTAAGTCAATCGAGCGACATGACAGCTGATAAGCAATTTGTCCTGGAGGAGCTTGGCTTGTGGGCGGAAGGTATTATGCCGACCGATGACGTGTCGGATTAGTTAGACTGTGAGTCAGAGTATTTAAGTAGTTTGGCGCCGCCAACTACGACAGCACAAGCAATCACTAGAAACATAATAACCGGGCTTAGTGTCAGGCTAGTTCCCGGCACCGCTCCGACCAATACAAATAGCAGCAGAGAGCTGGCAACTCCAGATTTTAGGCTGATCAATACGACAGCTAGGATTAGGCTAGATATTAGGATATATTTTTTCATTTTACACACTTAAACATATTATGGGTATGTGTCAATATTATCACCGGTCGAGCGAAAGGGCAATCATAAGC
>JAKDMF010000055.1 GCA_030452455.1 bacterium | reverse complement strand
TATTAACTCCTAGCTATAAGTCTAGGAGTTAATATTTTTTCATCGAGGCGTAGATTGCAAACCGGCCGTCGATGCCGGGCTGGTTACCTTTTAAGTATTCACTATGGGAGTAGTAGTTTGGGTCAACCGTCGTATCAACCTCTGACATCTCAATATTAGAATACTGGACACCGGCGTATAGCAGGTCGTTCGATATTAAATCTCGTAGCCCCCGGCCGCCACGCTTATGAATCGGGTAGTTGCCCTCGCCGGCGGTCGGACTAAGCCAAGCATAGATATCTTGGGGCTTGGTGCCGTATTCATTAACTAAGTGCTGGACTGAGCCAACACTGCCGTACTGCTCCACGCTCTGACGGCCGATATGGCTAACCATCAGTATCTCTTGGGCGGAATCATACAGAACAACTCCGCAGCAGTCAGCTAGTGGTAGGAAAATTCCAATTTCTTTATTTTTTGTAACCAGCGCATCAGCCGGGTGAAGTGTCTCAAGATTCATATCACTTGATGTAATTTCATGATAGCGGCAGTAGTCATCCTGGTCGAATGTGACGTAAACTAGAGCGGTTCGAGCCAGATCACCCTGAGCTTTGGCAATGAAATTTTGGCGGTTTTCAATCACCTGATCAATGTCTTCCGGCAGGCTACGCTTGGTCATAGTGCCGTCCTCAAGACTCGAGACAGCTATGGTAAGCTTGTATTTATCGAGATTAGTAGGCTGATCTTTTTCAATCATGCAACTATTCTATATTAAAAAGTCTATAACTTAAAATTATCTTTCAAATTAACCATCAATTTTTGCCAGTCTTCGATCGACAGTTCTTGGGCCCGAGTTTGGCCCGAGATACCCGTCTGCTCCAGTGTGCTATCGATTTGATCTTTTGGCAGGCGCAAACCACCAGACAAACTAGAGCGAAGTTTTTTGCGGCGCTCGCTATAGCCAGCTCGAACTATTCGGAAAAATAGGTCATGCTCAGCTGGGTCAATCAGCGGACTATCGCGTCGTTTCAATATGACAGTTTGGCTATCAACTTCCGGTGGCGGAGTGAAGTATTCGCGCGGCACCTCGATACCAAGACTAGCTTCAAAAAAGACCTGAGCGCTGACACTCATCATACTCATGGCGCCAGCCTGAGCCGCGATACGCTCGGCGACTTCTTTTTGAACCAATATAACTACAGTCTGGGGTGGATTGGAAGTTTCCGATAATTTCTGGACAATTTTTGAGGTGATGTAATACGGCACGTTAGCCACCACTTTGTAGCCATTAGGTAAAGCTGACAAGTCGTAATCAAGGATGTCGGTACTGATAACTTCCAGCGATTTACCCGGGAATTGGCCGGGTAGCTTGCGAGCTAATTCTGGGTCAAACTCGACGGCCGTCACCTGTTTAGCTCGTCGTAGCAACTCGCTGGTTAGCGTACCGAGACCTGGTCCAATCTCCAGGACAGTATCGTCCTTCGACAGCCCGGCCTCATCGGCTATGTCTTCTAGGATACCGCGATCTTTGAGCCAGTGCTGGCCAAGTTTTTTATTTGTTGGCATCGTT
>JAKDMF010000033.1 GCA_030452455.1 bacterium | reverse complement strand
TGTCCGACACGGGTGTCTACGAACATTTGCGTTCACGCAGACCACCACCTGGGCACTAAGTTATCCTAATATTCAATGTACTCATTAAACTCTACTAATTTCACCGCCTCAGCATAATGCTTCCGCCTAAACATAGTAGTTACTACCTGTTTATTGTACAATAGATTACAGTAGGAATCTATATATGCGACCAGAAGACAACCAAACGAACAGGCGAGTGGGCACGCCTCAAGAGCCTAGTCGTACACAGGGGGCAAATTTTAATACCGGACAGCAACAAGCTGCAGCCGATATTGTTCGCTCCCAAATTGATTCTATCTACGCCTCAAGCCAGGGATCGGCGGAAGATCCGACCCAGCCGCAACCAGCGCCGCGCCCTCAGCCAGAAGTTCAGCCGCAGCCTCGACCCCAGCAGCCGCTGGCAACTCCTGCCACCCAGCAAGTCCAGCCTCAGCTCACCCAGGCGGCCCAGCCTCAGCCACAGCCATCGCAAGCCTCCGCCCAGCCACAACCGACACCGACGCCACAGGCTCAGTCAATCGACCCAGCCAATCCTTACGACCGATCAACTACCGCCAGCGGCAGTGGCGATATCCAAAAGCAACAGTGGGAGCAGTACCATAGCGCTTGGCAAAATTATTATCAGCGTTACTACGAGCGCTATTACGTCAATCAAGTTGGCCGGGCTCGCACTAACCTCGAGCAGAGAGCGGCTCGGGCCTCAGACTCAGCCGTCGGCTCGACCCAGCCAGCCAGCCAGTCTATTAGCTCATCAGACCGGGTTGGTGTTTCCAAAGATGACGCCCTGCGCGACCTACGCGAGCGTATACTGAATAAAGCCAAAAACCAGGCCGTCAAAGTTCGCAAGAGCCGCCATTTTATACCAATTATCGCCGCCGTCTGTATTGTCATGGTGTTCGTATTCCTGCAATATAACCGAGTCATGTTCAGTGCCGTTCAGGCCTATGTAATGCCCGGCAATATCGAGCCGCAAAATCTAGTTGTCGACCCGGCCAATAACGATGATGTCGGTCCTGAGCCACGACTAATTATCCCTAAAATAAATGTCGACGTACCGGTCATGTACGGTGTCGGCAATGACTACAATTCACAGATGAAGGCCATGGAAAAGGGTGTGGCTCATTTTGCTATACCGGGCGCCAACAGCGTACCGGGCCAGATTGGCAACACCGTAATATCTGGTCACTCCAGCAACGACTGGCTCGATAGCGGTGACTATAAATTTATATTTGCCCAGCTATCGAAGCTCAAAAAAGATGATGTTTTCTACGCCAACTACAAAGGCAAGCGCTACACCTATCAGGTGACCAAAAAAGAAGAGGTTAAGCCGAGCGAGGTTGGTGCGCTGGTCTATGATACCGACAAGCCAGTCTTGACACTTATTACCTGTACGCCGCTTGGCACCGCCCTCCGGCGCCTACTAGTAACTGCCGAACAGATTAGCCCCGACCCAGCTGCAGCTAAACCATCTGACTCCACTAGCAGCGATGGCAAAGCCGGTACGATACCGGGCAACTCACCGACCTTCGTCGAGCGTATCTTCGGTGGTTAGTTACTAGTTATCTATTATTAGCTTCGACCGCTGCAAGACCATATCACCAGATTTTGACTCAACCACGCTATATGCGAATTTATTGTTGGAGCTAATTGCCATGTCGTAGTTTCTCGCGACTGATACTATATCCTGCTGGTTGGCGCCGTCAAAGTCATAAAAACGAAGCATGTTGTCGCGGTCAGACCATAGGGTGTGTTCGTCGATCCACTGAATGCGCTGAGTGACCTTAGACTGGCCTTTTAGGGTGGTGCTGTAGCTTGTATCAGTCGCTAGGTCATAGCTTATGAAACTATCGCCGTGCTGGGCGTAGACGTACTGTGAGCCGGGTGCAAAGTTAAGCCATTCAACTGAGCCATTTTTAAGTGAGATAGTGGCTATTTTTTTCAGTGAACTGCGGCTGCTCGATTTAGGCAAGTCACCGCGGTATATATCGACGTCGTTATTAACGGCAATCGCTACATACTGATTGTGATAATACTGCCCGACAGCGATATCGGTTGTCTTAATGGTTTTATCTTTAAATTCTCGAATTGTAATAGATTTGTCACTACTGGTATCGTAGTAGCCGACTGTTTGGCGATTGGTTTTCTTGGCTGGCAGAGTAGTGTACGTCAAAAAACCGCCCCGATAGTCGTATGACTTGACGTCCTTAACTAGCGGCCTGGATATGGTTTCTTTAGCGACATTAAGTAGGCGTATGCTTCCATCCACGTTGGCATAGATAGCGTTACTGCTAGCCATCACCATCGACTTAGCATCAATGCCCAGTAGAGTAGTCAAGTTCTCGGCTGACTTGGCACTATCACGCTTAACTAATATCCATTCGTGCTTTTTGCCAAAATCATGCTTGATGAGTAGATAGTCGCCGTCTGGGCTCCAAGAGTCAATCTTAAATGATTGCTTGGTTTTGCTGGTCGGCTTGGTATAAGACTTGGTCGGCAAGGTCAGAGTCGTACTAGCCACCTTGTCTTTGCGGATATCAACTATCGAGAACTCTGGCTTTGAGCCAGACTCCTGCAGAGCGATATAGTCACGACCAGGTGAAACCGACATGTCTTTTAGGCTATCGTAGTCGGCAACAGTAGTTGTTTGGATCTGCTCTGGTATCATCCGAGCGTAGTCGAGCCACAGAACATCGCCTGGGTTAGTCTTAAATGACTTGCGCCACTCATGGTAGCCGTCAAGCTGATAGGACACCTGGTGATTGCCGGCAATGGCAGTATCTCGGGTTGGTGTTCGACCACCGACCCTTAGGCCATCAAATTCAACGCTAGCTCCGCGCGGTGTGCTCGAGAATTGTATCAAAGAACCCTGCTCAATCGCACCATCAGTTTGGTTGAAGCGATAGCCTAGAGCATAAAAGACCATAGCCGAGACAACAATCAAGACAACCGAGGTCATGATCGTGTAAATTATTGCTAGTTTAGTTACTTGGGCTTTTTTAGATGGTCGGTGATACATAATAAATCTACGGCTTATTATAACACGAGACAGCCGACGGGGCGCTAGTCGAAGAGGATTTAGATTTTATACCGCTAGAGCCTTGCAAAAATACAAAATGCTCTCTATTATAGTGTTAATGATTAATTGATCTGGATTTGGTAGAAGTCCATCAATCATAAGGGGATATAATGAGACAAATAGTAACACTCAATGGTGCAAAATATGATGCTCTGACAGGTGAGCGGGTTGATGATAAGCCCGGCTTTGTTAAAGTTGAAAACGATCGTGGTCACGTAATTAAAAAGACCGTAAACCACGCTGGATCAGTCCACGGCACTACTCAGCGCTCACAGACACTAAATCGTAAGGCTATTCAAAAACCAGCCTCGCATGTCGTCCACAGCTACCGCAAAGAGCGCGCCCAGCCAGCGGTCCAGCAGAGCCCGTCTATCTCTAAATTTGCGCCTCATCCTGTCGTAACCCCAATCTCACGACCTGTCATCAGTGACTTCCGCAAGCCACAGGCCGCTCCAGCCAAGGCTACTCCAACTGTAACACCAGCTCCGGCCAAGATATCGACCGCGCTTGAGACCGAACAAAAACCGGTAGCGCCAAGCTTGTCGCAAGCTATCAAAAACCAGGCAATCGACAATGCCATGGCTCAAGACGCCCCTAAAGCCAAACGTGTCCGCAACAAGACCAAGCGCAAAGCTTCGAAGTGGCAGCCGCGCTTTATGACTATCGCTAGCGCCAGCCTAGCTCTGATACTACTAGGTGGCTATTTTACCTATATCAATATGCCAAACCTGTCAGTTCGAGTTGCTGCGGTCCAGGCCGGAGTTGATGCTAGCTACCCGCAGTACAAGCCAGATGGCTACCACCTAAAGGGCACCGTCGCCTATGAGCCAGGCCAAGTTAACATGAAATTCTCATCGAGTGCCGGACCATATTTCGAAATCGAACAAGCTAAAAGCGACTGGGACTCAACCGCACTGCTTGAGAACTATGTCGAGAAAAACGCTGGCGACAACTACACAATCACTAATGACCGCGGTTTAACTATTTACAACTTTGCCGGCAAAACCGTCTGGGTCAATGGCGGTATCATGTACACCATCAGCGGCGACGCCCCACTATCTGGTGATCAAATCCAGCGCATGGTCGCTAGCCTTTAATCAACACCTAGTATTTGTGTTAAAATAAATACTATATGACATCTACAACACGTACCCGTTTCGCACCTAGTCCAACTGGATTTCTTCATGTTGGCGGGGTTCGAACAGCTTTGTTTGCCTGGTTACTGGCTCGCCAAAATGATGGCCAATTCATACTACGGCTCGAGGACACCGACAAAAACCGCGAAGTCGAGGGCTCAGCCGACCACTTAATGCTCTGTCTCAAAACACTTGGCATCGACTACGATGAGGGTCCCGACAAACCAGGCGATCACGGACCGTACATTCAGAGCCAACGACTTGATATCTACAAAGAGTGGGCTCAAAAACTAATCGACAGCGGCCGAGCTTACGCTGACCCCTATAGCAGGGAAGAGCTCGACGATTTTCGTGCTCAGGCCAAACAAGCCAAGCGAGCTTTCCTATATCGTCACCACCGACCGGCCAATCCACCAGCTTGGGACGGCACGACGCCACTGCGCTTCAAAAGCGATCCCAAAGACTACTCTTGGCACGACGAAGTCATGGGCGATCTTCAAACCGGACCAGAGGTTATTGATGATTTTATATTGATCAAATCTGACGGCTATCCAACTTATAATTTCGCGCACATTGTTGACGACGCTGAAATGGAAATCAGCCACGTCATCCGAGGTCAGGAGTTTATATCGAGCCAACCGAATTACCTCAATCTCTACGAAGCCCTCGGCGTTAAACCACCCGTTTTCGCGACCATGCCGCACATCATGGCCGAAACTGGTGGCAAAAAACTGGGTAAGCGCGACGGCGCCAAAGATGTTCTAGATTACGTCCGCGACGGATTCTTGCCAGAAACACTAGTTAACTTTATCGCTTCACTCGGCTGGAACGACGGTACCGAGCAGGAAGTTTTCACAGTCGAGGAGCTAATTAGCAAATTCAGGCTCGACCATGTCCAGCGATCTGGTGCCCGATTTGATAACAAACGCTTGGAGTGGATGAACGGTCAGCATATCCGCGAACTATCGCTCGATGACTTATATCAGCGCGTGGCTGACTTTTGGCCCGCTAGCGCTGATGATAACGACGTCTACAAAAAGAATGTTTTGGAGCTTATGCAAGCTCGCCTCAAAACCCTCAAAGACCTCCAGTCAGCCGGCTACTTCTTCGTCGACCCAGAGCCGGACTGGTCGCTAGCCGATAGTAGTAAGCCGCTACGCAAGCTCGACAACGAGACCCGCCGAAACTTACTAGCCGAGGTTCGTGACGCCCTAGACGCCTGTTCGCTCGATCCCGACAGTATCCAGCAGTGCCTAAACGACCTGTTAGTTAAGACTGACTCCAAGCCAGCCCAACTATTTGGCCTAATCCGGCTCAGCCTAACCTGGTCACCATTTAGCCCTGACCTCAACCTAACCATCGCGCTACTTGGTAAAAACGCCGTCATGAAACGCCTCCAGACCGCCATCGACTCAATCGAATAACTAATCGACCATATTGATGCAGTAGACTGATGAATAAATAGTGTTTTTTTGCTATAATAATGCTTAAGTTATGAAGTTAAACAAAACCAAAGCCAAGAGCCCGTCAAAGTTTAAAAACTGGCTAAAATCTCACCGTGTCTTCGTCCTGATCATATCGGGTATACTACTGATTGGTATCGCTGGAGTTTCGGCCTATTACATATTAGGTCAGCCGCCGGTAAAGGTTATCCTGAATCTGCCAGCACCAGCCCCCAAGCCAGAGCCTAAGTTTTATTCACCGCTCGATGGCACTCAGCTAAAATCTGAAAAGGGCGCCACCAAGCCCGTCAACGCTATCATGATTGAAAACAGCGTACCAGCTCGACCACAGTCAGGACTCAAGGAGTCGCAGGTTGTCTTTGAAGCCGTCGCCGAAGGTGGCATCACGCGCTTTTTGACGCTCCACCAAACCGACACACCCAAAAAAATCGGCCCAGTCCGTAGCATCCGGCCCTATTACATTGACTGGCTAGCTCCATTTGACGCTAGTATCGTTCATGTCGGCGGTAGCGCCGCCGGCAAGCGAGAAGCCCGCAGCGGTAAATTCCGCGATGTCGACCAGTTCTTTAACTCCAGTGCTTACTGGCGCAGCAGCGACCGCTACGCACCGCACAACGTCTATACCAGTACCAAGCGACTAGCCGCCCTCAATAAGAAAAAAGGCTATAAAACATCTAAGCCAAAAGCCTTCGACCGCAAAGACAGCCAGGCGGCCGACAAGCCAACTGCCACCAAAATAAAAGTCACCATCAGCGGTTCAGAATTTAACAGTGTCTATAAGTACAACAAAAAGACCAACACCTACGACCGATCGCAGGGCGGAGCACCGCACAAAGACCGTGAAAAAGGCACCATCAGCCCGCGGGTTGTGATTGTCATGAAACAGAAAATGACCGCACCCGGTGGTTACCGCGAGAAGATTACCACCAAAGGTTCTGGTACGGCCTATGTATTCCAGGATGGAACCGTTCAAAAAGTAAAATGGCACAAAAAATCTCAGTTTGGCCAAATGTATTTTACAGACTCTGAGGACAAACATGTCGAACTAGCCCGCGGTCAAACTTGGCTCGTGTCGCTCCCAACCAATAAATCAGTCAGCTGGACCGGCCCGAGTGAATAAGGAAATTACCAGCCAGCCACTGATGGTCCGAGACTTTTGGGGTCGCTTTACCAATAAGTCACTCTGGCTGATCGTAACTTATCAGGTCCTCGGCGCCCTGATCGTCAGTGGCGCGCTGGCTTCGGTTGGCATCCTAGAGCTGAATGTAATATTTGGTATCATCTTGTTTGCTTTTACTATCGCTAGCATTAGCGTCAACGTCCTGCTATTTGAGTTGATTACCCAGCCGTTAAAAGACATGCTAGCGGCCCTAACCCAGGTTGCCGGCGAGCCGACCATACTAACGCCACCCAACCCCAACTCACGTCAGTACACCAAAAACGGCTTTAAACCAGTCTTGCAGACGATTTACGAACTATCAAGTAGCCGCGGCGACGGCAGCACACGACCACCGAGCAAAAGTGAAGTCGCGACCGGCTTACTGAGCCAAGCTATGGACAATTCCTCGGGTGGATTTATAATATTAAACGGCAGTCAAGATGTGGCTTACTACAACAAAAAAGCCCCGGTTCACGTCGACAAAGATGGCAAAAAGACTATCGACCTAATCTTTGAGGATAAAAACGACACCCTAGAGACTTGGCTCAAAGAGTGTAGCGAATCAGCTGTCCACGCCGAAAAAAGCTGGCAACGAGTTGCTAGTAAGTTGCCGGGCGAAGATGGCCGCAATATCTACGACATCACCGCCTCCTACCAAAAGGGCAGTATCGCCGAAACTGTCATCACGCTGCTTAATAAAAGTGATGCCTATGCACCCGAAGAGGAAGATCTCGATTTTATCGCCTTTGCGGCGCACGAGCTACGTGGACCGATCACAGTTATTCGAGGCTACCTAGATGTCCTAGGTGACGAGCTGGAGCCAGTTCTAGAGGGCGATCAGTTTGAGCTACTCAACCGCCTAGTTGTATCGGCTAATCGGCTCAGTAGCTACGTCAACAACATCTTGAATGCATCTCGCTACGACCGGCGCCATATGAAAATTCATCTCGTCGAGGATACGATTGCCAAAGTCTACGACACCATCAGTGATGACATGCAGCTGCGCTCAACTTCCCAAAACCGGATGATCTCCGTCAACATACCCGATAATTTACCGACAATTGCGGCTGACCGGGGCAGTCTCAGCGAGGTGATGGGTAACCTGATCGATAACGCCATCAAGTACAGCAACGAGGGTGGCATGATCCAGATCAACGCCCACCAGGAAGATGACCGGGTTGTGTTCGAAGTAATCGATCGCGGTATCGGTATGCCAGGTAACGTCGTCAGTAACTTGTTCCATAAATTTTACCGCTCGCACCGCTCACGCGAGACCGTTGCTGGTACCGGTATCGGGCTCTATATCTCGAAGGCAATAGTCGAGTCTCACGGCGGCGAGATCAGCGTCAAGAGCGTCGAGGGCGAGGGCTCAACCTTTGCTGTCAGCCTGCCGCTCTACGCCAACATCGCCGACAAGATTACCGCTAACGAAGGCCTCAATAAAGAAGTCATGAATCACGGCACCGGCTGGATTAAAAACCACTCAATGTACCGAGGCTAATAATTTTCAAACTGTAGTATTATAGATATATGGCAATTAAATCAATTCTTATCATCGAAGACGACCGATTCATCGGCGAAATGTATGTCCGCAGCCTCAAAAAAGACGGCTATGAAGTCGACTGGATGGTTGATGGCAACGATGGCCTTGTGGCGGCTCGCAACAAGCAGTACGACTTAATGCTACTCGATGTCATGCTACCAGAGCGACGCGGCACAGAGATCCTTGAAATACTCCGTAACGGCAAAGAAGACCTCATCCCGAACACTCGTGTCATCGTCCTGACCAACTTTGAACAAGACGACGAATCGCGTAGCGCAATGGAGAACCGGGCCGACGCCTATCTCATCAAAGCCGAGATTACACCCAAAAAACTGATCAGTGTTATTCACGACCTAGACTAGAGTT
>JAKDMF010000032.1 GCA_030452455.1 bacterium | reverse complement strand
ATCGACTCGCCTGGCCGGCCAGCGTCGAGCAGTATTTCGGTCGTGTCGTCGCTATATAGCACTTCGTCGCGATCACGCGCCTCGGCTTTGCCCGGCAGCTTGTTATACAGGCAGTTGGATATCTTTTGGTTGTTGAACTGCAGCATGTAATCGTTGGTATTAAACGAGCCGCCGGTTAAGTTGACTCCACCGCCAATATAGCTGGTGTTGTCGACTACCACCGCCTTGGCGTGGTGGCGACCGGCAAATGGGTTGAGACGTGACTTACCAACCCGGCGGATGTCGGTACCATCAGTCGCTAATTGACCTAGGCGAGCCTGGAATCTGTCGGACTGCTGAGGGGTTTTATCGATTGCCTCGCCGATATCAGTGTATTTATCGTAGATAATCAGTACACTGACACCGCGCTGGCGGGCCCGAGCGACAGCATCAAGGATGTTGGCCATCTCGCCACTATCATCGAGCACCATGGTCTCGAGCAGGATACGGTCGGTCGCCTGGTCGATGGAACTGATCAGGGCTTCGGGGTAATCTTGGTGGGTGGTCAGAAGTGGAAAATACTCTTGGGTCATGTACCTAGTATACCAACTACCAGTCTTCTCGCTCATCATCGGAGCGTATAATTATATCCGTTAAAAATCCTTCGAGTTCACTATGTACAGTTTTTACATAGTCGCTACTGAATTTACGAGCGATATCTATGTCGTTTTGCTGCATAGACCGCATAACTGTATCGAATTCGTCGCGCATTATATCTTTTAGTTCGTTATCCATAACAGTGATGCCCATGAATTTGCCGATATAGACGTCACGGCGAATTATATCAGCGATTGTGATACCGATAATGTCCGATAGTTTGGTCTCAAAGTCGCTATCTTGATTCATTATCTCGGTGATTGCTAGTTCAAAGTATATACCGATCTGCTCGATCGACTCGCCAATCGGTATGTCGTAGTTAAGCTGGCCGTCTGCCTGAATACTTTCGACTACTTTGTCGAGCTTTTGATAAAATTCGTTCGTGCTACGGTCGAACATTTCGATGCTTTTTGGTACGCCTTCATCGAACTCGCCACTTATTATTTCATCAAATAGTCGATTATCTCTTTGGTTCATAGCTAACTCCGTAAATTACTGGTTATCTCGCCTGTCTTTGAAGTTCCGAGCGCTAAGCTCGTCGATGGCTTTTTGGATGTGCATCTGGGTAAATATCATATAGCCGGCTGTAAATTCCTGGGCAATATCAGCACCGTCCGCTTGCAGTTCGTTTATTATCTCGTAAAAGGATTTATGTATCTCTTCGACTGATTTTTGTTTTGCCGGTTCTGTTTGGAGGGCGTTTTCAATATATCTTATACGGCGCAGGGCATCGGCAATAGCCAGACCGATTATATCGTTGATATTGGAGTCTTGGTCGGCATCCTGCTCGAGGATCTCTGTCAGTACTAGCTCAAATGAAGCAGCTACTTGATTAAGGGAGACATTGGTTGTAAAAACACCGGTTTCACGGACCTCACCAATTAGCCTGTCGAGGTTATTATAAAAGTCATCAGTGCAGCTATCAAACAGCTCTAAGCTACTGGAAATACCTTCGTCAAACTCGCCACTTATTATCTCTTTGAAAATTCTGTTGTCGCGTTCCATATTATTCCCCCGTAAATTACGGCTAATTATATCATATCTAAAGTAAAAAACCCTACCGCTGGATGCGGTAGGGTGTCTCGCTAGGTTATCTTGCGGATCAGAATCGACTGGTTGTCGTTTTGCTTGAGCTGGATATACAGTTCTTTTTGCCAGTTGCTGGTCAACCGGACGGTGCGCGATGAACTGTAACCAGGTCGGGCGATATCGACATACTCAATCGGATAGTCCGAGCAGCAGTCACGTTTACACGGCATATGGCCAGGCGATAACTCGAAACTGTAGCCCCGTAGTAGATACGGCATATTTTCCGACAGTGGTACCACTTCTGTTACTAGGTGGTAGTTGAGTAGTGTGTAGTGAGTCTGATCCCACGTACCATCGGGTCGACTTGAAATGCCAAAGTCCGATAGCCGCTTGATAGCTGATCCATACCAATTACTACTGTCTTTTGGCACGTCAGTTTCAACCTGAACCGCCAAACAACCGTAGTGAACGTTGAGATATGGATGGCTAGCAAATACATAGTTCTGTCGATCAAGCCGATCGAGTGAATTATGTATAGTGACAGCTGCACCAGGTACAACACCATGTAGATCAATATGATCGGGGTGAAGGACTGGTTTGACAGCATTCGGCGAGTTGTTTTTAACTCCCGGCTCGTCATATCTGTATTGCATGATAATCACCTTCTTGTAATGCGAGGTACATAACCTGATAAGATTATATTAGGTAATTATATAGGTTATATGTCTATCGCCCAAGCATAACTAAAATACTGACAGATTAGGGCTGTCAGTATTTTAGTTACTTAGACGGATTGTCTAGGAGCTTTTTTGAGCAATGATAATTTTGCGGTCGTGACCTTCGCCTTCAGAGAAAGTCATGATGTCGTCATACTCAGCTGCCACCCGGTGAACTATTCGGCGGTCGGCTGGATTAAGGGAAGCTACATGGGTGTCGCCGGTCTTCCGGACCTGTGCGATCCACTCGTTGGCCTGTTCGGCGACGCGCTCAGCCCGCTGGGCTTTGTAGTCGGCAATATCAACATTAACCCTAGTTAGTTCGGCGCCTTGGTGGCGGAGGGCGGACGAGACAATATACTGGATAGAGCGCAGTGTTTCAGCTCGCTGACCGATTAGGATACTATTGACGCTACTAGAGGCGACACTGAGCTCGATAACGTCTTCTTCGACGGATGCTTTGATATCAAGATTAACACCAAAGAAAGTCAGCATATCGCCGAGATATTTAGTTGCAAATTGAATTGATTCTTCTCTACCCATCGGGACCTCCTACTTATCTTTTGCCTTAATACGGATCACAGTATCACCAGTGGCTGGCTTCGAGGCCGGCGCTGGTTTAACTGGCGCTTTGGGCTTAGTAGTCGACTTTTTAGATTTATTGGTTGAGGCTTTTTTGGCGGCTGGTTTTTTAGCTGGTGTATTAGCGATTTTAGTAAGCTCGTCTTCATCCTGCTTCAGGATGTGGCGCTGCTGCAAGAAGGCAATTATGTTTGATACGGCGTAGTAGAGAGTCAGGGCGCTCGGCAAGCTAACCATGATGAAGAACATGAAAAACGGCAATACTTTGATCATCTTACCCATGACAATAGCGTTCATCTCAGACTGATCGGATTCTTTACCTTCGCTAGCATCTTTTAAGATGTCGCGCAGACGCTTTTGCTGGTCCGGCTGCGGCATAGTTTGTTTCGACAAGAAGTACTGCATGACGGCGGCGATGACAGCTAGGAAGACCAGAATCGGGAAGAAGCCGTCGGTGCCGATAGCGTGTTTCGTGAGATCGATAAAGCCAAACAGGTGCTCGTTGAAGTTCTCGGGTGAAGCAATAATCTGTTTAATAGGATCAAAAACTTGCATGAAGCCATAGGTGTAATCAGCAATCTGATCACGGTGCTGAGTCAGGATACGGACAACTTGGAAGATAGCGATGAAGATCGGTAGTTGGATCAGCAAGATACCAATTGAGCGGAACGGACTAACGCCGTGCTCTTTATAGAGCTCCATCATCTGCATACTCTGCATCTGCTTGTTGCCCTTGGAGCTCTTTTTTATTTTAGCTAACTCTGGCTGGAGTTTTTTCATCATGCGAGTCTGATGAAGCTGCTTTTTAAGTAGCGGCCACATGGCTAAGCGGACGATAATTGTAAAGATAATCAGGCTGATGCCGAAGTCACTACCAGGCACAATACTGTAAAGGCCGAGCAGGAGGTTGAAGATAGGTTGAATGACTAGAAGCTCAAAAATGTTCACAAGTGTACCCCAAAATAACTGTATTATTACCGTCTATTATATCAGTTAAGGGCTAGTTTTGATAGAGGCCGGCTTGATTTAGCAGGTGCTTTATCGTCGTTTTTAATTCATCGTGAGACATACTTAGGACCTCTGATGAGAAGACTAGCAGGGCGATATCCTGAGGCTTATCAATCTTGGTCATTTCGAGGCGCATGATCTCGTAGATCCGGCGGCGGACTCGGTTGCGGCGAACGGCGCTTTTGAGAACTTTTTTACTAATCACAACCGCTAAGCGATGATTTTTTCGCATCGGGTTAGTGATGTATTTAATCGTAACTGTCCGTGAGCGGACGGCATCACCGTTGCGATATAAATAGCGTAAGCTGCCGTGGCCGTGAAATCGTTGTTTGTATGGAATCATAGTCTAATAATAAGTATAACACTAGCCAAACTGGCCCAGTAACCAAATAAAAAATCAGCCGCTCGGTTAAAGGCGGCTGATTGATTAGACTGTTAGTTTGGCGCGGCCTTTTGCTCGGCGTTGCTTGATAACAGCACGTCCTGCCTTGTTGGCAATTCGAGCGCGAAATCCGTGGACTCGGGCGCGGTGACGTTTATGTGGTTGATGGGTTCGTTTTGGCATATCGTATCCTATACTAACTTATCTAACTGGTTTATGACAAGTTAATCCTTGAAAATTATTTGTAGTCATTATTTAGTATATAAAAGTTATCCCCTTTTTTCAATAGGTTATCCACATATTAACAGAGGTTGGATTGAATTGTGGAAAACTAACACCCCTATCTAGCTTTTTGTATACTATAAAATATCAGGTTGTGGAAAAGTCCGGTGTCATTTATAGTTGTGGGTAGAAATAACAAACTTGCAATGGGGAGAGGTTAACGTGAACCACGATGTGTGGCAAAGTGTCTTAGGTGAAATCGAGCTGTCGGTTCCGCATGCGACCTTTATAACTTGGTTTAAAAATACCGAACTGGTTGAATCGACGAGCGACAGCGTCACTATTGCCGTCCCTAATATATTCGCTAAGCGTCAGTTCGAAGTTAAGTTTGACGGACAGATTCGGTCTTTCCTAGCCAAAAATGGTGTCGAAGCGACAGCCGTTAATTACGTCGTCCAAACGACAGCCAAAAAAGCCACTATTAATCGTGAAACTACCTCGACCCGAGCCGAGCAACTCCTAGAAGGTGCTTCGCGACCAGCCACTCGCAAAACAAGTGTGACGGTTAATGAATCGGGTCTCAACAAACGCTACACGTTCGACAGCTTTGTGGTTGGTAGTAGCAACGACCTAGCCTATGCGGCTTGTCAGGCGGTGGCGACCAACCCAGGCACCAAATATAATCCACTTTTTCTCTACGGCGGAGTCGGCTTAGGTAAAACTCACCTCATGCAGGCCATCGGTAACGAAATACTATCAAAAGACCCCGATGCTAAAATTCTCTATATCAATACCGAAACATTCGTCAAAGACTATATCGAAAGTATGCGCTTTAAGAAAAATAACTTTTCTAACAAATACCGCGATGTTGATGTTTTGATTGTCGATGACATGCAGTTTATTGCTGGTAAGGAAAAAACCCAAGAGGAATTCTTCCATACCTTTAATGCCCTGCACCAATCCAACAAGCAGATTATTATCAGTAGCGATAAGCCGCCTAAGAGTATCCCGACTTTGACCGAGCGCTTGCGTAGTCGATTCGAATGGGGCATGCCAATTGATATTCAGATGCCAGACTTTGAAACTCGCTGCGCGATATTAGAAATAAAGGCCTCAATGTCTGGTGTCGAGCTCTCACGTGATACCGTCGAATACTTAGCGTCTAATATTAAGACTAATATCCGTGAACTTGAGGGGACGCTCAATCAACTCCTAGCCTACTCAGAAATGCGTGGCATTACACCGGATATAACTACCGCCGAGGGTCTAATTGGTAATGTTCGCCACAGCCGCCCGCAACACCTAACCTCTAAGCAGATCATTGATAAAACCGCTAAACACTTTCAGATCGATGTCAGCGAAGTTAAAAGCGCTAAACGCGATAAATATATCGTGGTGCCACGTCAGATCGCGATGTACTTGCTGCGAAGTGAGCTACATCTCAGTTTCCCAAAGATCGCCCAGGAACTTGGTCGCAAAGATCACACGACAGCTATCCATTCAGTTGATAAAATAGAAAAGGCTATCAAACTTGATTTTTTGATCCGCGAACAAGTCGCCAGTATTAGGGATGCCTTGTATGCTTAAGTACTGCGAACAAACTGGGGAAAACGCGGGTACAAGCGGTGGTACAAAATGTGTTCAGTCGTCCACACTTAAGCTTCCATTAAGCTACCTAAGCTATAATGCCTGTGCACAGATCCGACTTACGCACACTCCATCCACCAAGCTATCAACAAGTCCTTGCACAGCCCTACTCAATAAAATCAATCTGTTAAAAACAACTTATACACACTTTCCACAGCCACCTACTATAAGCACCGCCAACTAAAAAAATCGAAAGGATAGATAATATGGAACTCAGCGTCACACAAGAAAATTTATCACGAGCCCTCAGCGTCGTCGGACGAGTCGCCAGCTCACGAACTCAATTACCAATCTTGAACAATATATTGTTACGAACCGACGGCAAGCGGTTACTAATCGCGGCGACTGACCTAGAAGTAGCTTCGACTCAGCTAATTGGCGCCAAGATCGTTAAAGCTGGCTCGATAACTATCCCGGCCAAACTAGTCACCGAGTTTGTCTCCAACCTACCAAAAGGCACTGTCGAACTAAAGGTCGAAGGCGATCACCTACTAGTTTCAAGCGGTAGCTATAAATCAGTCATAAATGGTATCGCTAGTGATGACTTTCCAGAGCTACCGACAATCGACGAGAGCGAAGCGGTCAGTTACGAGATTACAGCTGAAGATTTCAAACAGGCTGTTTCACAGACTATCATAACTAGTAGCAATGATTCGGCCCGGCCGATACTAACTGGTGTCTACTGGCACTCCCACGAGGGACACCTCTACCTGGCTGCTACGGATGGCTACCGCTTAGCCGAGCGACAACTGATGAAGACTAAGAGTGAAATCAGCGCCATCGTGCCGACTACTAGCTTGCAAGAAGTCCTGCGCTCAATTAGCGACAGTGTGACAGAAGTCAGCGTCCTATTTGATGATAGCCAGGTTCGCTTCCGAGCCGGTGATGCCGAAATAACTAGCCGGCTAATTGATGGCAACTTCCCCGACTACCGCAATCTTATCCCTGATAACTCCGACAATGTGATTGAAATTAAAAAAGATGAGTTTGTCCGAATCACAAAAATAGCTGGCCTGTTCTCCCGCGATTCCGGTGGCAGCGTGACGCTGACAGTCGATGACGAAGCCAAGACACTATCACTCCACTCGATCGCCTCGGAACTAGGTGAAAACACGTCTGATGCGCCGGCTGAGGTGACAGGTTCGGGTGATATTACACTCAACTCCCGCTACCTACTAGAAGCTCTATCGGTCATCGAAGGCGACAGTATCGGTTTTCGCTTTAGCGGCAAATTATCGCCAAGTGTAATCAACACAGCCGAAAAATCGCCCAATTATAAGCATGTTATCATGCCTCTCAAAAGCTAGGTAGTTAAGTGGCGTCACTGGCTAAAATAGCGGTCCAACAGGTACGTTGTCATGAAACGTATAGTTTGGATTTGGCACCTAAGACAACTGTCATAACTGGTCGAAACGGTAGCGGCAAGACTTCCCTACTAGAGGCGGTCTATATTGCTCTGCGCGGTTCATCGTTTCGGGGCAGCGACGAAGATATTATCAAAACTGACCGGTCGTGGTGGCGAATTGATATGCAGTTTAGCGATCAATCGAAGCGAACTATCACCTATGACCCGACCCGGACGAGTGGTAAAAAACAATTTGTCGTTGATGGCGTGAAGAACTATCGATTACTGACAAAGTATAAATATCCGATTGTCTTGTTTGAACCGGATGACCTACGTCTACTAAGTGGCTCTCCAAGCCGTCGTCGGCGGTTTATAGACACTATGATTGCCCAAATCGATACTGGCTACGGCACGACTCTACGTAAGTATGAGCGAGCTCTCAAGCAGCGCAATAGTTTTTTGAAGCAGCCGAATATATCGAGCGATGAGATGTTTGCCTGGGATGTCATGTTGAGTGAATACGGGGCCGAGATTATCGAAAAACGCAGTATGTTCGCTGAAAAAATTAATCAGTACCTCGATGATAACTACCGGCGAATCGCCGGTGATTCTGGTCAGAGGATGACTATCCACTACTCGCACACTCTCGTTGGTAATATTAAACAAAAACTACTATCGGGCCTAACCAGTAGCTACGAGCGCGACCGACTACTTGGCTACACCTCGATTGGGCCGCACCGCGACGACCTGATATTTATGTACGGCGACCGACTAGCTAGTACTGTCGCCTCACGCGGCGAAATCCGGACGATTGTCTTGTCACTGAAATTTATCGAAGCTCGCGTGATCGAAGAAAGTACTGGTGATAAACCGGTCATATTACTGGACGATGTTTATAGCGAGCTCGATGAATCGCGCCAACAGACTCTCAGTACTGGCTTTAGTGATTATCAGATAATAATAACCAGCGCCACTAATACTAGTGACGCTCAGCTAGTGGCGAAACTATAGATTTACTCAGTAGTTATCTTGCCGTTGATCGGGCTGACACCGGTGTAGCGGTAGCTGTAACCGATTAGATTGGACGTATCCTCGCCCAAGCACTGATTCATCTTGTAGATAGTTTGGTTGAAATCGGCATCATCAGGCACTAGTATCTCAAAGTCGATATCGAAGTCGGCTATGATATCATCCTCACCCTGAACTGTAATGTCGCTATTTATCTTGTCGGCACAAGTATCGACGTTTT
>JAKDMF010000031.1 GCA_030452455.1 bacterium | reverse complement strand
CATCTGTGCCTAATATCGACTCAGGCGAGTTGCTACCATTAATACCAGTGTCAGGAGTGGTATCGGTTTCACCACCGCCAGTGCCGCCGAAGAATCCCTCGCCGCTATCACCGCCGCTGAGGCGATTGTAAGCTGCGTAAGCGGTGGCGGCCAAAGCTACCATGGCTAGACCACGGACTTTGGAACGATCTTCATATGACTCATTTAGCTCACCGTCATAACGAGAGGTTAGCGGTTTACCTAGCTTACCGAAGCCGTCCATCGTCGTGTTATAGGCTTTAACAGTAGTGATACCGGCTTTATGGCGCATGTTTTTTAGGAAAGATTTCATCCGTCCAAAGCGGCCTTTGTCTTTTTCACCAGTCTCTTGGTCGTCTTCAGTTTCATCATCGTCGACGAACTCACTGTCGTCGGTCTCAGTCTCAGACTCCGGACTAGCCGACTCTGACTCCTCATCGACAAACTCACCGTCTGCCGCCTCTTCCGGCGCAGCTGCTTCGGCATCAGTTTCAGTCGAATCTTCGACAGTATCTTCGATTGCTTCGGCTTCAGTCTTTTCAGCTGCGACCGGATCGACAAATTCGTCAGAAGTTGGTATTTCATAGTCTGCAAATTCGGCGGTGTCTTCTTCGGCCGGAGCTTCGTCGGGGCGCTCTTGATGCTCGAGTGCCTGTTTAGCGGCCAAGATCTCGTCGACGGTATCGGCTTGGGTTGGGTCTGCTTCTTTAGATTCAATCCGATTATTTTCGATGAATCTTTCCTGGGCAGCTGCCCCTAGTTCATTAGCCTGATCGCTTAGTTTTTGCCTAACCTGATCGAGCTCAGTATTCAGATCAAACTTTTTAGGAGCTGCCTCAGCTTCGGCTAGTTCGGCATTATCACGTATTTCGGCACTGGCCTGTTCAGCGTGATCATCAATCGCTGCCATGTGCTCGTCGGCTGATTGGTTGATTTTGTCGATACCTGCGGCGGCAGCTTGGTCAATCTCAGCTTCGGGGCTAACTGACTCTGCATCATCGCTCCTATACGATTCACTCCAAGCATCCTCGGCATCCCGTAGCTCAGTCTGGGCAGCGGTCCGTTCGCTAGCATCAGCACCAAAATCTAGTTCATCAACCGCCATACGAGCGTCTTCTAGGCGTTCACCGCCGTGTTGAAGCCACTGATCGTTCATATTGGCCATCGACTCGTCATAAGCTACCCTGGCATCACGTAGCTCGCTCTTAGCCTGGACGTGGTCCTCGGCAGATGAGCGAAAGTTTAGCTCGTCGACGCTAGCCTGAGCGGCAGCTAGTGCCTCTTGTTGGGCGGCAAGTTTAGTCTCAAAATCAATAATCTCAGTTGGAACGGTTGAGCGGCTCAGCTCGGTGTTCTCTGGGGCATTAGATATTTTTTCGCTCATGGTGGTGGTTTCCTTTACGGTGTTTGTGTTGGCTTTGAGTTATAGGCCTATATTAGCATAAACCTCATAAAATTGCAATAGCTAGCCGATACTAAAAGCCCGGCGTCAAGCCGGGCTTTTAGTATTGTAATCTGCCACCCTTAGAGAGTTCGCTTCACAATTTCGCGACTGAACAGTTCAATCTTGTCACCCTCTTCAAGCTGTAGTTTCTTATCAGTCTTAATCGATAGTCCACACATCTCACCTTCAAAGACTTCTTTGGCTTCTTGGGGTCCACGCTGCACCTTAGTGACAGCCACTTCAGCTAGTTTTTCTTCACCGCGGAAGACATTGGCCAGTACACCCGGCGTAATCTTGCCACTAGTGACTTCACCACCAGCAATAACTTCCTCTTTTAAGGTTCGGAAGACACCCTTAATAGTCAGCTTACCGATCTCAGTCTCGACGACATCTGGCGCTAGCAGGGCTTCCATCTCCGTTCGAGCATCATCTAGTAGTTCGTAGATAACCTGATAGATCTTGACTGGTACCTTGTCACGAGCCGCTAGTCGCTTAACCGATGATGAGATCTCGACATTGAATCCGTAGATAATAGTATCGCTACCAACTGCCATCCTAATATCGTTTTCGGTAATACTACCGACACCGCTCGCCACAACCCGAAGGTTAACTTCGCCACCAGTATCAATTAGCTTCAAGCTATCAATCACCGATGTTAACGAGCCTTTGACATCAGTTTTAATAATCACGTCGAGGTCTTTGGTGTCATGCTTTTGATTGATCATCTTTAGCATGTCAGCGCCAGTGACGTTGGTGCTCGCAGCATTACGCTCAATCTCGGCTTTATTGATTTCAACTTCATGGCGAGCATCTTTTTCAGTTTTGACGGCCGAAAATGTATCACCGAATTGCGGCAATTCTTTGAAACCTGTCACCGTGACTGGTGTTGATGGACCAGCTACTTTTGTCGGTTTTGAGGCGTAATCAAGTAGGGTTCGGACCTTGCCGTATGTCGTACCAGCGACTATGTACTGGCCAACCTTGAGCTCACCCTGCTCCACTAGCAGTCCAACGACTGAGCCGCGGCCGGTTTCCATATGAGACTCAATCACGAGCCCTTCAGCTGGAGTATCAATATCAGCCTTCAGCTCTTCCATGTCAGCCACCAGTAGGATGGTGTCGAGCAGATTGTCGACGCCCTTACCGGTCTTGGCGCTAACTTCTACCATAATAGTGTCACCGCCCCACTCTTCGGGGTTGAGGTTGTGTTCGCTGGCTAGCTGAGTTTTGACAAGCTGCGAGTTAGCTGATTCTTTATCAATTTTATTAATAGCTACCACGATTTTGGCATTGGCGGTTCGGGCAAACCGAATCGCCTCGACTGTCTGCGGCTTAACACCGTCATCAGCCGCCACGACAATAACAACCACATCGGTCAGAATAGCTCCGTGTTGGCGCAAGGCAGCAAATGCCTCGTGACCTGGAGTGTCAAGTAGAGTGATCGGTCGATCCTTACGGACGGCCTGATAGGCACTAATGTGCTGCGTAATACCACCAGCTTCGCCATCGACCGTCTTTTTGTCCATAATGGCATCGAGCAAGGTAGTTTTACCGTGATCAACGTGGCCCATGACGGCGACAATCGGCGGCCGAGTAGTGGCAGCATCGGATAGTTCGTGTTTTTTGTGAACAACTTCTGTGGCTGGCTTGTGAACCAGCTCAACACCTAGGTCGAGCTCTTCGACAATAATCTGAGCTGTTTCGAAATCAAGCCGCTGGTTAATAGTGGCCATGATTCCGTTTTTGAACAACTCACCAATCAGGGTCGTGACTGGTAGATTAAGAGTTTCAGCCAGTTCGCCTACCGTTACAGAGTCGGCTACCGCAACAATTTTTTCTTGTTCCATCTGAAACTCCTTTTCTTTAATTATTTATCTTCTATAGGCTGGTCACAAATGACTATTTTTTAGCTAGAGTTAGAGAAATCTTACGATTGTCTTTGTCGATCTCTAGGACGACAAACTCTTTGCGCTCGTTGAGAGTGAATACTTTTTCTGGATCAGCATCACCGCCGTCGCTTAGTTCACTAACATGGACTAGAGCTTCAACACTTGAGCTAATCTGAACGAAAGCGCCAAATGGAGTGATACGAGTGACCGTACCTTCGACCTTTTCACCTGATTTGAATTTCTCAACTTCATCAAGCCATGGATCTTTTTTAAGCTGTTTCATGCTGAGGCTTAGGCGATCTTTGTCGATTGAAATAATCTTAGCTTCGATAGTGTCGCCAACTTTGACGTAATCACCTGGGCTCGAAACACGCTCCCATGAGATTTCAGAAATGTGGACTAGTCCTTCGATACCTTCAACGTTTACGAAGACACCGAAATCAACTACACCAGTTACTACACCCTTTACAGTGTCGCCGATAGCTAGTTTTTCGAATCGTTCGGCTAGACCGTCTTTGACAGCTTCTTTTTCGCTGAAGATTAGCTTGTTGGCTTTGCGGTCTGAATCAAGAATTCGAACCTGAATAGATTGACCGACTAGAGCGTTTAGACGCTGCAAGATCTCATCTTTGTCACTTGATCCAACTCGTGGATAGTGCTCAGCTGATAGCTGTGAGACCGGTAGGAAACCGCGAACACCTTCGTATTCAGCTAGTAGTCCGCCGCGGTTGGCGTCATATGGGCTAACGTTGATAACTTCACCAGCGTCAAGCTTGGCAGAAATCTCTTCCCAGCCGCGATCTTTAGCTGCTTTACGCAGGCTAAGTAGTGACAGTCCGTTATCGAGCTCAGTGTCAACGACGCTGGCCGATACTTCGTCACCTTCGTTGATGCTGTGTGAGAAACCAACTTCTCGACGGGGAACAAATCCAACACCCTGGGCGCCTAGATCAATTAGTACTTCGTGTTTTTTGACAGACAAAACAGTACCAGATACTGTCTCGCCAGCTGTTAGTTGCTTAACGCTCTCGTCATTTTGAGCGAGCAACTCGTCCATTGTTAATGTGGCTTTTGCCATAAGTTTTTTAGTGAAAATCGTCATACCTTTATGGGGCATGGAGAGTTTCACAAACTCCTTCCTTAAATTAATATTCTTGGGGCCATAGCCGCGGGGCCGGACCTCCTAGATTACTACTTATTGTACCCCATATAGGAGTCAGAGTCAAAACTGTTAGCTCAGAGAGCGACGAGACTGAACATAGCTCGCACCAGCGAAGCTAAGAGCTGAGATGGCACCGAATGAATACAGCACGTCAGCTGGACCAGTTTCTGGTAATTTATCGACTTCTGGGTCAGCTGCAGACTTGTCGGCTGGTTTCGATGGCTCAGCTTTAGTCGTACTGTCGCCTGTCACCTGGTCGGAGCTTGAAGTGGCATCATCACTCGGCTGGTTGCTAGTCGATTGATCAGCCGGCTTAGTCTCCGACTTGTCTGATTTGTCTGATTTATTAGACTCATCATCGGTTTTGCTTGATTTATCGGACTGATCTGTCGACTGACTAGTCGAACCCTCGTCTGTCTCAACGGCTATTTCACCGTTATCACCGACGTTAGTGCCTAATTTATGCACTGTATACACCGCACCGACGGCTAGTAGCCCTAATATAATAGCTACTACTACATATACCAGTACCGAACCACCCTGTTTTGTTCGTTCTGCTGGACGCATAATTCTACCTCTCGTTTCTAATGTATTTAGTATAACTAGTCACGGCGATTGACACAAGCCTACCAATCCCGACGATACTTATGCTAGACTGATAATATGTTAGTAGCAGTCGACACCGGGGGCACAAAAACACTTGTAGCTTGCTTCTCCTCTGAGGGTAAAATTATTAGTAGTGAGCGTTTTCCAACGCCTCAGGATCAATCAGAATACATCGATCAACTGATAGCCACGATTCACGGTATGGTCGAGGCGAGTCAGATCAGAATTATCTCGGTCGCCCTACCTGGAACTATCCACGGTGAAGTCGCCACTTGGTGCCCGAATCTTGGTTGGGCCGAATTTAACGTCGTCGCACCGCTCCGTCGAGAGTTCGACAACGTGCCAGTTCTCCTCGAAAACGACGCCAACCTAGCCGGCTTAGCTGAGACCAGAATGCTTGATAGCGAACCGACTATGTCACTCTACGTCACTGTCAGCACCGGCATTGGTACTGGCCTGACTCTTGATGGCCATATTAGCCCCGGCCTTAGGCTGAGTGAAGGCGGACAAATGGTGCTCAACTTCGAAGATAAGCCGCAGCAGTGGCAACATTTCGCCTCTGGTAAAGCCATTAAACGAATCTACGGTAAATACGCCCGCGATATCGACGACGAGGCCACCTGGCAAGAAATATCACACCGCATCAGCCGCGGACTACTCGTATTGATCGCCACCGTTCAGCCAGAAGTTATTATTATCGGCGGTAGCGTTGGTACTTATTTTGATAAATATAGCGCCCTACTTAATAAAGCCGTCCGAACCGAGCTACCTGATTATATGAATATGCCGCCAATCGTCCAGGCCAAAAATCCCGAAGAAGCTGTAATATACGGATGCTACTACTATGCAATTGACTCCAACCTACCTGAATAAACTAGCTGATAGTTTCCCCGATATTAAACTCCAAGCGGCCAGTAATTTTAAGTGGTCGCCAGATGAACAGACGGTCTATTACGACCAGACTGACCCGGACGCTGCCCAGTACCTACTCCATGAAATATCACACGCCTTGCTATCGCACACTAACTTCAGCCGCGATATTGAACTGCTAAAACTAGAGAGAGACGCCTGGGACTACGCTTCCAGCCAGCTAGCCGACCGGTTTGAAACTACCATCGATGACGACCTTGTCCAGGACTCACTCGACACCTATCGTGACTGGCTCCACTCTCGTAGTAGCTGCCCGAAGTGCGCTAGTACCGGCATCCAGAACGCAGCTAACTCCTATCAGTGCCCGGCTTGTCAGCAAAAATGGCGCGTCAACGACGGTCGGGGCTGCCAACTGCGACGATACAAAATAAAATAACCTCCGTAACCGGAGGTTATTTTATAACTAGATCTATATCTATGCTTAGGCGTTAACTTTTTTGCTACGTCGTGAGATACGACCACCCTTGGCGCCTGCAATACGTGCCAGCTCAGGATTAGCAGCAAATCCACCGGTCCGGCCGTTTTTGCCGCCCTTAGAGCCGATTCGTGCGTAAAACTCTGGATCTTTTGCTTTGTTTTTGGCTGCAGCCTTCAGGCCACCTGCTTTTGTTCCTGCCATCTCTATATTCTCCTCAGAATTAAAAAGGTTCCTCCTGCTTAATTAATCTATTAAGCATAGAAACCCTCGCTATTACCTCACACATGATATGTGTATGTTTATATACTACCATAGCTTATGCTTTATGTCAATGTTTACGTAAGCACTTTTTATTATATAGTTACTATTGCAATTATGCTTACGGTGCTATACTATAGTAATAGTTCGTTTGTCCGAACTAAGATAACCTGTTAGGACTTATAAATAAAAAGAAGTCCACCACTTAAAACGACCCTATCTGCGAGATGGGTCGTTTTATATTGAGGCTATTTACTGCTACAAGGCTCGGATAGCATCAACTAGCGCCGTCGCCTGGTCTTTGTAAGTCGACTTGCTGTCGTTTTTAGTCTCATTAAGACTGTCGTAGGCGGACTGGAGGTCGGCAACCGCATCATCGAACTTATCACGCTTTTGGGCTTTATCGGCGCTAATTACCTTATCGTATGATTTTATTATCTGTTCGACTGCTGTCTTGTGGGCGGCTAGATTATCAGCGTAACTGCCGACTGCCTGCAGATCGTCCAGACTCTGACTCACCTGATTCCAAACTGCTTGCTGGCTAGCGTAGTCATCGGTGTCCAGCTTATCAAGCTGCTCGGATGCGCTTGTTAGTATATCGGCGACCGATTTATCAGAGGCCAGATACTGCTCGACTGCCCCCGACCGCTCGCTGACATCAGTTAATTTCTGCTGCGACGCCTGACACCTAGTCATGTCGTCCTGGCTGATCGTCCAGTCGATTACAAAAGACGATTTGCACATTGAGCTACTAGCATCCGTCGCTTCCCGGGTGATATCAGCTAGGGTCTGCATTGATAGCTTATCGGCAGACACCTCAGCGCGAATATCCTGGCTAGCGGCGCCATACAGCTTGTTGTTGTGCTCGACATACTGCGAGGCCGACAAAATCAGATAGACAGTCACGCCAGCGGCTATAAATACCACAGCCGATACGACTATCAGGCTTATTTTTTTAGTTTTCGAGAGTTGTTTTAATGATGATTTCATCGACTGCTCCACAGCTCACCGGTTAGCGGCCACGGGTTAAACTTACAGCCCTGCAGGCTGATCGACTGCTGAAGCATAACTGGTGCGTAGGCGCCCTTAGCCGAACATTTAGCGTGGTCATGGCCCAGCCAGTGCCCAACCTCATGGTTGATGACCATATGACGATAGCCCCGGATGTCGCCACCAGCCTTGTTCCAAGCGCTTGTCGCACCCTGCCAGCGGTCATCGTTGATAATGACTGACACGCCAACTCGACAGCTCCACTCGGCGCTACAGCCGGCCCGACTACCGACTCGAGAGGCTTCAGCTAAGACAAGGTTAAAGTTACCACCTGAGGGCACCTGCTTGAATGTTAGCCCCAGCTGGGCCCAGCCTCGGCTCGAATTCAACGTCTGATTGGCCATGGCCGAGAATTCGGCTAGGTTTGAAACGGTTTTGCCCTCGGTTTTAACCGAATAGGTGAAGGTTTTGCTGCCGCCACCGGAACGCTGAGACTTTTGGCTGGCTTTTTGCTCGGCTTCCACCTGCTTTTTATACCACTTAGGCTGCGGTATCTTTGGCGGTTTGATCTCACTAATCGATGCTTCAGACGACTGCAGCGCCTGAAGTTTTTCAATAGTCACCTGGCGATCCTGGCTCGGCGCATCAGCCGCAGAGGCTATCGCCCACCCCTGGATAGCGATAAATATAATGACTGCGACACCTATAAACTTTTTCATAATACTTCTTTTATTATAGCAGCTTAATGTGACTACCTAGTGAACTAGTAGTCGTTTAGTTTGATGAGGTGAGTGTGAACGTGCCCCTGGACCGACCGGCGGTGGTTACCGGTTGGCCTGGTCATGGTGTTGTAGCCCATGTCGCTTAACTTTAGGTACAGTTTCCAGTACTCGGATTGCTCTTTTTTATCGAGCTGGCTCAGACTGCTGACGTGTCGCCGCGGAACAAGCATGGTGTGTTTATTGACTGTCATGCCGTCAAACATGTAATACGGGTAGTCATTGGCCATGACTAGCATCGTATCGGTACTAAATTCGACGTAACGGCTTGCAATATCCTCACAGAGTGGGCAGGGAGCGTTTTTGCCAAAACGAGCCGCCTGAGTCTGGCGCTGTTTTTTGTAAGCTCGATCAATTGCTGGCAACCGGCCGGCTATCTGACGATATTTAGGGAAATACCTTAGTACCAAAACATCTATATTCTTGTGAATATTTCCGAATAAATTATTTTTGTAGATTTTTTGTAGATTTTTTTTGTGTTTTTTCATAGATAACTATAAGCATTATACGCTAGAAGCTCGGTTAGTTCAATTGACGTCCTTTAAGAGGTGGGGACACCCGCGCTAGCCGAACCATCGATCGGGCTCGTTTCACAGCCACTAACCCTTTAGGGCTGAGC
>JAKDMF010000030.1 GCA_030452455.1 bacterium | reverse complement strand
GAGGCGATTAAAATCGTTGGCAGAGCAAAGCCTCTTTTGTGTATATCTCGCTTCATAATTTAAGTTAATTATAGCATATAAGCATAGGCTCATTGCTAGGCGCTTTTTATGATGCTATACTATATATATTAAAGACATTAGGAGAGTAACCACATGAGCTCAGCGAAAGATATTATAGTCTACAGCACGACATGGTGCGCATTCTGTAAAACTGAAAAACAATACCTAGACAAACTAGGCTATTCATACACCGAAAAAGACATCGAAGCCGATAAAGAAGCTTATGATGAACTGATGGAAAAAATCGGTGGCAACTTCCAGGGCGTACCTGTAACCGACGTCAAAGGTCAGATGATCCTCGGGTTTAACCGACCACAACTTGATGAAGCGCTAAAAGCTAGCGGGCTCGAGCCAGCCAAGGCCTAGTTTAGCCGCTAATTAAATAGCCCGGACAACTAGTCCGGGCTATTTAATTTCTGGTAGTCGCAGCTGGCTGGATGTGAGCCAGAAGGCGATCACGGCTCGCTCACTACGGCCATTGATTATCTACGCTGGCACATCCAGAGATTCCTGACGCCCTACTCAAGATTCTCTGGTGTGCCACGATGACAGTAGGGAGCGCGCCGGGGGCGCCTTAAGTTAGAGAACTACTTAACCTCAACCACATCGCCGCCCAGTACACTCCGGAAATAGCCATCATGGCTAACGTACAAAATAGCGCCGCTGAAGTTCTTCAGAGCCGACTCGAGCTCCTCAATACTTGGCAGGTCAAGGTGGTTAGTTGGCTCATCGAGCACCAGTAGTTGCGGTTCGCTCGAGAGCATTCGAATTAACTGCAGGCGGGCTTTTTGGCCACCGCTGAGACGGGAGACAGGTACCTGGATATCGCCCTCGGTGAATAGATAGTCGCTCATCAGCTGGCGGATTTTAGTTGTCGTAATACTGAGGTTTTGGTCAAGATAAATTCTCTCGATAGCTTCAATCAGCGGCAGTTTGAAATAGGCCGGTGATATTTCTTGATCGTAGATACCGATTCTTATACTGCGGTCGATATCGGATTCGCCGCTAAACTTATTTATGGCCTCGTCCCGGCCAAGTATGTACTTGATAAGCGTCGTTTTACCGGCACCGTTACGGCCGCGGATCTCGAGTGATTCACCTTCAATTAAAGCTAGTGACACCGCCCCAAATAGCGGTTCGTCGCCGTAGCCTAGCTGTAAGTTTTTAGCCTCTACCAAGGTATGACGAGAGCGGGAATCGTCCTGGGCGACACTGAGGCGAATATTTTTAGTCTTAAACTTGTCGTAGTTAGCGGCAACTTTGTAGTTGAGCTGGGCGGCCGACTCTTTGTCGATCCAGAAGGTTGGCTTTTCCTTGCTCTGAAGATCAGCTAGCTCCTTACGTGATGTCATTTCGAGGCGTTTGAACTTTTGAATCGTGCTCGGATTACGCGATTTTTCTTTTAGTCGCTGGTAATCAATAACTTTTTCTTTCAAGTTCTTGATACGTTTTTCGATAGTCACAAATTCATCCATCATGGCGCCAGTATTAGTGGTGTTTTGGCGCAAATAGTCGTCGTAGTTGCCTTTGTAGCTGATAGTCGAGCCGTCTTTAAGCTCTATAATACGATCGACTTCTTTTAAGACATCGCGGTCGTGCGTAATAACCAGGACGGCTTCTTTGGCTGATTTAATCCAATCAACGAACTGCTGCTTGGCAATGTAGTCCATGTGGTTGGTCGGCTCATCGACCAGTGCCAGCTGCGACTGGGCGTGCATAATCTTAACAACTTCAACTAGTCGTTTCTGGCCACCACTGAGGGTCGATAGTTGCCGGCCGCCAAGGCCAGATAGCTGGAAGTTATCGAGCTCGCGCTCGATCTGCTCCTCGATATTATAAAAACCTTTATCACCAAACCGCTGCAAGCTCTCGCTGTAGTGATTGATCTTATCCATATCGTCACCCATAGTCTCGGGGTAGGTGGTAATAACGCGCGATAGCTCGCGGTACTCTGGCAGCCCGGCCAAAATATACTGCAGTACAGTGTCATCGTTGACGCTGTGATGCTCCTGGGCCGTTGACACTACGACTGTGCCGCGGCGGAATATTATTTCGCCACTAAAGTCAGTGTCGTTGCCGGTCAGGATAGAGAAAAGGGTAGATTTACCAATTCCATTACGACCAATCACGCCAACTTTTTCACCGTCATCGACCGAAAAATTGACATCACTCATCAGCTGTTTAGCACCGAAAGATTTTTCGGTGATTTTTATATCTGCAATCATTATTACTATTGTAGCAAATTTATGTAGTTTTTATTACCCCCGACTAGAGTAAAGCTATAGCTAGCCCTTGATTTATTTGATATTTTGTGTAATAATATATAAGTTAGCTCGGCTTCGTAACTTAAAATTGTTCGACACTACAACAAGAGGTGAGACAAATGATTTTCTTTTCGATTCGATATTCACGCCTGTGGCGCAAACTAAACCATGCCAAGGCCATGATGTCGCTATCTAGCGGTAGCGCCGAAAAGTACGCCAAAATTGGCGTCTATCTGTCTGATATCGGTCGGGCCTACATTCATCTCCAGGAGATGAAAGGGGTCAAGCCGCAGACGGTGGACGGCAAGGAAGTCGTTCTACTCCGACCGGAAACAGTCAATGACCTGCAAAGGATCAAGGCTGAACATCCCGTCGTCGATAGCAGCATTGGGCTGCTTGATTTCACAAACAGCATGCGACCGAGGTCGTTTGTTGATCGACGTCAGCAGCTCGCCATCGCGATCGACCTCAGCCTGAAGGACATCTCGACACGAATCGATATGGAGTCCAGCCAGTCGTTGCGACCCTTCTATCAGAACCGCTACTACAAGAAACTCTACGAAACAGCCAGCTAACACCCCGTGGCCAAGGTGATTTTATAATCGCCTTGGCCACTTTTCTTTTGTGTCAGCTTCACTTGCTACCGCATGCTAAACTAAGCCTATGGAAAAAACTATCTCAATTAACGGTCGCGCCACACACTACTGGACATATGGCAGAGCCGACAAGCCGCTACTGATTATGGTGCACGGTTTTCGTGGCACCCACCATGGACTGCTTCCAGTCGTGGAATATCTTGATGATTTTTATATTATAATTCCTGATTTACCCGGGTTCGGCAATAGCCAGACAATTCCTAGGCACGACCTAGCAAGCTACGTCGACTGGCTTAACGAATTTTGTAAATCTATCCGTGACGATCGTCAGCTCGATATTCTGGGCCACTCCTTCGGCAGTATTATCGTTAGTCATTACGCCGTTAAGTTTCCAGATCAAGCTCGCCGGGTAGTTTTGGTTAATCCTATCTCAACTAGCGCCCTGAAAGGCTCCAAACAACTAGCCACCAAAGCGGCTGTGCTGTATTACTGGCTTGGCGACAAGCTACCATCGAAACTGAGCCGTAGCTTGTTGTCTAATCCAGCTATCGTCAAAATTATGAGCCTTGCCATGACCCAAAGTCGCGACCCAGATATGCGTCATTTTATCCATGACCAGCACAAAAGTTATTTTAGCAACTTCCAAACGACCGCTAGTGTCCTCGAAGCCTTCAAAACTTCGACCGCCAACATAATTAATACCAATATCAAGCAGCCGACATTACTAATCGCCGGCGACAGTGACATGATAGCCCCGCTAAAAGGTCAGCTTGCAGCCGCAGATAAAATCGTCGATTGCAGGCTAGTTACAATCGCCGATGTCGGACACTTGATCCACTACGAAAAACCAGACCGAGCCGCCCTGGCGATACGCGATTTCCTAAGCTAACAAAGATTCGTATATTTTAGTGAAACGATCGAGTGTTTCATCGAGGTTATGTGTTTTGGCAATAACCAAACTCTCAGCCGCAAACTTCTGACGCATGTCGTCATCGCTGAGCAGTCTATCGACTGAACGAGCAATCCGCTCAATGTCATCTTTTTCACATAAAAAGCCGTTGCGCTCGTCTTGGCAAAGCTCGCTCAGTGCGCCAGCGTCCACCGCCACAACCGGTTTACCGCTCGCCATCGACTCTAGGGTCGCGATACTCTGCAGCTCGGCCGGAGACGGCATGCAAAAAACATCAGGCACTTTGTGCAAGCTAACCAGGTCCTCGTCACTAACTCGGCCAGTCAGCGTAACTCGATCAGAGATACCGAGTATTTCGGATAGGTTTCGCAGCCGCTCAATTTCAGTACCGTCGCCGACTATCAACAGATGAGACTGCTGGTCGTGTAGCTGGTTAAACGCTTCAACCAAAATATTTAAGTGCTTTTCAGCATCAAGTCGCCCGACGTAGCCGACAATTTTTTTATTTTTTGGCAAATCAAACTTTTCATAAATAGCACTTGGCGCCTTGGTCGGCTTGAACCGACTGAGGTCGATGCCGTTGGAGACAGCCTCGAGAGGAACAGACATTCGATCGCTAGTACTAAACAGATCAATCGCCGACTGAGTTGGCATCGTGACAAAGTCCGCTTTGGAGTGGAAACGCGCACCGTACTCCTTGAGCATATAGCTGATCGGTCGAGCGACTGGCGCCAGCAGGCGCATATTATCCATCAGGTTTTCAGGCATGGCGTGATTAGTCGAGACGATTGGTACGCCGTATTTGTTGCCGTAGCGCATCGCCGCTTGGCCAATCCACATCAGCATCTGGATATGAATAATATCTGGACCAAAGTCATTTATTATTTTTTTAACTTCTTTTTGCGGGGTAATAGATATGCGAAAATTTTGATAAAAAGGAAACGGCACTGAAGCAGTCCGTCTTATCTCATAATCTCCATCTTGTTCGTTGTAGCGTTTACCGATTTGGCTTGGTGCAATCACCAGTACTTCGTGACCACGGGCGGCCAGCCCCTGGGCGAGGTTTCGGCTAAATGTCGCTACGCCATTAATTGTCGGCCAGTGTAAGTCCGACGCGATCAGGATCTTCATTTCACCATTGTAACATGAGGCTTAACTACCGCCGACAAGATGCTATTATTAGTATTATGAGATTATTCTTTGACGCTCGCTGGACCCGGACCGATTACTATGATGGTATTAGCCGCTACGGGGCGGGGGTTATCCAGGGATTGCTAGAAAACCAGGCCGATCTGACACTGATAATATCTGACAAAAAGCAGCTCGATATGTTACCCAAATGTAAATATATTTTAGTCAATCATCCGGTGTCGTGGCGAGAGCTGTTTATTGCCCGCCGGCTAAACGAGGCCGGGGCAGATGTCGTATTCAGCCCGCTGCAAGTCATGGGCTTTGCGGGTCGGAAATATAAGTTGATCCTAACCTTGCAGGACATTATCTACTACAAGCACCCCAAGCCACCGACATTTCTAGCTTGGTATATCCGGCTAACCTGGTGGCTGTTTCACAAAGCTCGCTGGCCGCAGAGGCTACTGCTCAACAGAGCTGATTTTGTATCAACTGTCAGCCAGACATCCAAAAAATTCATCACCGATTGGCATTTGACCGATCGGGAAGTTGGCGTCGTCTATAACGCCCCACCGAATACCACTGAAGTATTTAGAAGTGACGAACATAATAACGATATCCTATATATGGGCTCGTTCATGCCGTATAAAAACGTTGAAACTCTGATTGAAGGCCTGAAGTACACCGAAAAACCATTTCACCTCCATCTGCTGAGCAAAATTAATCCGGACCGGCAAAAACAACTGCAATCACTAGTCGGCGAAGGTGTTAAAGTGACTTTTCATAACGGCGTCAGTGATGATGAGTACCAAAAACTGCTAGCTAATTGCTTCTGTCTGGCGTCGGCCAGCCAGGAGGAGGGCTTTGGACTACCAATTATCGAGGCCCAGTCCTCGCGGACGCCTGTCGTTTGCACCGATATGGATATATTCCACGAAGTAGCTGGCGAGGGCGCACTGTATTTTGACGCCAATGATCCAGCTGATTTTGCCAAGCAAATAACTAAATTAACAGATGAAAAACTACGAAACGATTTGATCGAAAAGGGAATAGATCAAGCCGCTAAATTCACTTGGGAAAATTCCGGCAAGGCTTTGCTGGAATACGTCGAAAAATTAGTCGACTGAAATAATCGTGCCAATATCACCTGATTCAACCGCTTTATAGATATTGCCTGATTCTAGTAGTTTAAATACCAGCAAGGACTGTCGGTGGTCCATCGCTAAACCAAGTGCCGCTTTGTCCATAACCTTGATGTCAGGCTGCTCCAGTGCCTGCTGATAGGTCAGTCGATCAAATCTCTGAGCAGCTGGATTAACGATCGGATCACTGTCGTAGACGCCATCAACTTTGGTGGCTTTTAGTATGACATCACAGTCCAGCTCGAGCGCGAGACTAACCGCCGCTGTATCAGTCGTCAGATATGGTCGGCCAATACCGCCAGCTACGACAACAACGCGGCCTTTTTTGAGGTGCGATAGTGCCCGACGGTGAGTGAACTGATCAGCCACCTGATCGGCCTTAATGTTGGTAATAACTCGAGTATCAACGCCTGAATGGTTGAATATATCGCTCAGAGCTAGGCCATTCATAAGTGTCGCCAGCATACCAACGTTGTCGGCCGTGACCCGAGAAACCGCTCCACCTTCCGATAGCTGAGCCCCCCGGGCATAATTACCGCCACCAATCATGATAACTATTTGGGCACCGAGCCCGAGCGTTTGTTTCACCTCGCTGGCAATCCATTTTACGCGCTCGATATCGATACCGCCGTCATATTTTCCCTGTAACTGTTCGCCTGATAATTTAAGTAGAATTCGTTTATACATAAGCCTAATAATAGCAAGTTTACTGGCGCTGGACTAGATAGTGGGGTAAATTCAGCGATTACCTCATCTAAACCATCGTGACACTTCAGAGAATCTTGGGTCGGACGGCAGGAATCTCCGAAGTGCCAGCGCAGATTGTTAATGGTTTAGATGAAGCAATTCGCTGAATTCAGCCCCGCGCTAGTGGGAATTGGTAGAGCCATGCTATATGAACCATTAACAATCTACGCTAACGTCTCTGGAGATTCCTGAGGCTTGCCTCAAGATTCTCTAGGGCGTTACGATGGTTCATATGGTGTGGCTCTGCCAATTCCAGGAGTGCCAGCGAAAATTATTAAGGGCGTGGGTTATTTCTGTGACCCGCGCCACATTAACCATTAACAGCCTGGCGAATGCCTCTAGAGATTTATGAGGCGTCACCGTAGATTGAAATGGCGCCGGATAGTCACTCTCTCTGCTCGAGCCATTAATAATTTAGCGCTGACGCGTCGGAGATTCCTGGTGGCTACCCAAGATTCTCCGACACGTCACGATGGCTCGAGTAGAGGGAGTGGCTGTCCGGCCTAAACACGCCCAAACACCCCTGATGTCATGCTACAATTAAACTATGAAGTCAAAAACCCGCTCTAACAAACCTTCGTCGCAGGTGATATCCAATCGCCGAGCGTCTTTTGACTATGAGCTAGGTGAGCCACTGACGGTTGGGCTGGAGCTAACTGGTCGAGAAGTCCGGGCCGCCCGAACTGGCAAGGTCCAGCTCAAGGGCTCTTTCGTATCTGTCCGCGACAACCAACTGTGGCTCAACAACGCCAGTTTCAGCATTATCCTCAACCAAAGAGGCGAGACCGACCGGACGGTCGATACTACGGCTCGGCGCATCTTAGCGCGCCGCAAACAGATTGACCAACTGATTGACGGCAAAAAACAGGGCACCACCATAGTGCCGCTTCGACTCCTGACCCAGGGTAAGTACATAAAATTAGTTATTTCACCAGGAAAAGGCAAAAAAAGCTACGATAAGCGTCAATCTATAAAAAAACGAGACGTCGATCGATCGATAAAGCAAAACTCCTCAAACCGCTACATGTAGCGGTTTTTTCAATCTGTTTAAGCATAAGCTACACCATATAGTATGTTTATGCACAATTTAATGGTTATGTTATTGACTTAATCATATTTATGTGTTAGTATACTAAGAGTAAGCCAATAAAACTGTGAGGAGGTTTTTGGATGAAGAAATTACTAGTGTTTGCACTAGTGTTAGCGACTACGGCCGTATTTGGTCTAGTGCAGTTAAACACGAATGCAACATCATCGCCAAGGGATAACGACTGTAATGCCGTTATGTATGGCGGAGCCTATTCAGCAGGTGAGTTTGCGAAAAAACTCAAAGCTGGAGATAAAGGAAAGAGCTGTAGCCACAGCAGCAGCAACCTAAAAGCTGTATACAAGACCTACGGTATTGATACTAGCCTAAAGGGTGCAAAGAGCGGTACAGTTACTTCAAAAGGTAACGTTATCGTAGATGGAAAAACTGTCGCGACTAACGCCTGGAGCGTAGGCCGACACAATTTCGGTAAAAGTACTAAAGTTAACAGCAACGGTGTAACAACCTACAAACGAGCAACATCAACCAGCTTCGTAAGTGGTAGTATTCCAGCGTTTGTAATGTTCAACAAAGACGGTACTTTCAAAAATGCAGTACTTAAATCTTGTGGTAACCCAGTCGGTGGGAAAAACAAGGTTCCTAAAAAGTCTGCCAAGTGTGACAACCTAACATCTAAGAAACTGAGCCGAACTAAGTTTGAGTTCAACGCCAAAGCTTCTACAAAGAACGGTGCTAAAATTCAAGGTTACCGAATCGACTTCGGCGACGGCCACGCTCAGTACTACAAGACAGGCTCAAAGAGCAAAACTGTTACACATACATACTCTAAGCCTGGTACATACAAGGTTAAGATGACCGTCAACACTGACGTCGGTGACTACGTCACATCATCAAACTGTGCAACTACAGTTAAGGTTGAAAAACCAACCCCTCCACCAAAAGTTGAACTACCAGTTGTCTCGTGTGACGGCCTAGACGTCGACAAGAAGTCACGGACTGCCTACGACTTCACGGTTAAAGCAACCGCTAAGAATACTAAGGTAACATCTTACACATTCGACTTCGGTGATGGTAAGAAGGAAACTGTCAAGACAGACGCGACCACAAAGACTGTTTCACATGACTACTCTAAGGCCGGTAAGTATACTGTTCAGGTAACACTTACAACTCTAGACAAGCAAGTTAAAGACGAGAAGTGTTCAGCTACAGTCAACGTAGCCCCAGCTCCAGTAGCTGCCTGTGACGGACTTGACGCAACAGTGACTGACCGCACTAACTAT
>JAKDMF010000029.1 GCA_030452455.1 bacterium | reverse complement strand
GGGACGTCTTTGAGCCACTGCTTGGCAAAGTTAAGATACTTGGCATTACGTAACTTATAGCCAACATTGCCGAGGGCGCTCGATAGATCGTTATCAGCTAGCTTGTTGCTATAGCTAGAAAAGTTATGTCCATTGGCGCTAGCCTGGCTGGAATGCCAATAGGTATAGACATCGGGGTCACCGCCGATCGATAGTTTGTATATCAGTACATCGAAGTTACGAGGTTTCAAGATACTCTGAACAAAATTGCTGGAGTTATCGTCGGGATCAATCACCTGATCACGGACCTCGACACCAATCTGTTTCCACTGGCTCTTCATTTCAGTCAGTGGCCTTTCGTAGTCTTGACCCTTCAAGGCGACCATGTTTATAACTAGGGGTTCGCCTTTTTTGTGGCGCATGCCGTCTTTACCGATTTTCCAGCCGGCTTTGTCGAGCAGACTAGATGCTTTTTTGATATCACGGGTTTGTGGTTTTGGCACCTGGCCGTCTAGTTGACCTTTTACGAATGGAAGGTTAATTGGGTTAACGTCCTTTGGTAGCGAGCTGCGGACCTTATCCATATCAAGCGACAGCTGCAGCGCCCGGCGGATATCGACATCACCGACCGTCTCACTATTGGTGTTAAAGAGGGCGAAAACGCCATCATTGACAGGTTTAGTGATAACCTCGTAACGGTTTTTATTAACATGCTTAATATCTGACGAGACTAGGTCGGCCGCCGAATTAACTTCGTTGGTTTTAAGAGCCTTTATTATTCCTTCGCGATCACCGTAGACGTGTAGCTGGAAACGAGCCAACTTAGGCGCTCCTTCGTAGTAAGATTTGTTGGCGGTCAGGTGAATAATTTTTCTGTCTTTGTTGCTATCAACCGTCTGGAACAGCCTTAGCTCGAAAGGCCCACTTCCAACCGGTGACTTGCTAAAGTTACTCTCTCGGAGTGAATATGGCGGTACGTCTTTTAGGATATGCCTAGGTACAACTGGGAAGTTAAGTGACTGCTTAAAAGCAGCGTTTGTTGAGGGCAGATTAAATATAACTGTCTGCTCATCTGGAGTTTCGACATCAACACCAACCCACTTATTGGCTAGTGATGAGCGAACGTTCGTATTGGTGTCTTCGATTAGATCAACTGTAAAAGCTATGTCCTGAGAGGTTAGCTTCTTGCCGTCTTGCCACTTGGCATCATCGCGAATTTTAAGCTTATACGATGTACCGTCTTTACTTTTTTGCATGCTCGTTGCGAGGTCTGGGTGTAGGTGCCCTGATGTATCAAATTTATAGAGCGATGAAAACATTAATTTACTAGCTGCTACCTCGGCACTGCTATCGGCAAACAGCGGGTTGAGTGTTTCGGCTGGGCCGATGACGGCTTCGGCATAAGTGCCGCCGTCTTGTGGCGCCTGAGTTGTGTAAGTCTGCTGCGACCAGACCATCTGAACGCCAATTAATAGTACCAAGGCCGCTATCATAGCCAGCCAGCCAGTAATATGGTATTTAACGTCGCTGATGTTTTGCCAGCGTTTAACTATAAATTTATGGGCATGTCGAATAGTCGCCGTCTCGGCTTTACGGGCGTTCTTATAAATATTTTTACTGTTAAATCGAAGTTTTTGAAATTGACGCCAACGACTGTTGCTACTCGGCATGCGTTCTCCAATTTATAAGTTAATACCAGGCAGTAGCAGTCCAACCAAGATAGATAGAACAAATATGATAGCGAGGACAATAGTTGCCTCGAATAAGTTCTTATCTAGCCCTCGTCGAGTGGTGTATAGCTCGCCTGAACTACCGAAACCAGCGCCAAGGGTTGCCCCGCGTTGCTGTAACAGGATACAAGTCGTCATCAAAATAGCTGATGCGATCATAATTATCTGTAAAATAACATCTATTGTCATACTTTTTCCTCTCTACTACGAATATATTGCAATTCTGCCATGCTGCTTACTATATAGTTTACCAGACTTAGGATAATTCCAGTAAGAATTGAGTGGCCAAATGTCATTGTTAGTCCTGGCGCGAGAGCTAGTGAGATGTAGACCATTAGTCCGTTGACCACGATAGTGAACAAGCCAAGTGTTAGTAATATCGCTGGTAGCGACACGATAATGGCGATTGGCTTAAAGACAGCGTTAACAACTGAAAAGATTAAGCCCGCTAGTAAAAATGCCCAAAATCCGGCAACTATCTGCTCATCACTAAAGCCAGTTCCAAATAGCCTGACTGCTATCCATAGGCCAAAAGTATTGAGCACCCACCTGAGCAGAAAAACCATAAATTGTCTCTTCATCATCTACTAGTTATTATACAGTTCTAGCTGTCACTTGTCGAGAGAGAGCGGCTCAGATTTTCGTGTCCCTTATCTGTAATCAGGATATTGTTTTCAATCCTGACGCCCAGGTTTTCTTCGGGAATATAAATGCCCGGCTCGACAGTCAGCACCATGCCTGGCTCGAAATATTTATGTCCGCCCAGGCTATCATGGACATCGACACCCAGTCCGTGGCTGATGGCGTGCGGGAAATATTTGCGGTAGGCATCAGTATCTGACTCGCCTTTCATAAGACCTAGCTCGATCAGGTGACGCTGCATGATTTGGTCAGCCATCAGGCTGTAGTCCTGGAGGCCCAAGCCGGGCTTTAACAGGCTAGTTATTTCGGCTGTGGCCGACTGGACAGCTTCGTGCACCGCTAGCTGACGTTTCGTCGGGCTGCCGATTGAATATGTTCGAGTTATGTCGGCTGGATAGCCATTCAAGCGAGCGCCAATGTCGATTAGTACCATCGATGGTCGGCGCAGTTTGTCGCTATTGGCACCGTAGTGTAGCGTACAGGCGTTACCACCACCCGCTACAATTGGCGCGTAGGCATGGCCCGATGCACCAGCCCGGCGAAACTGATAGCTAAATTCAGCCTCTATTTCATACTCGAACTTGTAGGTATCGATTGACTGCTTGACTGATTCAAAAACTTCGTTTGTCAGATTGATAGCTTTTTTAATTAAGTTAATCTCGTCGACATGCTTGATAGCTCGCAGGGCGGCTAGTTCTTTGCGGCAGTCCTGGACGCTGCCAAATATTCGATCGAGCATCGTATACGTGTCTTGGCCGGCGCTGTTTAGCTGGAACCCGAGTAGGTCGCTATGGGGCATTTTGCCGATTGTATAGGCCAAGCTGTGCGTTTTGGCTAAGCGGCGGAGCACTTCATCCGCCTCGCGGCGTGAGATGACTTTTTTGATACCACTAATCGCACTAGCCGATTCCGGAGCCAGGCTACCATCAAAAACCAGATGGCTTTGGCTAAGTTCCGGCGCCACCAGCCACGTACTGTCGGTCGTCATATCCATAATCACCCACCAGTCAGGTTCGCTGATACCGGTTAGGTACCAAAAGTTTGCTTCTTGCTCAAATGGCGCCGCCATATCAGCCGACAGCTGCATTGAGTGATAGCCGCTTAAAACTAGCACGCCTGATTTTAGCTTATTACGTAGTTTGTCCCGGTTTAGTTCAAAAAAATCTGGTTTCACTTTTAGTTAACTCGTACGTAGTAGTTGACATGATACTGAGTGCCCCAAGGTAGTCCACCATCACACAGGCTACTAATCTCAGAGTCGATGCTAGGCTGATCCATCAGTCGGGCCAGCAGATAAATTACTTTTTTACCGTCAAGTGTACAATTTTTCTTCATATAGCCGGTGCCTGTGGTCTTACAGTTTGTGGTACTTGTGAAGCAGCCTGATGGATCGACGTAGTCCTTGTCTTGATCAAGCACTTCGGCGTCTTGAAGACACTTAACAATTGATGTCTGGTAGGAGCCAGATTCGGCTGATGATAGACTAAGCCAGCCACTACCAGCTCCGCTGGAGCCGCCGCAACCGCTACCGGTTTCTATATAATTATTATTACGCTGGGCGTAAGCCTTGAGAGCGGCGCTAATCTGCGACAAATCCGACCGACGGGTGTCGTTATTGATCTTCGTCTGATAACCCGGATAAGCCACGATTACAATTGTGGCCAGTATGGCTATTATGACGATTACAACTATCAGCTCAACAGTGGTAAAGCCAGACTTTAGGCAGGTAGTGTTATTTTTTAGCCAGCGTTTCATAATATACTGTAACTATAGCATAAGCCATATTAGGCTCACAAATAAGCGACTAGACGATCGGCTTTCTGCTGGCCGACGCAAGCTGCTAGGTCGACCCGGCTGGCTGCTTTAACCCCCCTCAGGCTACCAAACTGCTTGATAAGTTTGCGACGCGTGGCTGGCCCAATTCCCGGTACGTCTTCTAGCTTTGATGATGTCTGACGCTGCCGCTTCAAAACCGTGTGATAGCTAATAGCAAACCGGTGCGACTCATCTCGAATCCGCTGATATAGCTTCACGACATCGCTGAAATGAGCTTTTATCATATCGCCAGAGCGCAGATTCTTAGAGTGTGACGAGGCATTTAGTTGACCAGCGTGCAGGTTGATAATATAATAATCTTTTTCATCAGCCACAAACACGCCTGGTTTAGGACTATCGATCATAGCTCTAATGAATGTTGTATCGATCGCCGAATTAGTTTTGTGAACCACTATCTGCTCCTGGCGTTTAGCGATACTAATAATTGGGAACGCAACCTCTCGCTCATGTAAAGCTGATATCGCCGCGTCGAGCTGGCTCTTGCCGCCGTCGATCAGTATTAGCTGTGGGTCAGCCCAGGATTTGCGGTTAGTCGGACTCATCCGACGCCAAATTACACTGCGCATATTGGCATAGTCATCGTTTTTTTGAAGCTTAGATTTAAATTTGCGGTATTCCGAGCGATCACTAACACCATTAGTAAAGACAACCATACTGGCGACGACGTCGGAGCCGCTCATGTGAGATATGTCGTAGCCCTCGATTCGGGAAGGCACTTTATCGAGACAGAAAAGCTCTTTCAGGTCACTCAGAGCCCGATCTTTGCTAATATCTAGAAACTCTTTGTCGCTAAACATAATCCGACGCCTCAGCTCTTTGAGGTTAGCTAGACGATTTCGTAGTATAGCGGCTTTTTCATAATCTTGTGTTTTGGCGGCCTGGTTCATATCACGTTCAAACTCTTTCATTAGCGTCTGACGGTCACCTTTCAAGTAGCGCACCAGCTTGCGCAGGCTAGCTTTGTAAGTTTTTGGAGTGGCTAATTCATCTGGACTTAAGCCAAGCTGTGTGTCTAATTTAGACAGCTTGGTGCTGGGCTCGCGAGTGTAGTAAGGAAATGATTTGCGTAAGTAACGCAGTGATTTTTTCAGGGCGTAGCTATTATAGTACGGGCCGTAATACTCGGCCGCGTCGTCGCTGGGGTTTCGGGTAAATGACAAGTGTGGCCACTCACTTTTCATATCGATCCTAACGTACACCTGCGACTTATCGTCGCGCAGCAATATGTTGTAGCGCGGCATGTAGCGCTTGACCATTTCACTCTCTAGAAAAAGGGCGTCGGTTTCGCTGTCGGTTTCGATCCAGTCGGTGTCGGCAATCTCGACGACCAGGGCTTGAGTCTTGAGGTCGACGTCACGCGATTTCTGAAAATACTGCCGAACCCGGTTTTTTAGAACAGCCGCCTTACCGACATAGATAACCTCGCCGCTACTAGACTTATGAAAATAAACGCCCGGTCGGCTCGGTAACTGTTTTAATTTTTCTTGCAGAGTCTGGTTCATGGCCTTAACCAATAGCTACACCAAATAGTGATCCGATTCCATAGGTTGCGCCGGCGGCGATGACTATGATGATGAGTTGCCTGATGGCGCCATAATAGATATTTTTACCGCTCGAATGGGCGGTGAAGCCACCAACAAATAGTCCACCAAAAATAGTTAATATGATAGCCATGACAATAGCCTTGCCGCCGTCTAAGCCGACGAACCAAGCAATCAGCGGCAGGATAGAACCGATAGTAAATAGCACAAAGGACGATACAGCTGCGTACCACGGTGAGCCTAGCTCGTCTTTATTAACTCCAAGTACCTGGGCTGAGTAGACAGTAAGTAGGTTGTCGTCGCTCTCGGCAACGTCCTTGGCTGCCCGAGCCGAGTCCTTTTTACCGACACCGAGCTCAGACAGCCTGGCTGATAAGTTGTTTACTAGTAGCTGTCTGTCGCGCTTGATAACCAGCCTTAGATCGGACAGAATACCCTGAAATAGTTCAACCTGGGCCTTAACCGACACCCATTCACCGGCCGCCATTGATATGGCACCAGCCAAAAGTCCAGCTAGACCAGCCGTCAACACGGTTTTCGTATCGCCACCAGCGGCGGCGACGGCAATCACAATACAGAGGACGCTAACTAATCCATCGTTATACCCAAGCACCGCCGCTCGGGAGCCACCGCGTTGAACCTGCGAGGCTCGACGAGCCAAAATATCACTGACAGTATCTGTCTTCATACTATCCATAATACTACAACTTCGAGACGTATGGATTATGCTTAATATAAAATCGCCACGGCGTATCAACCGCTTTTGATATACCAACTCTAGTCGATTGAACTATCTCATCATCTGGTAACTGGTCATCTAAAAACAATTTAATTGGCGCTTGCTCCAGGTCATGACCGTCAAAAGTTCGATCGATACCAAGCGCCTGACCGACCTTGCCCGGGCCGTTAGTTATGTTACGACCAGATATGCCGCGGCGGTTAATCATCATAATTGATTCGCCCGCCAGCGGCTCGACAGCCCTGATTAATACGCCGGCGCCCTCACCTAACTTCCCGACTGTTATATTGCAGCAAAAATGGATACCGTAACTTAGGTAAACATACAATTTACCGGCCGACTCAAACATAGTCTTGGCTCGGCCCGACGGCCCGGTTACGGAGTGTGAGGCGGCATCAGATTGATGATAGGCCTCAACCTCGACGATTCGGGCCCGCAGTACGTGACCGTTGACACTTCGCTCGATTACGGCCCCGAGAATTTTTTTGGCCGCAATCTCAACTGGCAGATTGAGCTGTTCGGAAAGTCTTTTCATATGACTGTGAATTAAAAATTAGGATATTCTAAAATCGTTGCGTTCAGCGGTCGATCGACCTGAGCCATGTCGAGTGGCGACCAGCCATTTTCAAGACAGACAGCCATCCGGTACCACTCAGAGTGCCCGACGACGATCGTAGTGCCCACTGCATGGGACTTAACTAAGTCATTTGACCTGGCAACTCGCTCAGCAAAAACTTGCAGTGTTTCACCGCCGGCTGAGCGCATGTCAGCTTCTGAAGCCGCTAACATGTCTTGAGTTGTTTGACCTTCGTAACTACCAGAATTTTTCTCGTGCAAGTCGTCGATGGTTTTGATATCTTCAATCGGGAAGCTAATTAGCTTAGCGATTATAACCGCTGTTTCGGCGGCTCGGGAAAGCGGTGAGGCGATTATACTGTCGACGCTGATGTGCCGGCGCTTTATCTCTTCGGCTTCGCGCTCAGCCTGGCGGCGACCTTCGTCGGTTATAGGTGAGTCGCTCGAGCCGGCCAAAATGCCGTCTTTGTTGGCCTGGCTCTCACCGTGTCGAACGAAATACAGCTTCGCCACGCTAAGCTACGCTGCCAATTTTAGACTGCTCTTTTTCGCGGCACTGCGCAGTATGAAACAGTAAGTCGGGATTGGTTTTGCAGTCTTCGCATATCAAAACTAAGTCATTGCATTCGGCCAAAGCGCAGTTTTCAAAATTGCTAGTCTTGCCGCTACAGTGGGTACACTGACCGATAGTTTTGGCATGGTCAGAAAAATCGACAGTCATGCGATCGTCAAACACCCGTAGGCTGCCTTCCCATAGTCCATCGTCGCCATAAGCCTCGCCGTATTTAGCGATACCGCCGTCCATTTGGTAGACTTCACTAAAACCGCGTTTTTTCATCATCGATGAAATCACTTCACAGCGGATACCGCCAGTACAGTATGTGACAACTTTTTTGTCTTTGATATCATCGTACTTATCACTCTCGAGCTCGGCAATAAAATCGCGACTGGTGTTGGTGTTAGGTACAACGGCATCTTTGAATTTACCAATCTTAGCTTCATGCTCATTGCGACCATCAAAAAACACTACGTCATCACCGTATTTTTCGACCAGGTCATGGACCTGCTGTGGCTTCAAGTGCTTGCCACCGCCGACGACACCTTTTTCATCAACTTCAAACTCATCATCGGAATTCTTAAACCCGACTAGCTCGCGGCGGACTTTAACACTAAGGCGGGGGAAGTCGTCACGGCTACCATCCGACCATTTGAAGACTATGTCCTTAAATCCCGGAAATTGCTTAGTCTGCTTGATGTAGTTTTTTAGATCATCCATATCACCACCGACTGTTCCGTTTAACCCGTGTTCGCTAACTAGGACACGTCCCTTCAGGTTTAGGCTAGCGCAGAGCGATTTCTGCCACAGCGTAATCGCCTGCGGATCTTTGAGAGGAGTAAACTTATAATAAAGTAAAATCTTTTGCATATAGACTCTATTATACAGCATTTTACCCCTGTTGTCATGACATAAAATTACCCCAATCTACAAATTGTAAATTAGGGTAATTTCTAACGGTCAGTAACTTATTTAGTTAGCGTCAACGTTTGACTGCTTCGGCTCGTCCTGGTCTTTACCACCGGGCTTGTCCTCAGCGTCCTGCGCGTCCTGAGGTGTGTCGCTACCATTTTCGGCCTCAACTGAAGACTCGTCCTCAGCATCGCCGGCCGCTGCGTCGTTGGCCGCCTGAAGAGCGCTCGGCTCGTAAACATTAGCAACTGTCAGGCTCATATCCTGCTCGGCGTCGGCATACTCGACACCCTTTGGCAGTTGAACGTCTTCGAGAGTTAACTTGTCGTCGGTTGTAGCCAACGCTTCAATCGAAACTTCAAGTGATTCCGGTAGGTTGGCTGGAATCGCCCGGACTTCGATATGTTCAATACCCTGAAGTACAACTAGGCCAGTCTTTTCAGCTTCGCTCTCGCCAACGTGAGTTAGGACAACTGGAACCTCGGTCACAATTGACTGATTTTGACGAATAGATCGGAAAGCGATGTGGCGAACCTGGTGCTTAACCGGATCAATGTCAATTGACTGAATAATAGCTAGCTTCTTTTTGCCATCAATAGTTAGATTAACCGGCGTGTGACGGCCAGCTTCTTTGACAACTTTAGTAGTTGAGACAAACTCTGACTGTGTCGACATAGGCTCGGCTTTACCGCCGTAAACGACGCTTGGCACTAGGCCTTGTTCGCGCAACTTACTGACTTTTTTACCGGTCTCTTGGCGTGGGTTGAGCTTTAATGAAATTTCGTGCATATTTCTCCTTAGGTGACGTGTTTCAGTAGTTGATATGAAACTTGCACACAGTTTTCGCAATAAAATATTTTAATACTACCTATTATTATAACACAAG
>JAKDMF010000028.1 GCA_030452455.1 bacterium | reverse complement strand
CGGTCATTTGGTCGATCAATTTGATAGTTTCGTCAGTTATAACGTGAACTCGAGCTGATTTTTGGCGCAAGTGGCTATTGGGTAGGGTTATAATATCGTCTTTAGTCATTGTTATATAGTATATCTAATATTTAAGAGGAATAACAGAGGAGTTATTCGGTCCAGTTGGCCCACTCTTTATTTATTTTATGGTAGCCGTAGTTAAGCGCCCTCCCTGCTGCGACAGGATCGCTAGCATCGATTACTTCATAAGCCGCACCAGATCCCATTGATCGCTCACCTAAACTGCCAGGTCCTTTAGCCGACGTGTAGAAGAATGAGGTACCGGATTTTGAGCGAGCAGTGAACCCATATACGTCATAGTCGGGCCCTATAGTTGCGTAATATAAGTTGTAGTCGTCTTCGTAGTAGCTATTTTTGGTAGGCGTAATTTGGAGAGAGGCAAGATCAGTTGAGGAGGCTGTCGGATAATGTCCGTTATCAATCTTAAAAATTTCAGCTTTTTTGGCGTAGTTAGCCAAATCACTCTGAACGGCCACGTCATTAGCCTTGTCCTGGATGCCACCGTAGGCCACCATGGTAATAGCCGCTAGTATAGCTATAACAACTATAACTATCAGTAACTCGACTAGTGTGAAACCGCTTGTGGTTTTTCGCATGTTCTTAGTATAACGGCAGCCCGAAAAGACTGCAAGAAGTACTAAAGTAGGCTGACTGGGTCGAGTTCGTAGCTCCAGCCCTTGGCTGGCAGCTGATGGGCGATGTCGATTAGAGTTTGGCGCTTATTAGATTTGACGACAACCTGCCAGCGGTAGTTACCGCCAGCTCGTTCGTAAAAAGCCGGCGACGGTCCGAGCACCTGGACAGTTTTGTATTTGCCAGCAATATCGCGGGCGAGCTGCTTGCTATTTTTGATAGCGGTTGCCTCAGTCTTGTAGCTACAGGATAGTTTAAGCAGGTAGCAATAGGGCGGAAAATTAGTTTTAGCTCGCTGTTTGACAGTAAGTCGGTAGAAGCTTTCGTAGTCTTGCTTGATACCAAACTGAACGGCTGGGTGGTTGGGTTGATAGCTCTGGATAATAGCATCAGTTTGGCTATTGGACCGGCCAACTCGGCCGATAGCCTGAGCCAGTAGCTGGAAAACCCTTTCACTCGAAGTGTAGTCGGGCAGGCTAAGCCCGGCGTCGGCCTGGATAATACCGACGGTTTTAAGGTTCGGCAGGTCGAGGCCCTTGGCAACAATTTGGGTGCCAATAATAATATCTATCTCGCCGGAGTGCAGCTGGTCATAGCGTGAGCTAAGCGACTCGTCCTTGCTGTTATCGGCGTCAAACCGAACGACCGTTTGCTTGGGATAGAGTTTTTGAATCTCGGCTTCGATTAGTTTAGTGCCAATACCTTTATGGATGATGTTGGTGTTATGACACTCCGGACAGCTGGTTGGTATGCGGGCATTTAGGCCACAGATATGGCAGCGCATGTTATGGCTGTCAGTATGGAGGGTCAGTGGTACAAAACAGTTCGGGCAGCCAGCCATCCAGCCACAATTGTCACAGAGACTGGTCGTGGTGCTGCCGCGGCGGTTATGAAAAATTAAGCTCTGCTGGCCATTTTCGATCGATTTATCGATTGATCCCAGCAATTTGTCCGATAAAAATCGATGTCGTTTGAAATTAGCTCGATTTGTCATGTCGATTAGCTCGATATCGGGCTGGCGAGCATCTGACCGGGCTAAATTTGGCAGTGAGACTATCGAACCAGGTTTACTAGCGGCAATGTAGTAGTCGGCGACGGATGGAGTGGCGCTACCAAGCAGGGTGATTGAGCCAGAGTACTTGCCCAGCATAGTGCTTGCTCGGAGGGCCGAGTAGCGCGGAGCCTGTTCCTGCTTGAGGCTCGGCTCGTGACACTCGTCGACAACGATCAGTCCAATTGACTGGACCGGCATAAATAGGGCCGAGCGAGGTCCAATTATTATTTGCGGTTGCTCGGTGTTCAAAGCCTGCTTCCAGGCCAGGTGTTTTTCAGCTTCGGTCTGCCGGGAGTGGGTCAGGATGACCGAGTCAAACTCGAGGCTAAACTGGGCTACGAGCTGCGAGGTGAGGGCGATCTCAGGTACTATGATAATGACTGATTTACCGGCCTTAATCTGCTGACGGGCCAGCTCAATGTAGACAGCTGTCTTGCCCGAACCGGTGATACCGTGCAGGATAGTTGTCTCGCCCTGTCGGCTAGATAATTGCTTGATTACCTCTGTTTGGTCTTTATTGAGCACAAAATTTGTTCGAGTTTTTAAACTAGATTTTGACGGTGAAGTTTCTTTGGCGCGACGATTTTTTGTCAGGCCGCTTGGCAGTAGTGTCTGCAAGACTTTCGGTAGCGGCGTTTCGTAGTACTGGGCCATCCAAAAAGCTAGCTTGACTAGCGCCTGGGGCAGTGGCTTAGCTTCAATTAAGTCGGTGATCGGCTTAGTCTCAAAAGCTGGTTTAGTCACTTGCTTAGTAACGACGCCAATTGTGGATTTTTTACCAACCGGAATAGTTACTAGTTGCCCAATTTTTAATTCTTCGGCTGATTGATAGGTGAATACGGTCTGGTCGGCCCGGATGATTTGTTTGGGAGCGACTTCAAAGTAGTGCATGTATCTCATTATACTGGTAAAATAGGCATATGTATTATCAAAATCGTACCGAGGCAGGTCAAATACTTGCCGATAAGCTTTTTGAAGCTTATCGATATGAGAACTGTGCTGTAGTGGCACTGACTAGCGGTGCGGTTTTGGTGGGCGAGCAAATTGCCGAGCGTTTGCACTGCGTACTGACGATGATGATGGTCGAGGCGATCGAAGTACCGGGCGAAAACCTAAACTTTGGTGGCGTCTCCCAGGGCGGTAATTTTTCGTACAATAGTGATTTTAGCCAGGGCCAGATCGACGGTTTTGAAAGTGAATTCCATGGTTATTTCGAAGAGCAAAAGCGTGAAGCTTTTCAGCGAATCAACCGCTTGCTCGGTGAGGGCGGAGTTATCGACAAAGATTTGCTACGGGACCACACCATCATTTTGGTTTCGGACGGTGTTGAGAGCGGCGCTAGTTTTGACGCAGCGATGGACTTTTTGAAGCCGATTCGCACCGATAAAATCATCGTCGCGACGCCAACCGCCAGCGTACCAGCTGTTGATAAACTGCACATGATGGCCGACGAACTCCACATCCTGGACGTCAAAGCCAACTTCATGGGAGTTGATCACTATTACGAGGAAAATGACATACCGTCAGAGGAAGATACGATCGAAAAGATCAACAAAATCGTCCTAAATTGGCAGTAGTCGCTCTTGTAGAATGTTGTAAGAAAGTGTAATCTAGTAGTAAGAGATAGGAAGCAAGGAGAATATGTTAGACGTTTTTATTACTTCTCGGGTGAGACGAAAGATAGTGGTGGTATACGCCAAGTATCCTGACTTTCACACCCACGTACGAGGACTTGCCAAGCTGATTAAAGAAGATCCAGGCAATATCCAGCGTGAACTTAAGCGGCTCGAGAAAATCGGCTTCCTTTTGAGTGAGAAGAGTGGAAACACCAAAATATACTCGACCAATAAGCAGTTCCCAATTTTTAAAGAGCTCCAAAGTATTGTTATTAAATCTCAACAACACTCGGCTCGACCAAAACGATCTTCGCCTGACGTAAGAGCTATCTAGGTTTTAATACCGGATGCCCGCTAAAGATATTTTTAGCCGTATCCTAGACGCCCGCAACCTATCGGGTGATACTAAGGACAGTTTTTTAAAACCGGATTATGACCAGCGTCATGATCCGTTTTTGTTACCCGATATGCAGGTTGCCGTCGACCGGCTAGTGGTGGCTCATGATAAACAGCAGCCCATTACGATCTACGGTGACTATGATATCGATGGCCTAACCGCTACGACGATCCTGCTCGATAGTTTTGAAAAGTTCGGTTTTCAGAACGTCGATGCTTTTATACCAAATCGGTTTGTCGAAGGCTATGGCCTGACAGTTGATGCTGTCGAACGAATCGCCGCCGACGGGGCCGAACTTATCATTACAGTCGACTGCGGGAGCTTGAGTGAAGCAGAAATTATTCGCGCTAATGAGCTGGGCGTTGACGTCATCGTGACCGATCATCACAACGTCGCCCCCGTCCAGCCGCCAGCCGTCGCCGTGATCAACCCCAAGCGTTTACTACAAGACTACCCGGATATGTACAAAGATTATATTTTGGTACCTTCGACAGGCACTGGACCATCGGTCGCGCCCATTTCATCGACCACGGTGAGCGCGCCAGAATCTCGAGACAGGTCTCGGGAATCAGACGCCGCTCAGCCTGCAAGGGTTAGTGGCGATGAAACGGACACGATCGATGCCTCGGCTAGCGCAGCGCCAGCGCGGGTGGCGCGAGGCGGGGCAGCTCCCTCTTCGACTCTGGTAATCCAGGGAGAAGAAGGGGCGGACCGAGCGACAGGACCAGCGACCAGCGACCTAAGTGCTGATTCTGCAAGAATTAGTCACGACGGGAGCGGTGATTCGAACACTGGACCCTCCTATCCAAAATTATATCCATTTCTTGATCTGGCTGGTTGTGGTGTGGCGTTTAAACTGGTTCAAGCGCTGCAAACTCGACTCGATGGCCTATCAAAGGGGCAAGAAAAGTGGCTGCTCGATCTGGTAGCGCTCGGCACCGTTTGTGACATCGTGACCCTAGTCGACGAAAACAGAACTAATGTATTTTATGGCCTAAAGGTGCTGTCGCAGACTCGGCGGCCAGGCTTAAAAGCGCTCATGGCGGTAGCCGGAGTCGAGCCACACCAGGTGACGGCTCGGCACCTCGGCTTTGGGCTTGGTCCGCGCATGAATGCCTCGGGCCGGCTGGAGACAGCTCAGTACTCGCTTGACATGCTCCGGGCAACCGATGGCATGGAGGCTCTCCAGGCTGCCAGAAAACTAGACGACATGAATCGTGATCGACGAGCCCAGCAGGACAAAATTTTCGCTGAAGCTAAGGTTCAGGCCGAGCAACTTTTGGATGATCCGGTCTTAGTGGTTAGTGGCAAAAACTGGAGCCACGGCATCATCGGCATTGTGGCAGCTAAGCTGCTCGAGAAGTACAAAAAACCAACCTACGTGCTAGAAGAGATGGGCGACGAAGCCAAGGGTTCAGCTCGTAGCTACGGTGATTTTAGTGTCGCCGACGCAATTCGAGCCAGTGAATCCGTTATCACCAAGGGTGGCGGGCATAAATTTGCGGCTGGCGTGACATTGCCGACCCAAAATATTCAAGCCTTCAGGGGTAGCGTGAATAATTTCTATCGCCAGCAGAAGTTAGTTGAGTCCGAGCAGCGGGCGTTATTGCTACCGAGCGCCGATACATGGGCCGAGATAGCCGATGTAACCGAGAGTTTGATTAGTGAAATTTCTCAACTCGAACCATTTGGTAGCGGTAATCCCCAGCCAATATTAAAAAGTGAAAACTTGCTGGTTAAGAATATTCGCCGGATGGGTGACGAGGGGCAGCACGTTAAGCTGACGCTGGCGAGTAGCGCCAAAACCATGGATTTTCTAGCCTTTAACGCCCCAGAACATTTCTTTGCCCAGCCCGGCGAAACTGTCTCGGTCTGGTATCAACCCGATATTAATGAATGGCGGGGTAGGCGATCTGTCGAGGGGCGACTACTACATCTTGAGATCACTCGAGCCTAGTTTAAATATTCAAAATTAATTTTTATTTGCTGTATACTGATTGACAACGTATCAGATAAAAGTCTGAACGTAGCTCTCTAAGTAGGTGGTGAGAACAATGGAAATGATACTTTTCAGTGCTTTGCTCGGACTAGTAATGCCAGTGCTGCTAGGGATATTCGTTACGGTGATCAACCGGTTTAGCGCTGAATCGGCCTGGGCCTGGCTAGCGGTACTGCCGATTGCAATTGCTAGCGGGATCGTTGGTATCTTCATTGGCATACTCATAACACCATGGGCGGCACTAGCCGCCGGTCCGGTTGTTATGCTGGGCGCATTCTTGTTCATGCACTGGTACGGTCGTCTCGATAGACGATGAGCATCGGTCATAGAGCCCGGGTGCACGATACGTCGTGCACCCTTTTTATTTTGATAGATATCAAATAGATCGGTGGGGCTTGCTTAGCGGCGATAACTAATGTTTAATTATCATAACAACTTGGCAGTAGTCGCTGAGCGGACATTTTAAACCTAGGAGTTGTGATGACTGAGTTTGAGATTCTTGGATTCATTACTTTTTATACTGTGGTAACGGTCGCTGTCTTCGGCTACGGCTACTTTCTAATATGGAATTATGCCAATAGTGAGCTAAAGGATTTCGGAAACATGTACGACGAGGTTCGCAGTGTCAAAAAGCGACCGCTTCGGATTATAGCAAAAGTCATAGCAGCTATCACTTGGCCATTATGGTCTTTTATGCAGATTGAATTGCTGCTGTGGCGCAAATGTACGGCCGCAGTCTTCAAATTTTGCGATAGATTTGTTTGGCCCCAGAGTCGTTAAAATGTTCAACAAGTTGCACCCAGCTATTCATTAGCTGGGTTATTTTTTGTCAAAAATAAAACCCCATAGAGATAGGGGTTTTATTAAATAATTTATCTTATCTAAATCATCAATCCGATAACTAAACCGAGGATAAGACCGACGACAAGTCCGCCACCACCAAATATTAGCGACATCTTAGATGGCTTTTTATCAGCGGCATCATTTGTTTGTCCGCCCACCATTGGTGCTGGAGCGGCGATTGGAGCTGGTTCTGGCACAGGCTCGGCTGTGAAATCATTTTGAGTCGGCATAGGTGACTCATCGACAGGAGCTGTTCCAGTCGGATCAACTGCTGGCATCTCCTGAGGCATTGGGCTGTCCATTGGCTGAGTTTCGACCGGGGTCGGCTGCTCCATAGGTGCGCCCATCTGCGGGGCAGGCTGCGCGGCAGCCATTTGCTGGTCATCGGCAATCTGCTGAGCACCAACATCGGTTGGCTGGGCTGTGCTAGTCGCTTCTTGGGTAGCTTGAGCTACCTGATCTTGGAGCTGCTGGGCTAGCTCCTCTGGCGAGACGTCGGCAACTGGTTGATCTTGAGGTGGTTGTCCACCGAAGTTGTTCGGGTCTTGGGGTGGCTGATTTTGTTCGTTTGGATCTTGATTCATTTCTCTAGTATCCTTGTCTATTTTGATAGTGCTTACGTCTATAGTAAATGAGCCGGCACATGAAATCAAATTTAATTACACGAAAATAGATCAGGTAGTTGAAATATAGTGGTAAAAATAGTACAATAAATTTTATATGGTACAAGTAACAAGAAAAGATGAGAAAGAAGCGAACGAAAATATCATTCGTCGCTTTAATCGTAAAGTGCTACAAAGTGGCGTTTTATCCAATGCAAAAACATCAATGCGCTTCCAGAAGCCAATATCTAAGACTGAGCGTCGTAGCAAAGCTATCATTCGCAAACAGCGAAAGGCCCAAAAGCTTTCAAAAGCCCGACTAGGTGTTCGCTAGTGGCGCTGAAGCAGCGTGTAGATGAAGATTTGAAAGCCGCTCTTTTAGAGCGGCATCAGTTTGTTACCCTGGTTTTGCGCGGCCTGAAGTCAGCTATCCTCGACGAGGAGATCACTCAGAACAAGCGCGAAACCGGTCTATCTGATGATGAAATTGAAAAAATAGTGGCCCGTGAAGTTAAAAAACGCAACGAAGCCGCCGCGCTGTATGATCAGAACCTGCGCCAGGATTCAGCCGCTGATGAGCGCCGCGAAGCTGACATACTGAGTCAGTATTTGCCCGAGCAAATGAGCGAAGCCGAAATTAAAACCGTCGTTGACGCAAAAATAGCCGAACTTGGTGCGACTGATATGAAAATGATGGGCCAGGTTATCGCCGCCGTTAAGGCCGATGTCGGCACCGCCGCCGATGGCGCAACTGTCGCAAAAATTGTCAAACAAACACTAAATTAAAGGAAACAAACATGATTATATTTTTTGGTCCAGCCGGAGCCGGTAAGAGTGTCCAAGGTCAGCTACTAGCGGCCCGTAATGGTTGGCGCTGGCTATCAGCCGGACAGCTACTGCGTGATGAGCGCAACCCTGAACTTATTGAAAAAATGCAGACCGGTAGCTTGGTTGATCCAAACCATGTCAACAAAGTTATGGGCGACGCCCTAGCTAGGTCAAAAGACATCAACCGGGTCATCCTCGACGGTTTTCCGCGGCAAATGACTCAGGCTGAGTGGCTAGTCGATTCAAAGTCCCACCACGGCCGCGATGTTAGCCTTATATTGGTGCTTGAAGTGCCGCGCAGCGACCTACTGAAGCGCCTCGAGATTCGTGGACGAGTCGACGATACAGCCGATGCTATCGATGAACGAATGCGCATCTATCGAAGTGAAATGTATCCAATCCTAAGCTACTTTACGGGCAAAGGTATAAATATTGTTCACGTCGACGGTACTGGCACGGTCGGTCAGGTTCATGACCGCGTCATGAAGGAACTTGAGGCATGTCAACTAACTTAATAACTGGCAATAAAACACCCGAGCAGATGCAAGCCCTGCGCCAGTCTGGTCGTCGTTTGGCTGAGGTTTTAGCGGCGGTTAGAGGTTTTGTCCGGCCGGGTGTCAGCGAGCTAGATATCGATGCCTTTGCGGCTCGTGAAATTGCCGCTCGCGGGGCGGTTGCGACCTACAAAACCGATGAAGTTAAGTTCCCAAACGTCATTTGTATATCGACCAACGACGAAGTTGTTCACGGCATACCAACTGATTACGTTCTCGAGCAGGGTGATGTTGTCAGCTTCGATCTCGTCATAGCCTACGAAGGCATGAAAACCGACGCCGCTTTTACTATGGTGGTCGGTGAAAAACCAAGCGGTGTTAAAAAACACTTAATAAATGTCACCGAGCGAAGCTTGTACGCCGCCATCGACGCGATTCACGGTCCAGTTATGACTGGCGATATTGGCGCAGCGGTTGAAAAAGTTCTTACCGCTGGTAAATTGGGTGTCATACGTGAACTGGTTGGCCACGGTGTTGGGCTTGAGATGCATATGCCGCCCGAGGTGCCGAACTACGGCAAAAAAGGCAGTGGTGTTTTGCTCCAGCCGGGCGAAGTTATCGCGATTGAACCAATGGCGACACTCGGTGGCGAACGTGTTCGTCAGCTCAGTGACGGCTGGACTATTTCGACGCGTGACAGTAGCTTGTCAGCTCATTTTGAACACACAATTCTTATCACCGAAACCGGTGCCGAGATACTGACCAAAGTTTAAATAGCAATTAAATAGCCACACTTTTTACAGTGTGGCTGACTACTTAATTTAGCGGTCCAATGCAGCCAAGTACGGCCTCGTACTCTTTGTCTGCAATTGCCTTGGCCGGGGAGAGGGTGTGGTCATTACCGTTACGCGATACCGGAACGCAGAGCGTATGATACCACTGTCGGGTCTTGCTCACGCCATTAAGGTTGACCATTTGCCGGAGGGTCTCCCAGGCGAAGCTCAACTTTTCGTA
>JAKDMF010000027.1 GCA_030452455.1 bacterium | reverse complement strand
GGGCTGATTCTGCCGGAATCAGTCACGACGGGAGCGATAAAAAAATACCCCGGTAGATAACTGGGGTATTTTTAGATATAAACGAAAGCTTCTAAGCGGTGATAGCGGCTATTTTTTGCCAGTTATCATGACCTTGAAGTAATCAAATAGGATACCTAGTAACCAGCCAGCTACAAAGGCGCCAATGGTTTCGAAGCCTGATAGGGGATAGCCATAGTAGCGGGCGATCATATAGACCAGGAAGCTAACCACGAAGGCTGATATAGCCCCGGCCGCGATAGCGTTGGGTCGGGCGATAGTTGAGCCAACGACTTCACTAGTTTTTTCGACGACCGGGTTATGAATCGTCTTGCTAAAAGCCCGGTTAATCGGCGGCATTTCGCTTTGGATGTGCGACATGGTTTTTTTGTAACTAGCGTTACGATCTTTTTTACTGATCGGGCCCCGGCGGGCGGGAGCACTAGACGGCTCGTCGTTATGCTTCTCGAGTCCGGCGGACTCGACGCTAACGGCTTTTTCGAGGGCCTCTGTCTTAGCTTTTTCAGCTTGGCGCTCACTGCCGTCTTCTAAAGTCTCCTTCCGTTCGTACTTAGCTTGCAGTGATTCCTGCTGCTCAGCCGCCGCTTTTTCACCGATCGATTCCGCGGATTTTTCACTGTTACCGCGTAGTTGTTCTGGTCCATTTGCCATTTCTATTTACCACCCTTTATGATTTATATAGTGCCGCTATTAAGGCTACGTCGAACTAGTCGGATCTCAGTGTTAACTTGGCGAGATCGGAAGTAGAAGTAGGCGACGATTGCTAGAGTAACACCAGCGAAGAGCATATTCTCACGTGGTCCGGTGTGGGGGAGTTCCGCCACAGTTCGCTCGACTATTTTTGGAGTCGGACAATTAACTGATACCGATACGTTATTACCGAAGGTGTTGGACATAATACAGTCGTATGATGTTTTGTCGCTGGTACCCTGGGCCATAGCTGGGACAGTTTTGTTGACCTGAACAGTAAACATGCGAGTCTGGGTTTCGCCTGGCTTAACTTCGATTGGCTCCCAGTGGAGGACTTGGGTTTCTTTGTCGAAGCTGCCACCGCCGTTATCTACCAGGCTAGCGTACTCTAGGACGTCATCGAGGTGTTCGTCGATTGGTAGCTCAGTTTTGAGCTTACCGGTGTTCTCAAGTGTCACCGTATAGCGAATCTTGTCTGATCCATTGGCGACTACTTTAGTAGCGTCTTTATCGGACTGGGTGACGTTAGTGGCTGACTTGCTCTGGACAACCTGAGCTTTACAGCCCTCGTCTTTATACCAGATAGATGAGTCACCTGGACACGGCTTACAGTCAGTGTCTTCGATACTGAGGTCAGCGTTGAGCGGACAAACTTCCGGCGGTGCAACTACTAGTGGTTTGGCACAATCGGATGATGTTTTAGAACCGGCTGTCGATAGCACAGTGACCGATGCTTTATAGTTACCTCGTTTTTCGACGGTAAAGGTTTGAGCGTCAGATGACTTAGAACTACTAATTTTCTTAGAGTGAACGGTTTTATTATCTTTATCTTTGATCGTGTAGATGTAGCCAGTTATATGAGCTCCACCAGAGACACTAGCGTGAGCTGAGAGCTTGTAGCTGGTCCGTGAGATAGTTGTGACCGATAGGCCAGAACAGACAGCCGCTGGTTTCGGTGGTTTTTTACAATTAGGTGGCGTACCAAGCTCGCCAGTTGGACACTTTGGCGGTGGCGGTGGCGGTGGTACATATTTAGTGACTAAGTTGGCGCAATCTTTAATGATCGCAAACGAGCCGATCTTTTTAGAGTGGCCGATGAAGGCTTGGTAGGTTGAGCCGTGCTTTTTGGTGTAGGAGGTTGAGTCCCAAGCTTTTAGGGGACGGGCAAAGAAAGTTTTGTCTTTGTTTTTGTCGGTTTGGAAAGTGTAGGCTTTTTCACCCTGAGAGGCGCTAAAGTGTTTGGTGCGACCCCATGAATAGTTAACCTTCTTGGAGTTGATAGTGCCGGATTTAGCTTTGGCTATTTCGGCGCGAGTAATACCAGTGCTCTTATAGAAGTCTTTAATGTTGCCTTTGTTGCTATCGTAGGCCTTCAAGAGCTGACTCATATTGGTCACACCACCATTGATCAGGTCACTGCCACTGGCGGCGTTAGCTGATTCGGGCGCCTGGAAGACAGCAAAAGATTGCACCACTAGGGCGAGCATCGTAAATATTAAACCGAGCTTCCTAGTGGCTTGCTCTTTACGGAGACGCTTAGCATAAAAGCTTAACTGACCAATTAGTGCCGGACTAAACGGTAGGTTTGATATTAGCTTTTTAAACATTTTAGATACCTTTTTTCGGATTTATGTTTTTTTATATAACTACTTATATAGCTCAATATTAGCATAAGAAATATGTTCAATACAATAGCTTGAGTGAACACCTATTTTCCGTTATAATGGGGATAAGTAAATAGCTGAATCATCTGAAGAAGTGAGGGAAAATGGCTAAACAAAGTAGTAAAGACTCTTATGATGGGTCGCAGATTCAAGTACTCGAAGGTCTCGAGCCGGTTCGTAAACGCCCCGGAATGTATATTGGTAGTACCGGTTACGACGGTCTCCACCACCTAATAAAAGAAATCGCCGATAACTCAATCGATGAGGCGATTGCTGGATTTGCATCACGCGTTGATGTTTATATCTTAAAAGACGGCGGCATGACTATTACCGATGACGGTCGTGGTATTCCAATCGACAAACACCCCAAAACCGGTCTAAGTACCCTCGAGACTGTTCTGACGGTCCTCCACGCTGGTGGTAAGTTCGGCGGCGGCGGCTACAAAGTATCGAGTGGTCTGCACGGTGTTGGTTCGAGTGTTGTTAACGCCCTATCGACTCGCATGGTGGCTGAAGTCTCGCAAAAAGGCCAGCTCTACCGGATCGAATTTGAACGAGGTGGTGTTAAGGCGCCATTTAAGAAAATTGGTCCAACTGATCGCCCAACTGGTACAGCCATTACTTTTTATCCTGATGAAACTATCTTCAAAGAAACAGTTGAATTCGACTACAAATGGGTCGTTAACTATATTCGCCACCAGGCCTACCTAACAAAAGGTATCTATGTCAGCGTTCAAGACGAGCGAACTGACCAGCGAGCGGCATTTTACTTCGAGGGTGGTATTCAGAGCTATGTTAAAAACCTCAATATCGGCAAAGAAGTCGTTGGTGACAACGCTTTTTACGTCGAGCGACAGGTTGAAGACACCATGGTGGAAGTCGCCCTTCAGTATAACGAGACCTTTATTGAAACCGTTAAGCCCTTTGCCAACAACGTTCTGACACCCGATGGTGGTACGCACTTGATGGGCTTTCGAGCGGCTCTAACCCGTGTAATCAACGATTATGCCCGCAAGAACAGCCTCTTAAAAGAAAAAGAGGAAAACCTAACCGGTGATGATATCCGCGAAGGTCTAACCGCCGTTATTTTGGTTAAAATGCCCGACCCACAGTTTGAAGGTCAGACTAAAAACAAGCTCGGCAACCCCGAAGTTCGTCGCTACGTTGAAAAGGTCATGAACGAATACTTCGGCTATTATCTCGAGGAAAACCCGAACGTTGCCAAGAAAATCGTCGGCAAAGCCCTGCTAGCAGCCCGCGCTCGCCGCGCCGCCCGCGTTGCCCGCGATAATGTTATCCGTAAAGGCGCCCTCGATGGTATGGGCTTGCCGGGCAAACTGTACGACTGCTCCAGCAAGAAGCCAGAAGAGAGTGAAATTTACATCGTGGAGGGAGACTCAGCGGCCGGCTCAGCTAAAGAAGGTCGTGATAGTAAGACTCAGGCGATTTTGCCGCTCCGTGGTAAGGTACTTAACACCGAACGAGCTCGACTTGATAAGATGTTTGCCAATAAAGAAATTGTTGCCATGATCCAGGCCTTTGGTATTGGTATCGGTGATAGCTTTGATGTTAGCGGACTGCGCTATCATAAAATCATCATCATGACCGATGCCGACGTTGATGGTAGTCATATCGCGACACTCCTATTAACATTCCTATTCCGCTATATGCGCGAAGTGATTGAGGGCGGCTATGTCTATCTAGCCCGGCCACCACTTTATAGCATTAACCGTGGTCAAAAGAAGCAGTATATTTATGACGAAGATGCGCTCGAGTCAACTCTGCAGTCGATTGTAGATCAAAAAGAAGAGCGCGGCACAGCAGTTGATAAAGATGTCGACCTGTCGAAGCAGGCTGGCGTAACTCTGTCGCGCTTTAAAGGTCTTGGTGAGATGGACGCCGATCAGCTCTGGGATACCACTATGAACCCTGAACACCGTGTCCTGAGCCAGGTTCGGATCGATGACGCTGAACAAGCTGATGCAATATTTACAAAACTGATGGGCGATGAAGTTTCGCTCCGTAAGACATTTATTCAGACACGAGCTAAAAACGCTAACATTGAAGATTTGGATATCTAGGGAAGGATTATTAGTATGAATGATGACAATGCACCGCTAAACGATGAAAGTCTATCGCTGGAAGGTGAAATAATCGCCCCAACCGGAGAAAAGGGAGTTGAACAGCGCAGTCTAGAAAACGTCATGGAAGATAGTTTCTTCCGCTACTCAATGAGCGTTATTATCGACCGTGCTTTGCCGGATGTCCGTGATGGTTTGAAGCCAGTTCATCGCCGTATTCTGCACTCTATGAACACCAACGGCAACCGCAGCAACGCTCGGTTTGTTAAAAGTGCCCGTATTGTCGGTGACGTGATGGGTAAATATCACCCGCACGGCGACTCAGCCATTTATGATTCGATGGTCCGTCTAGCTCAACCGTGGTCCTTGCGCTATCCGCTGGTCCAGGGCCAGGGTAACTTTGGCTCCATGGACGGCGACCCAGCCGCCGCCAGTCGGTATACCGAGGCTCGCTTGCAGCGCTTTTCGGACGAAATGCTAGCTGATATCGAGAAACAAACCGTCGACTTTAGGGATAACTACGATGGCTCGGAGCAAGAACCAACCGTTCTACCAGCTAAGGTGCCAAACCTTCTCTTAAACGGTCAGATTGGTATCGCCGTCGGTATGGCGACTAATATTCCACCGCATAACCTCGGTGAACTAGTCGATGCCTCGATCGAACTAATCGATAACCCCGAAGCGACTCTCGATGATCTGTTAGGTCACGTTAAAGGCCCCGATTTCCCAACTGGTGCAGTCGTTTATGGCGGTGCGCCGATGAAACAGGCCTACTTAACTGGGCGCGGTAGTGTCACAGTTCGAGCCGTGGCCGATATTGAAGAAACTAAAAAAGGTCGTCACCAGATTATCGTGACGGAAATGCCATATGGCGTCAATAAAGCCTCTTTGGTTGAAAAAATTGCCGAACTCTATAAGGACAAAAAGATCAGTATTAGTGACCTGCGCGATGAAAGTTCCCGCGGTAAGGTTCGAATTGTGATTGAGGTCAAAAAAGACGGCTATCCTAAAAAAGTTCTCAATCTTCTCTATAAACTGACTTCACTCCAGACTAGTTTTAATTACAACATGCTGTCGCTGGTTGATGGCATTCAACCGCGTATTCTTGGTTTGCAGGAGATGCTGCAGGAGTTTATCAAGCACCGACAACAAGTTGTCCGTCGCCGAACCGAGTTTGAGCTTAAAAAGGCTCAGGACCGGGCTCATATCCTCGAAGGTTACAAGATTGCCCTCGATAATATCGACGAAGTAATCAAGATAATCCGAGCTAGCAAAACCCAAGATGTGGCTGAGGCCAGCCTGATTAAGGCCTTCAAACTGTCTGAAATCCAGGCTAAGGCTATCCTAGCCATGCAGCTGCGCCGTTTGACCGGTCTCGAGCGTGACGCCATCGAGAGTGAACTCAAAGAGCTACTAGCTCTGATTAAGAAGCTCCAAGCTATCCTAGCCGATGAAAAAGAGATCTTTAAGATCATCAAAAACGAGCTACTCGAGATGAAAGAGAAGTATGGCGACGAACGACGGAGCCAGATTATCAATCATGAGCTCGGTAAGTTTAGCGATGAAGAGTTGATTCCAGAAGAAAGCTCGGTCATTTTACTGACGACCGAGAACTACATCAAGCGAACACTAGTTAGTGATTATCGTCGTCAGAACCGAGGCGGTAAGGGCAAGCGCGGCATGACTATCAAGGAAAAAGACATCATTGATCAGTTGGTGCCAGCTAGTACCCATGACTTCCTACTATTTTTCACCAATAAAGGTCGAGTCTTCCGATTGAAGGCCTACGAAGTTCCAGCTGCCAGCCTGAACTCCAAGGGTATCGCCGCCGTTAATCTACTCCAGATGCAGCCAGAAGAGAAGATTACCTCGATCATTAAGCTCGAAAAGGGCTCTAATGATGAGGGCTACCTATTCATGGCGACCATCAAGGGAACAGTTAAAAAGACATTGCTGAAAGATTACGCCAATATTAGAACTAATGGCCTAATCGCCATCAAGCTCGACGAGGGTGACGAACTGCGCTGGATCAAGAAGACTAATGGTGATAACGATATCATTGTCTCGACTTCGGCCGGCCAAGCTGTTCGATTTAACGAGACTGATACTCGACCAATGGGCCGATCAGCCCGTGGTGTCCGTGGTGTTCGACTGCGACCGAACGACTGGGTTGTCGGTATGGACGTCGTTGATGATGATGGCCAGAGACTTCTGGTTGTCAGTCAGAACGGCTACGGCAAGGTGACTAAAGCGGCTAACTTCCCAACCCATAAACGAGGCGGAGTTGGTATTAAAGCGGCCGTCGTGACTGCTAAAACTGGTCCAATCATTACTGTCCGAACAATTATGCCAAAAATTAGCGAGGCTATCCTGATCTCTAACGAAGGTCAAACTATTCGCCTCGGGCTATCTGATATCCCAACCCTCGGCCGAACCACCCAAGGTGTCCGTATCATGCGCATGAGCGACAAAGACGTCGTGGCCTCGGTCGGTCTAATGATGGATGAAGTTCAAGAAGGCGAAGAGGTCGAGGCAGTTTAAGATGCTCAGCATTTCACCGTATCTGTTAACACCGATTTTGGGCTGGATCGCGGCTCAGGGTGTGAAATACGCCATAGCCATGATAAAAACCCGTGATCGCGGTACCTTTCGGTCGATATATTTGTCCGGCGGTATGCCGAGCTCACACAGCTCAACCGTTGTGTCGCTGGCGGTTTTTATCGGCTTATTCCACGGGGTTGAGTCGGCCCTATTTGGAATCAGCGCCCTTTTAGCCGCTGTCGTCATGTACGATGCCGTCATGGTTCGCCGATCGGTCGGTGAGCAGGGCCAGGCAATTCACGAGCTAATCGCCAAAACCTTAACAGGGGTCAGATTACCACATGCTGCTAAGGGGCATACGCCACTTGAGGTTTTGATGGGTGGAGTCGTCGGCACCGCGGTTGGCCTAGTTGTGTTTTTAGCTACAATATAGTTGCCAATAACCCTTGACCTGACCAGCTTCTTTAGGTTATGATAGCTAAAGTCTGATTACCGGTAAGGTATAAGCAACGTGGAGTTGAACAGATTAAATTTGGTCTTTAACAATTTAGTTGTGCAACGAATCTAAATTTATTTAGATTCAAATATCATCGTCAGTTAATTTATGCAGATGTCTGTGATTTATTACAGTCATCTTTTATGGAGAGTTTGATCCTGGCTCAGGATTAATGCTGGCGGCGTGCCTAACACATGCAAGTCGAGCGGTAGCAGGTTCTCACTGTTTGCTTCTCTCTCATCGGTAATATCGAAGAGGGTAAGAGAAGTAAAGAGTGAGAATGCTGACGAGCGGCGGACGGCTGAGTAACACGTGGGAATCTACCCCAAAGTGAGGGATAACGCACCGAAAGGTGTGCTAATACCGCATATGGTCTTCGGATTAAAGTATTTATACGCTTTGGGAAGAGCCCGCGTTCGATTAGGTAGTTGGTGAGGTAAAGGCTCACCAAGCCCACGATCGATAGCTGGTCTGAGAGGATGATCAGCCAGACTGGAACTGAGACACGGTCCAGACTCCTACGGGAGGCAGCAGTGAGGAATCTTCCACAATGGGCGAAAGCCTGATGGAGCAACGCCGCGTGAAGGATGAAGGCCCTAGGGTTGTAAACTTCTTTTATGAGTGAAGAATATGACGGTAACTCATGAATAAGCACCGGCTAACTACGTGCCAGCAGCCGCGGTCATACGTAGGGTGCAAGCATTATCCGGAGTGACTGGGCGTAAAGAGTTGCGTAGGTGGTTAGTAAAGTGAATAGTGAAACCTGGTGGCTCAACCATACAGACTATTATTCAAACTCACTAACTCGAGAATGGTAGAGGTAACTGGAATTTCTTGTGTAGGAGTGAAATCCGTAGATATAAGAAGGAACACCAATGGCGTAGGCAGGTTACTGGACCATTTCTGACACTGAGGCACGAAAGCGTGGGGAGCGAACCGGATTAGATACCCGGGTAGTCCACGCTGTAAACGATGGATACTAGCTGTTGGAGGTATCGACCCCTTCAGTAGCGAAGCTAACGCGTTAAGTATCCCGCCTGTGGAGTACGATCGCAAGATTAAAACATAAAGGAATTGACGGGGACCCGCACAAGCGGTGGATCGTGTTCTTTAATTCGATGATAAACGAAGAACCTTACCAGGGTTTGACATCCTTGGAATTACTATGAAAATAGTGAGTGCTTTTTGAGCCAAGTGACAGGTGTTGCATGGCCGTCGTCAGCTCGTGTCGTGAGATGTTTGGTTAAGTCCATTAACGAGCGCAACCCTTGTGAATAGTTGTATTTTTCTATTCAGACTGCCCCGGCAACGGGGAGGAAGGAGGGGATGATGTCAGGTCAGTATTACCCTTACACCCTGGGCTAGAAACACGATACAATGGCCAGTACAATGCGCAGCGAAGCCGCGAGGTGGAGCAAATCGCATCAAAGCTGGTCCCAGTTCGGATAAGAGGCTGAAACTCGCCTCTTTGAAGTCGGAATCGCTAGTAATCGCAGATCAGCAAGCTGCGGTGAATACGTTCCCGGGTCTTGTACACACCGCCCGTCAAACCATGAAAGTGGCCAACACCCGAAGTCCGATTCGTCGGCCTAAGGTGGGGGGCATGATTGGGGTTAAGTCGTAACAAGGTATCCGTAGCGGAAGCTGCGGATGGATTACCTCCTTTCTAGGGAGAGTTATGCCAGACAATCGAGTAATCATTGTCTGAAGCTAGGTCGGTCTTGTTGTTATGCTGAACTTACATAACAAATTATCTTCTTTCAGTAGAAGACGAGACAAAGTTCAAAAAAACAACTGACGATGATATGCACAACTAAATTGTTAAAATAAAAAGTATCACCTTTACGGGTGATACTTTTTTAGTGGTCGATATTATATAGATAGGATTGGCTATATACCAAAGACCATATGAGCGATCCAGCTCAAGACTAGAGTGTGGAGGTTGAGCGCTATTGCCATACCAACACCACAGCCGATCAGGCCCCACATCTTGTATTTTTCATAGCTGCCAAGACCACCGCCGAAATTATCGGCTATTATCATATGAAACCGAACGAATAAGGCACCGGCGATCAAGATACCTATACCTAGGAACATTGCGCCAAAACTAAAAGTGTATTGCATATTTCGTATTATAGACCACTCGGCCGATAATACCTACAATGACACTTGATGATATCGGTGATATACGGTAGAATAAGTTAGGTTATTACGGCGATTATTTAGTGTTGCCATAGTGATTAAGAGTACTTTTTATTGTTATTTTAGATGACAAGCAAGATGATAGCTGATGGGGCAATAGCTCAGTTGGCTAGAGCACCTGCTTTGCAAGCAGGGGGTCCGGGGTTCGAGTCCCCGTTGCTCCACCAGCTGTTATTTTGTAAGCAGTACCAAAAATGTATGGGGTAAACCAGGCTTCGGTCTGGGATACTCCACCAATAAATTAATAATTCATTTCTTTTCATCCGGGGGCGATTAGCTCAGTTGGTTAGAGCGCGTCACTGATAATGACGAGGTCGGTGGTTCAAGTCCCTCATCGCCCACCAGATGAAAGTAAATGAATAT
>JAKDMF010000026.1 GCA_030452455.1 bacterium | reverse complement strand
GGCTGAGCCGTGCCTGATTCCTGAGACTTGTCTCAAGATTCAGGTGCGCTCACCGTGGCGGTGAAATGGGTGCGATTGAGGGTTCGGGGTTTTTAACCTTACCGCTCCCGTCCTCAGCAAAAGTGCCACTAGACCGCTAGTAGCCCAAATATGCCAAAAAATTCGCTAGTTCACTAAAACAATAAGTTCATATACTGAGCGATTAACTGGTGTCCGACCAAGCCGGTTATAGCGAATCCAGCTATCAGCAGTGGCCCAAAGGGAATATGGCTTTTCCGGCTCAGTTTACCGCGTAACATCGCTGGTAGCACTATCAGGCAGCCGATAAAGTTAGCTAGGAACAGGGCCAGGAAGGCTAGCGCCCAGTCCCCCAGCAGTAAAGCTAGTCCGAGGCCGAGCTTAATATCGCCAAAACCGATCATTTTACCCTTGGAACCGATATAAATTACAAAATACAGACCGCTGAGGATGACGACCGAGCCAACTAGTGACCAGAGTGAGGCCGTGATGTCGCCGGATTGAGTCAGGCGAAGCAGACTCAGGATAGCACCCAGTCCAACCACTGAGAAAGTGATGCTGTCGGGCAGCAAGAACCACTTAAGATCGTAAATGAACAGGATTGTCAGCAGGACACCAGCCGTCAGCCAGATCACGAACTGGGCGATGTCAATCGGCGCCTGCAGGGCAACTGGCCACAAGACGTACGACAGCACAAAAAAGGCCGCCACACCAAGTTCAACCAGCGGCTCGGTCCGGCCAATCGGCTTTTGACAGTAGCGGCACTTGCCACCAAGCGAAAGCCAGCTGACTAGCGGTAGTAAGTCGTACCACTTTAACTCGTGCTGGCACTCCAAGCAGTGCGACCGATCTTTCGAGATTGGCTTTAATAAGTATGATAGTTTTTTATAATCTTTGGTGCTCGATCTGTCACCACGAGACTTGTCTTCGGCTAGCTGACGAACCCGCAGCCGCCAAACAGTTGCCCCGGCGAAGCTACCCATCGCCAGGCCTAATATAGCCAGCAGAGCGGCAGTTATAATATTTATTTCCATAAGCATAATCATACCTTGATTTACCTGTAAAAGAAAGACCACCCCATAGTGGAGTGGTCTTAAGTATAGAGCTTAACTAGTGCTACTGATTATCTTTACAGAAGTATCCACTACCCTCAAGTTTAATCTTAACAGCTACAGACCTACTCGAAGCACCGCTAGTAGCAACTTTTTCACCGTCACATTTTGCTTTTTGAGCATACTGGATTTGCCCGTCAGAAAGCACCTTCTCTGCGTCAGTGCTATTAACAATAGTGTAGTTTTCGCCTGTCTTAGGGTCTTTAAACTCACCATCAGACTGCTTCATATAGCTATTCAGGAAGCTGGTGCTGCTAGTAGCTATAGATGGTACCGAGCCATTGTTATTTGTCTGGTAACTATTGATCTGTGACACGAAACGGCTTATATCTTCACGGCGCTGTGTGTCGCGCTGGCTACGCTGCAAAGCAGGTAGAGCGATGAAAACCATCAAGAAGATTAGACCAGCGATCGCTAGGACTAGTACGACTTCGATGATTGTAAAACCTTTGTTCTTTGATTCTAGTTGAGTGTTCATAGGAGTTTTTTCCACCTTTCATATGAACTTTTATGTTTGCGTCTATACGCTTAAGCTTATATTACAGAATAAAAATTGTTTTGTCTAGACGTTCATGGTGCCGACCAGCTGATAGATCGGTAACAGGATAGCTGCCACCATACCGCCGGCGACGACAGCTAGCACGACCATCAGGACCGGTTCAATCGCGGTTGATATCGCTTTAACCTCTTCATCAAGCTCGTCTTCGTAGATTTTAGCCGTCTTACCGAGCATTTGGTCGATCTGACCGGACTGCTCGCCGATACTTATCATCTGCGGCACGAGAGGCATGAAATATGGCTCTGGCTTGATGGCTGTCGAAAGCGCCTTACCGCCCTTAACCTTTTCGGCGGCCCGAGTTATCCCCTTGCCGATTATGACATTGTTGACGGCCGTCGAGTTGATTCGGAGCATATCAAGCATCGAGACACCCGAGGCCATCAGGGTCTGTCCGGTCCGGCAAAAGCGGGCCATGTACAGTTTACGGAACATCTTGCCAAACATCGGCGCGTTAAGCTTCACTAAGTCCATATTACGGATACCGGAGTCGGTTTTGAGGTATTGAACCAGGAAATAGACCGCGATGATAGCTATGATGATTAATAGCCACCAGAAACTAATGATGAAGTTAGCCGCCACCACCATGACGTGAGTCAGTAGCGGCAAGGTCTTATGCAGATCTTCATACAGCTTTTCAACTTGGGGCACAACCGTAAATAGCATGAATCCCATGACGCCAAAGATGACGACTAGAACGATGACTGGATAAACCAGCGCGCCCCTAATCTTACTGTTCATAGCGGCGTCTTTTTCCTGCTGCTCCGAGATGCGCCGGAGTGACTCATCGAGCGTACCGGATAGCTCGCCGGCGGCGACCAGTGACAAGAAGACGTTACTAAAAACATCGGGGTGATTAGCAAACGCTTTGGCGAGTGATTTACCGCCTTCCACCGATGTGATAATATCTTGGACGACCGATTGCATGCGTTTGTTCTCGGTCTGATCGAGCACCGTGCGTAGGCTCTGGCTGAGCGGCAAACCAGCGCTAATTAGCGTCGCTAGCTGCCGAGAAAAGACAGTTTTATCTTTCGTCGTGATACGACCCGTCAAGCGAGCAAAAAAGTTGCTATCACCGGACTGCTCTTTGATATCAAGCGGCACAAAGCCCTGTTCAATTAGCAGCTTAGCCGCTGACTGCTCGGTATCAGCTTGAACGGTCGACTTAATAACCTTATTGGTCGATGTGTCTTTGGCTTGATAATCAAATGTTCGCATGGATTATCCCCTCATCAACCTATCAAATTCAGTTATATCAACGGCATAGTTGCGAGCTTCATCGTAGCTAACTGTACCAGCTTGAACTAGGCTAGCTAAGGTGCGGTCCATGGTTTGCATTCCCTGATCAGCCCCGGTCTGAATAACAGCATCAAGTTGGTGGCTCTTACCTTCACGGATAATGTTGCGGACAGCCGAGTTGGCGACCAATATTTCAGCCGCGACGACTCGCCCACCACCGATAGCTGGGACTAGACGCTGGGAACAGATAGCCATCAAGATGTTTGATAGCTGAGCCCTAATCTGCGGCTGCTGGTGCGGCGGGAAGACGTCGACCATACGGTCAATCGACTGAGCGGCGGAGTTGGTATGGAGGGTGGCAAACACCAAGTGACCAGTTTCAGCAATCGTAATCGCCGCTGAAATAGTCTCCAGGTCTCGCATCTCACCGATCAATACAACATCTGGGTCCTGGCGCAAGCTGGAGCGCAGCGCGGCTGAGAATGAGTAGGTATCGTAGTGAACCTCACGCTGGACGACAACCGACTTCTTTGACTTATGCGTAAACTCGATCGGGTCCTCAATCGTGATGATGTGATGAGCTTTTTCGGTGTTAATCTTATCGACAAGCGATGCCAAAGTAGTTGATTTACCCGAGCCGGTTGGGCCGGTCACCAGCACTAGACCGCGTGGATAGTCCGCGAATTTCAAAGTGATTGGTGGCATACCAAGTTCGTTGACTGATTTGATTTCATTGGGAATAAGGCGGAGAGCGGCGGCAATATTACCACGTTCGTGGAAGGCGTTAACACGAAATCGGCCGAGGGTACCGAAAGCAAAACTAAAGTCGAATTCTTTGTCTTTTTTGAGGATCTGCTGCTGGTCTTGGTCGAGTACCGCAAAGACGAGTGACTCAACATGCGATTCATCGAGCGATTCAAAGCCCGGAATCGGCTCCAAGCGGCCATCGATCCTGAGCATCGGCGGTAAGCCAACCTGAAGATGAAGGTCCGACGCGCGCTTGCGGACGACTTCTTCTAGTAAAACTTCTATTCTTAATTCTTTGTTTTGCATTTTTTCCACCCTTCTTTATGCTATGTCCGAAGCGACCCTATTTACTTCTTCGATTGTCGTCAATCCCTGGAGAGATTTTAGATATCCATCTTGTCTCATTGTTATCATGCCCTGTCGAATAGCTTCGCGCTCGATCTCGTTGCTGGTTGACCGTTTTATGATTAAGTCTTGGATAATTTCGTTAACATCCATAACTTCGTATAGACCAGCTCGGCCCGAATAGCCGCGCGGTGTCTGAGGTGAGTCAATACCCTTGACTAAAGTATAAGCGTTTTGACCGGCAAGTGGCAAGTCTTTATATCCCAGATCACCTGAAACGTTAGCGACATCGGCTTTTGTCTTCGGTAGCAGGTGCCCGACAGTCGATAAAATATTCTGAGTTTCGATCGGCGATGACTGATAAGCATCTCGTTTTGGAGCGACTCGGCGAACCAGTCGCTGACCGATAATAGTATTGACGGTACTAGCGATCAAGAATGGCTCAATACCCATATCAAGCAGTCGCGGCAAGACGCCAGCCGCCGAGTTGGTATGGAGCGTACTAAACACCAAGTGACCAGTTAAGGCCGCCTGGACAGCCAGGTTGGCGGTTTCGCTATCACGAATCTCACCAACCATGACAACATCCGGGTCCTGACGCAGTATGGAGCGCAGACCGTTGGCAAAGGTTAGCCCGACTTCAGCGTTAACCTGAATCTGATTGACGCCGTCCATCTTGTACTCGACTGGATCTTCCAGGGTGACAATATTAACGGTATCATCTTTAATTTCTTTAATCAGCGCGTAGAGGCTGGTAGATTTACCCGAACCGGTTGGACCAGAGGTAATAATCATACCATTTGGTCGGCGAATACCCTTTTGGATCATCCGGAGGCCGCGGCCAGCGTAGCCCATCTGACCCAAATCAAATGAATTTCCCGACTTATCGAGCAGACGAATCACCACCTGCTCACCCCAGACAACCGGGCTAATCGCGATACGTAAGTCGACTTCTTTTTTGGCAACTTTGACCGTAAACTGACCATCTTGTGGCGTTCGGTGCTCATCGATTTTTAGATTTGATAAAATCTTGATACGACTAACTAGGGCTGGCTCGATGCTCTTGGGTAGTTGCATAACTTCACGCAGTACACCGTCAACTCGACAGCGAATTTTTAAAGCGCTCTCCAGTGGTTCGATGTGAACATCGCTGGCTTTGGTTTTGACGGCGTATTCCAGTATGGTGCTCAGGGCGCGGCTAATTGGTGAGTCCTGAACCAAGGTTTTAATATCTTTGTTCTCATCAATGCTGGCTTCGGCCTGCGAAGCTTCAGCCGCGACGCCAATACTGGACAAGTCGGTCTTGTACTGCTCGAGTACGTGGTGAACGCCGGCCTCTGAGGCCATAAAGACCTTGAGTGGTCGCTGAATCCGGTTAGCTAGGTAATCGACCGCCTGGACGTTATTAGCGTCAATCATAGCCACAGCTAGGCGGTTCTGGACCTCGGCTAAAGGCACGGCCATAAATCGCTCGGCGATATCCTCCGGCAACAGCCCTAAGACCTCTTGGTCAATGATACTATTAGTCAAATTAACGTATGGCACGCCAGACACCTGAGCGATGGCATGGGTAATAAGCTCATTATCAACAATTTTGTCCTCAGCTAGGACAGTTAGGAGCGGCCTAGAATTAGTCTTAGAATTCTGCTGAGCATTTTCTAAAACTTGTTTATTAACTAGACCCTCATCTACTAAAAGAGCGATGAGCTTATCTTGCATTTCAGTCGTTAGTAGCGCCATATTTAGCCCCCGACTTATTCGTTACCGTTTTTTTCGCCAATAACAACTTTAACGGTTGGGTTAATTGCATCTTTGTTGAAAACAGTTGGATCTGGTTCTGTGACACTAGCTGATATTGGTACAGCGGTTTTAACTTTGACAGACTCTTCGCTGACATCACCAAGGACGGCCTTGGCGACAAAGTATGCTAGCAAAACACTGAGTCCAGCGATAAATATGATCATGGCTATATCGGTTTTCTTCATGGTTTTACCACCTTTTCTTTAAGATCGGTCGAAACGGCCGGTTCATAATAGGCATGGCCGATAATTTCGAGCATCAAGCGATTATCATCACTTTGGACAGCGACTGATGTGACGCTGATGGCTCGGATTGATTTTTCCATATTCTGCAGGACTTTTTTGAGATTGTTGGCCGAGCCGGAGACTGTCAGCTGGAAGCCAACTTCATTATCAGTCGCCGAGACAACTAGATCGTCGCTAACGTCAGCTTCGCCGGTGTCGCTATCAACACTAATACTCTCCAGCTTGACGCCGTTAATGTCGCCAATTATCCGGTCCTGAATCGATGATCCGAGGGCTGTGGCGTTTTTGTCAGCTGGCAGGGCGTCGAGAATAACCTGGATTGGCTTTTCATCGCTCCGTGAACGAGAATCCATCAAACCTTGGTTGGTGTCGAGGACGCGAACGTTGTTTTCCAGCTCTGGTATAACTTCGTTGTTATCCCTGAGGACTGATACGGTATTGCGTTTTTCAGATAGAACTTTTTCGTTGAAGACTAGCTTCTGACCGAGGAAAATACCGCCAACTAGGGCAAATCCGACAATAACTGAGGTACCAGCGACCCAGAGGAACATCATTCGATTAGCCTTAGCTATTTGCTGGCGCTTACGTAGACCGGTTTGTTTTGTTGCCATTACTCAGCCTCCTTCAAGTCATCTGCCCGATCGCCAAACAGGCTCTGCGGGATCCTTATATACGAATCAGTCACGTTCTGAACATGGGGACCGGCTATTCGAGCATTCTTTGATGAGTATGCAAACAGCTCAACTGGGTACTCAAAGGTTAAAGTAAATCGCAGGACTCGCTTGCCGCTAGCATCCTGTCCGTAGCTCGTATCAGTTACCTGAAGATTTGAGGCTAGTGGATAGGCTTCAGTTTGTCCATCCTGTTCAAACTCGACATTAGTCGCACTAATTGTCTTTTTGTAGACCTCCAGAGCTGAATAGCCCCGTGAGGCCTGAGCTTCGATGGTGACAGTGCTCGACTCAGTATCAAGTGAAACGGTCGATGTCTTGATGTTGTTTGGCTTATCAGGGTTAACTGTTGTCAGCATATCAAGTAGGCGCGATGATATAGTTTTGTTGCTATGAGTCTCGTCTAATTTAGTCAGCTGATTTTGAATAGTCAATGTATTAGCTAGATCCGGTACAGCGGCTATTTTCTCCTGCTCAGAGTCGATATTACCGTCTAGGATAGCTCCGCGGATAGTTTGACCACCGAAAACATAGAGCGCCATGACGACAATTAGAGCCACGGCGGCTAGCGCTACCAAAATAGCACCAGTTACAACGCTGGTTCGAACTCGCTGCGCGGTGATGAGCTCTTGTTTAACATCAGGAACAAGGTTAATTTGAATCATTACTTGTTGCTCCTCTCAGCTAAGCCAATCGCGGTCGCAAACTCACTGGTGACAGCGCCGAGACGCTCCAGGTCAGCTTGAGAAGCTTTAACTTTTTGCCATGGATTCGCTAGCGTCGCTGGAATACTAGTCTTGCTCGAGACATAGTCGCCAAATTTAGGCACCTGTCCAGCAAAGCCCGATAGCAAGATTCCGCCAATTGTCGTATTTGGGTAACGAGTCTGGAAGAACTTGATTGATTTATTTAGTTCGGCCACAAAGCCATCGAGAACGTTTTCAGTTGCCCTGAAGACCTGGCCTTCCAGTCGGTCCGGGGCTAGCCCAAACTTCAGGATGAACTGGCGGGCTTGATCCTCTTGGACGTTGAGGTTCTGAACGGCGGCTTTAACTAGTGAATTAAGGCCGGTAGGAATAGTTCGAACTAGTCGCGGACTATCACCGTAGGTAATGGCTAGATCAGTCGACATTTCACCGACATCGATGATTAGTCGAGCGTCATTTACGCCGCTCGGTAGCAGTGACCTTATCATAGCGATTGGATCCGGCTCGGCGGCAATCACGTTTAGACCAAGGCCTTCAACGAACTCTAGTCGCTCTTCAGCGTAGCTGTTTGAGGTACTAGCTAGCAAGACCTCTTGTTGCTTCGGGTCGTGCAGAGACTGGCCAAGTAGCGCCCAGTCAACCTTTGACTCATCGACACCCATTGGGATGTACTGATCCACCTGATATTTGATAGTGCTTTTGAGCTCAGCCATTGGCATGCTCGGCACATCAATCACTGTTGTGAATGTTTTTTGTGAAGGTAAACCAATCACCACGTTTTTAGTTTTGATACCACTTTGACCAACAGCTGTCATAATTACTTCACCGAGACGACGTTTCGCCTCTGGAGAATCACCACTTGTTGTTTTGTAATCAACAGGAGTGTATCCGTAGTGCTGTAATGACCAACTATCTGGACCATTTTTCGACAGCTGAATCACCCGTACTGCATTCGTACCGATATCTAGTGCAAAAAAGTCGCCCACGCTTTTGAGTAATTTCATATTACCTATCATTATACATAAGCATTATTCTATAAGCAAAGCTTTTCATGTATTTCCTTAAAATCTCGGTGCCAATTCTGACGTATAGGTGGTTTGGACTCGCTGATCACCGCTCGCTTGTCCGAGCGCCCACAGATAATCACTCGGGTTAACCTGGAAGGTTTCAGCTGGGTCACCCGAGGCCTTGTCAGTCCCCGAACCGGCTGTTCGTCGGAGGTCAATCTCTTTGGTGGCGACCGGTCCATTGACGGTTAGCTGCTTGTCGCAGTCTTTAGATGTCAGTCGACTGTCATCGGCGTCGGCGCAGGTATCAAGCAGGTTATTGCTAACCAACCAGGCATCAATATTAGTCACCTTTTTGTTGATGTTGATATTACCGGCCACGATGACGAGCCGCGGTATATCATCAAGTGAATTCATATTACCGGAAAAATAACGAATATTTTGATTGATTGTCACATTACCAGTCGTTACGATGACGATAGTTTTACCCTCACCAACCGTGGCGCTACCACCAGTTAGTCGGAGATTATTACTGCTAGCATTCTGAACGTAGTAGTTGCCAGCGCTCATATTGTCAATATCAACGCTAGTCGAGCTGATCTTGGTGCCACTATCGCCGCTATCGAACCGACCGGCTACCGAGCGCTCCAGCGGCATCGTGCCGAAGACTCCGAACATATTACCGCTCGCCTGGCTGTTAGCTAGCGTTAGATCGCTCCAATTGCGCTGAGAGTTTGAGTCGTTGCCCTCAGACAGTCCGGAGTTACTAGCTAGTCCAACGTTGCTGGAGGTTGAGAACGAGGCGTACTCCACCCAGCTACCAAATGTCTTAACATCACCCGATACTTCTTTGGAGCTGACACTAGTGTTTATCTCGCCGCCAGAGCGGATATCACCGCCTAGAACTTGGAGCTTGGGGCGTTTGCCAACTATATTACACTTAGCGGCCGAGTGGCGCCATTTGGAGTTGCTACTTGAGTAGGCTTTAACCGATAAGACGAAACAGACCTTTGATCCAACCGGAATATCAGAGACATCATTGCTACTAACTTCTGGCATGTAGGTTTGTCCGCTATTAAAGACTTTATTTTTGCCATTGTCTAAATTCTTACAACTAACCTCTGGTAAGTTCTCGAGTGCTGTACCACCAGATATGCCACCTTTATGGCTACATGGAGCGGCTGAAGTCGTCTTAGCGACGCCGCCATTTGGTACCGGCTCGCCCGGCTCAACAACCAACTCAGTTAGCTGCCAAGTGCTGTTCTTACTCTTAGTTGGTCCGGTGTTGGTGACGTGTGAGCCAACCGCTACACCAGAGGAGCCAGCTTCAACCACAGCCCCAGATAGATCGACATATGGATTTAATGTGTAGCTATACGGAATACTGACACAGCGCATGGTGCTTGGCGTCCAGCCAGATTGAGCGGATGATTTCGGGTTCCACTGAATCCGCTGACAGAGCCGCTGCCCAACTTTGCTCTGAGGTATGGTGTAGCTATTATTTGTTTTAAAGTACAGTTCGTTATCTTTGCCTTTATGCTTACCGTGGTAATCGGTCTTGTAGCTAATCTGATTGCCTGTCGATAAGCTATAGTCTATTCGATTGACGTGAACATCGGTAGATCGATCCATGTTATCCGGACCAGTGTTACGCAGATCATGGTCCCAGCGAATTGTATCGCCTGGTGCCGCCGTAATATTGCTCTGGACGCGTGAGGCACTATTCTTTTTGATATAGCTCTGGCCGTTAACATTCCACTCGGCCGGCCTTGGACATCTGGTGATGTATGATATGTTGTCATATTCCAGGTTGTAGACCAGGACGTTGCGCGACCAAACTTTCTGAATATTAACTTTATAACGGGCGCCGGGCTTAGCTAGCACCTTAACCTTATAATTTTTGTTACTGCCCATGCTGCCGCTTCGCTTGATTGAAGGCTCCTTGCCAGTGTCGGCATCGACAACATCGACAGAAATTTTATGCCCGCCGTTATCGC
>JAKDMF010000025.1 GCA_030452455.1 bacterium | reverse complement strand
GCTATCTTCACGCTGTTCGCGCATTGATTTGCGGCGGCGCGGAGCTGATGTCTTATTAGTGCTTTGACTATTCTGAGCGCTTTCACCTTTCGGTGTAGTCTGCTTGTCACGCGACTGATTACGATTACCAGAGTTATTATTACGGCGTGTCGGCTTGTCGCTAGACTCGCTCGACGACTTGGTCTGGTCTGGTTGCTTAGCAGGCTGCGGCTTAGGCTTGGGCTGGGCCACTGGTTTGCGTCCCGATAGCTTCGACACTAACGACTTCGGCTTACTGGCACTAGGCTCGGCTATGAGCTTAGCAAACATCATACGGCCGGCTACAGTCTGGAAGCTACGAATAAACTCCACGTCGACAGTTTTACCGATTTTTTTATCGGCTCCATCAACTACTACCATCGTCCCATCACCCAAATAGCCGACAGCCTGGCCGCTATCTTGGCCTTTTTGGGTCAAGGCTATACGGGTGATCTCGCCTGGCAAGTAGGCCATCCGTAGGGCCTGAGCTAGTTCGTTGACATTTAGTACCTGGATCTCTTCTAGCTGCGCAACCTTATTGAGGTTAAAGTCGACTGTACAGATAGCACCTGAATAGTCTTTAGCCAGGGCTAGTAGACGATTGTCGACTCCTTCTGGTACCTTCCGGTCGTCGGGGAATATCTCGACTGTCACTGTTTTCATCTCTTGCAAGAGTTTAACGACGTCGAGGCCGTATCTGGCGCGGGAGCGCTTGTCGTGATCAGACCCGTCGGCTAGGAGCTGCAACTCACCAATGACACTGCGTGGCACCATAAGTGTATCGGAGACAAAGCCCGACTCGCCGAGGGCGATAATCCGCCCATCGATTAGAGCCGATGTGTCGACAAATAGTGGTCGATTGGAGCTTAGTTTGGTAACTCGTTTTGGTTGTTTATATATAATGTAGCTTAATTGAAGGACTGCTACTATGACGAGCCCTAGTATGATTATATTCATATTAATATTATTCCTTTTATTGTAGGTAGTCTATCAAGGCTTGTCGCAAATCTTTGACGCCATGAATAAACGTTATTTTTTTATCTATTATCGGTGCTAGTGCACCTTTGAATCCAAGTTTCTTGGCTTCGGCTACCCGCCTATCGGTTGCCTTAACCCGGCGTATTTCACCACCGAGACCAACCTCACCAAATACCACAAGATCGTCGGCCAGCTTGCGCCCAGCAACAGCGCTCGCTATTGCCATGCAAACAGCTAAGTCGGCTGCGGGATCTCCTAATTTTAGTCCACCAACCACATTTACATAGATGTCTTTATCAGATAAGTCCAGTTTAGTTCGGCGCTCTAGCACCGCAATTAACAGATTTAATCGGTTTAAATCAAATCCCGAAGCCGTACGCTTAGGATACCCGAAATGGGTTGGGTTTACAAGGGCCTGGATCTCAACAAGCAGCGGTCGATTACCCTCTAAAGTTGCGAAAACAATCGAGCCATCAGAGTTTTGTCTCTCTGATAGAAGTGCCGCTGAGGGGTTTTTGACCAGGCTCAGGCCCTTGTCATCCATTTCGAAAATAGCTGCTTCAGCGGTCGAGCCGAAGCGGTTCTTGACAGCTCTGACGATCTTGAATCCACCATAACGATCACCTTCAAACTGGAGGACGACATCGACTAGGTGTTCGAGAACTTTTGGACCGGCGATACTGCCCTCTTTGGTGACGTGTCCAACTATAATTACAGCCGTGCCGGTTTGCTTGGCGGCTCGGATAATCACATTACTACTGTTTGTTATCTGACTAACGGTACCGGGCGCTGATGAGACCTCTTCAAGTGATAGCGTCTGGATTGAATCGATAACGACCACGTCGTATTGGCCGCTACGCAACGTGGCGGCAATATCGTCGGCGCTAGTACTGGCCGCAAAATCAAGCTTATCCGACTCGTCGGCACCAAGTCGCTGGGCCCGAAGCTTGACTTGACTAGCCGATTCCTCGCCACTGGCATATAAGACTGACTGGTGACGAGCGACATTGGCTGTCACCTGTAGTAGTAGCGTACTTTTACCGATACCGGGCTGACCGGCCAGCAAGACCACCCCACCGGCTAGAATACCACCGCCCAAAACATCATCCAGGTCGGATATTCCGGTCGTATAACGCCGACCATCATCACTCGACTCGATACTATCGATCGATTGAGTCACTAGAGCTTTGCCGCTCGACGAGCTCTTCGCAACAGCCGATTTACCGCTCTCGGTCTGAACCATCTGTTCGACCAGACTATTCCATTCACCGCAATTTTCGCATTTACCGGCCCATTTGCTATATTTAGCACCGCATTGTTGGCAGATATACTGAGTTTTTGACTTGACCATACTTAATATTGTATCACTTAGTCTAGTCAGCCTTGATACTATCGGGTGACTCGACGATCGTGCTATCGAGACTATCTGTCAGCTCTTCGTACTGGCTACCTAGTTTTTCAAGTCGGGTTTTAAGCTTATTATACTTTTTTATATCGGCGTTGATTGAACGACTGGTGCTACTTAGCTGAGATGATTCAGCTATTAGCGCTTGTTTTTGAGTTTCATACTGGGAGTATGATGAAAAGTAATTACTGTTAGCTCGCTGATTTAGGTTGGCGACTCGTTGATTGAAATCTGAAACTGACCGGTTATATTGCTTGGTTCGCGTTTTAATACTATCAGCTAGTGAATTCAAGGTTTTGACTAATTTGTCTGATTTATTTTGCAGTGAAGTGAAAGCCGTAATGTAGTTGTCGTGGTGGGATATAACTTTCTGTCGGTCATCAAAATAGCGACTATAGTACTCTTCGAGCTCGGGGTCGATCGTCTTGACTTCCGTGGCGACAATTGAGTGCAGCTCATTATCACGCTCACCGGGCTCAAACTTTTGATAAAACTCCATCCGCTCCTTGAAGCTAGTATCGTTTTTTAATTTGGCGTACTCTTTTTCGAGTAATTGATTGATCCGATCCTTGTCGGCGCTCGAGAGTCTACTGTAGGCGACGTGCAGCATTTCATGAGCGGTCGTCACAGTTTTGATACCTTCTAGTTTGTCATTTTCAACGTTATAGATATATATCCGGTCATCTTTATAGCAGCCTAGCACCGCCGCCGAAGCGTCTTTGGTGCTACAGTGAAAGCTAAAATCGACACTCGAAAGCAACGTCGGCTTAGCTGCAAATAAATAGAAGTTGCCCTTGGAGTTTAGCCCACCCTGCTTTGCGAGTGACTCCATAACTTGACTCGGCTCATACTGCCAAACCGATATTGTATCGGCGAGGTACTGGCGATTGAAATAAATAAAGCCGGCGACCAAAACAAGCACACCGGCAATAATCAGCTCGACTGGATAGCTACGGCTAATTCTTTTCATCGGCGACATCGATTATTAACTGACCTTTTTTGGCACTAATATTAAGGACCGAGCCTTTTGGATAATCGCCTGAGAGTATACCATCGGCTAACTGATGCTCGAGGCTATCCTGGATGGCACGGCGCAGTGGACGGGCGCCGTTTAGCTCGTCGTAGCCCTTATCGATTAGTAGGCGCTTGGCGGTTGGCTCAACCACAATGTGTAGCCCCTTGCGAAGCAATCGATTGTCAAGCTCCCTGACCAGGTTGTCGAAAATCTTACCAATCTCTTTGCGCGTTAAGGCCCGGAAAGTGACGACGGCATCGAACCGGTTTATTAACTCCGGTTGCATCATTTCACTGAGTGACTCCTCGGCTTTTTGTGCATTTTTAGCGTGCAAGTCGTCGAGTTGCTTGGTGTCGGACGATGACTTGGCGTTAAAGCCCAGGCTAGACTCTTTGCGCATCTTGTCAGCCCCCAAATTACTCGTCAAGATGACTATCGTGTTACTGAAGTCGACTTGTCGGCCGCTGGCGTCAGAAATCACACCGTCTTCCAGTAGCTGGAGTAGTATTTGAAAAACGTCTTTGTGAGCTTTCTCAATTTCATCAAATAGTACGACGCTATAGGGCTGGCGCTTAATTTTGTCGGTTAATTGGCCGCCATCATCATAGCCGACATAGCCGGCCGGAGCGCCCAGTAATCGACTGGTATTATGCTTTTCGCTAAATTCACTCATGTCGATTTTAACTAGAGCATCCTCGTTGCCAAATACCTCACGGGCCAGCACCCGAGCTAGCTCGGTTTTACCAACACCAGTTGGACCCATAAAGACGAACGAGCCAATCGGTCGAGAGGTCGAGGCAACACCGCTCCGGCTGCGCCGAATCGCCTTTGAGACTCTTTCGACGGCTTCTTTTTGTCCAATCACATGTTTACTGAGGTGACGTTCCAGTTTACGTAGCATTTTTGCTTCAGATTTTTGAACTTTTTCGGCCGGAATACCGGTCATAGACGATATCGCCTTGGCGATGTGATCACTGGTGATATTAACGGCTGCTCGGGATAGTCTCTGTTTTTCAATGTCCTGAAGCTTACTACTGAGTTGCGAAATACGGACTTTATATAAAGCAGCTCGCTCGAAGTCTTCACTCAGGACGGCCTCTTCCATCTTTTCATTCAGGTCGTTGAGCTGCTTGGTGTAGTCGCGAGCCTTGCTGGGCTGTGAACGATACTTAACTCGAACTAGAGCCGAGGCTTCGTCGATAACATCAATTGCTTTATCTGGCATAAATCGGTCGCTAATGTATCGATCCGACATATAAACGACATCTTCTAGTAGCTCATCACTCATTTTGACACCGTGATGAGTCTCATAGGTTGCTCGCAAGCCCTTCAGGATACTGAGAGTATCCTTCATCGACGGTTCCTTGACTAGAATCGACTGGAAGCGCCTCTCTAGAGCACTGTCTTTTTCGATATGTTTTCGATATTCGTCGATCGTGGTGGCGCCAATCATATTGAGCTCACCGCGGGCCAGGGCCGGCTTTAGCATATTAGCCGCATCAAGCGCACCCTCGGCGGCACCAGCCCCAACTAGTAGATGTAGCTCATCAATAAACACGATATAGTTCTGGTTTAGCCTTAGCTCGTCGACAACCGACTTCAGCCTCTCTTCGAACTCACCGCGGTACTTAGTACCAGCGATCATGCTAGCTAGGTCGAGCTGGATAACCCGCTTATCGAGCAGGTGATCTGGTGTGTTGTCAGAAGCTATTCGAATCGCTAACCCCTCAACTATGGCCGTTTTACCGACGCCGGGCTCACCAATCAAAACTGGGTTATTTTTGGTCCGTCGACTTAAGATAGTTACCATCCGTTCGACTTCTTTTTCTCGTCCAATTACCGGGTCGAGGTTGCCGGCTTTAGCCTTGGCCGTCAAATCAACACCGTAGGTATCGAGCGGGCTTTTCGATCCATGTCCCCCGCCGACTCGTGGCGCTCGCTCAATCTCGATAGCTCGTATTTCGATGCCACCATCCTTAAACAAATTCTCTTGTCGACCAAAGAAGTCTTCTAAATCAGACGTCAATTGATGGACGTCAATATTCATATCGCGCAGCAGCACGGTGGCTCGAGCGTTTTTCTGATTTAAAATACTGTAAACGATATGCTCCGTACCGAGGTGCTCTTGGTGGAACTCCTGGGCTAGCTCCCAACCCATTTTAAGTGTCAGCTTGGCTGTTTCGCTAAGACCTTTGGAGCCGGTACTCACGACCAAGTTGCGTGGTGTCATGTTGAGTGCCATTTCGGCCCGGTTAAGAGTCACGCCAGTGTCGGCTAATATCTTGGCGGCGGCGCTCGAGCCTTGGGCTAAAATGCCGAGCAAAAGATGTTCAGTACCGATATAGGCGCTACCGCAGCCACGAGAAATGGCATCAGCGTGATGCAAGCTGATACGTGCATTGTCACTCAATTTAGCAATAAATTCGTGAAAGTCATCAGACATACTACTAATTATCCATCCTCCCTTGATACTACGCAAGCTTAATATTAGCTAGTACTGTATTACACAATCTATTATATGGACTTTTGGCACTCAAATCAATAGAGTGCCAAAAAATGTCGATTAGATTTAATTATTTGTATGATATTATAAGCTTACGCTTAATAGGGGGTCATCAGAATGGTTAATCGAGATAGGCATCACATACTCTTTCCTCGTCTGGAATGGAACTTACGGCCGGACGCTAGGCTGCTGCGCGGCAACAGTACATTGATACCGATGTTAGACAGGTCAGTTCACGAACAGATACATCGGGAGTGCAGCCAAGTACCGCTGCTGGGGCACAACGCCCTCGAGTTAACGCGTTTGTCATTTATTCCACGCATCGGTGACACCCTGGGCTCGATCGATAGCCTAATTATGTCGATCGAAAAATCCAAACAAAGCCTGAAATGTCCGCCAATTGATAAACAATTAGCCGACCTAGCAATAGAGGCCATCTTGTTACAGAGGCCTCTTATCGCGAGCGATATCGCTCGACAAACTTATATTATTTAAGTTTACTGTTCGTCACTGGCTGCTTCGTTAACAGCGTCAAGTAGGCTGTTCTCGATATTCTTTTTAGGCTTCTTTGGTTCGGCTGGGCTTGCAGCTGGTTCAGCTGGCGTATCGGCGGCTTCAATATCAATCTCATAGCCAGTTAGGCGACTAGCCAGTCGGACGTTCTGACCGCCGCGGCCAATAGCGATTGACTGCTGGTCTTCGTTAACTAGAACTTTAGCTCGTTTGTTTTCTTCGTCTAGTTCAACCTTGTGGATCTCAGCTGGACTCAGAGCGCCGATGATAAACTGGACAGAATCTTCGTCAAAAATGACAATGTCGATTTTTTCCTGATCACCGATTTCGTTCATAACTGCCTGAACACGAGTACCGTGACCACCGACAAATGTACCGACTGGATCAACACCAGGTACGGTGCTAGCAACGGCTAGTTTAGTTCGGCGACCGGCTTCGCGGGCGATGGCCTTGATTTCAACCGCCCCAGTTTCCATCTCTGGAACCTCTTGTGCGAATAGATATTCCACAAAGGCTTCATTAGCTCGGCTCAGGATAAGCTGTGGGCCACGGTTGCCGCGCTCGATGTCTTTGATAAAGACCTTGGTGCGAGAGCCGACGCTATAGAATTCACCCGGTATTTGCTCGCTTTTTGGCAAGATACCATTGGCCTTGCCGAGCTCAACTCGAACGACTTTCGGGTCAACTCGCTGCACTGTACCGGCTACGACCGTACCGATTTTGTCTTCGTATTCACCGAGGACTACTTCACGTTCAGCTTCACGTAGTCGCTGCAAGACAACCTGTTTGGCTGTCTGAGCCGCCACGCGGCCAAAGCTTGTGACGGTATGCTTTTCTTCGACAGTTCCGCCCAGTTCAGCTTCCGGATTTTGCTTTTTGGCGTCTTCGAGACTGATCTCATAAGCATCGCTACCGACAGTATCGACGATCTCACGGATGACGTAGACGTCAGCCTCGCCCGAGTTGGTGTTTAGGTCAGCTCGGACTTCCTGGTCACGTTCGCCATTATCACGGCGCCAGGCGGCGGCGATAGCCTGTTCAATAATTTCTAGTACCGTATCTTCCGGTAGGTTTTTCTCATCAGCAATAGTCTTAAGGGCTAGTGCTAGTTGTTTTATGTTTAAATCTTCCATCTAAAATTTCCCTTTCTTTCTAGTAAAAATTCCGACCTGCTGGCCGGAAAAATACAATACTTTTATAATACACTCTCTGACATAGTAAATCAAGCTCACACCGCTACTGAGTGGCCAGTCGCTGGTCCGGACAAGTCTTCAGTATCCGCTGCATGGCTTTTTTCTCTGGCGGCGTAACCCAAAGTTTGTATTTCTGCTTGACGGTAATCTGACGGGCGACGTAGCTACAGCGATAGGCCTTGTTTGACGGTAGCCAAGTAGCGGCGTCGCCATCGCTCTTTTTCTGATTGGCTGGCCCATCAACTGCCAGTAGCTCCAGTGGGTCATTGGCGAGCGCGTTTCGTTTGGCGTAAGTTAGCTGCTGCGCACCGGTCTGCCAGGCGTTACTGAGAGCGACGACGTGATCAATCTGAACAGCGCTGCTAGTACCAGCACCACGCTTAAATTGAATGACCTTGCCAGTATACGGATCGTGCAGCAGGCCACTAACGACCTGACACTTGTCGTTATGTTCGACATCTTCGAGGTCTCGATTCAGTATGACGTTGCGGACATCACAGCCTTGCTTAGAGTTCCAGCCCGGCGAGAACTGGTCTCGTCGATAGTTGGTTTTGGGCGCTCGACCTTTTTCGTCTAACTTCTCTAGAGCATCGATAGCGATAGCTGCATTCGGGCTGTCGACGGCGACCGGCTGAATATCTGACGAGTCGATAGCGGAGTGAATTAGGCTATAGAAAGTAATTACGCCAGCCACCATGACGATACTGGCTATAAGTGATGCACGCCGACGTCTCATAAAATAATTATATCACTTAGCGACCAGGCCGATACGAAGCTCCACTGGCGGCCCACCAGCACTTCGTCAATCTATTTGATACAATGGATATATGAATACAGTAAAAAGACTTATCGACCAATTTATACCAACTAAATACGAGCTCTCTATGTCACTCGACCGGGCTGACCACAAGTTTCACGGCTTAGTTACCGTCTACGGAGCTTCGGTTGGTGACTCCGGCACAATCTCACTCCACGCCAAAGACCTTAACATCGTGTCAGCCCTAGTTGACGGGCATGAAGCAACCTTTGACTATGGTGAAAATGATGAGCTGATTATATCAAGTGACGAGATCAGCGACGGCCAACACGTCATCGTCATCGACTTTGACGGTGATATTACCGATGGTATGCACGGAATATACCCCTGCTACTTCAACCATGACGGCCAGCGCAAGCAATTGATTGCGACCCAGTTTGAGAGCCATCATGCCCGGGAAGCCTTTCCATGTATCGATGAGCCAGAGGCCAAAGCGACCTTTGATGTCACGCTAACGACCGAAACTGGTGTTGAGGTCTTGTCTAATATGCCAATTGCCCGCCAAAGCGAGCAAGAAGGTAGCTTGGTCACTTCGTTTGAACAGTCTCCACGCATGAGTACCTACCTACTAGCCTGGGTGGTTGGCGATATGCATAGTAAGTCTGCCAAAACCAAAACCGGTGTCGATGTTAATATCTGGGCGACTAGCGCCCAGGGACCAGAGCAGCTTGATTTTGCTCTGGAATACGCCGTAAAGTCGATTGAATTTTTTGAAGACTATTTCGATGTGCCGTATCCGCTACCAAAAATTGATCACGTTGCCCTACCTGATTTCTCATCTGGGGCTATGGAGAACTGGGGATTAATAACTTACCGCGAAGTCTTGTTACTGGCCGACCCAAAACGAACCGGTGTATCCGGCAAGCATGCTATAGCTACTGTCGTCTCGCATGAGCTGGCTCACCAGTGGTTCGGTAACCTGGTGACTATGAAGTGGTGGAACGATCTCTGGCTCAACGAAAGCTTTGCTGACTTTGTCGAGCACATTGCTGTCGATCATATCCACCCCGAGTGGGACACTTGGCTTGATTTTACACTGTCACGCGGTATTGCTGCTCTGCGCCGAGACGCAATCGACGGTGTTCAGTCGGTTAAGGTTGAAATTCATCACCCCGATGAAATATCTACCATATTCGATGCAGCAATTGTTTACGGTAAAGGCGCCCGTCTAATGAAAATGCTCCGCTCATATATCGGCGACGACGCCTTCCGTAAAGGTATCAAACAGTACTTCACAAAATTTGCCTACCAAAACACCGAAGGCGCCGACCTGTGGCAGTGCCTGTCGGAGGCCAGCGACAAAGATGTCGGCAGCTTCATGAACGCCTGGTTGCTGCAGCCTGGCTATCCGGTGCTAAAGGTAGAGCCTGGTAGCATCTCTCAAGAGCAGTTCTTTATTGGCAACCACGCGCCAAGCCAGCGCCAGTGGCCGATCCTACTGAGTGCTAATCCAGCTGGCGATTTGCCCGAGATGCTCGAGGAAGCCAAACTTGATGTTACTACAAGTGAAAACCAGCGATTTAACACCGGTGATTTAGGCCACTTCGTTACTAAATACAGTCCGGCTCATCTCGATAACCTGCTCTCAACTATCGCTGAAGCGTCCGCGATCGATCGCCTGACTCTACTGAATGATCAGACCCTACTTGTTCGTGGTGGCTACGAGTCCTCAACAACGCTTGTTGATGTCCTGCCTCACTACAAGGCTGAGTCAAACGACACCGTTTGGGATATTATCAGTATGACGGTCAGCGAGCTAAAAAAGTTTGTCGAAGACGACGAGGCTGCCAAACAAAAACTTCGCGACCTATCCGGCTCAGTTGCCCTGCCGACCTTCAAGCGTCTCGGTATCGACCCAAGCGCAGATGACTCCGTGACAGATACCAAGCTTCGCAGCACGGCTCTAGCTATGATGCTCTACAGCGAAGATCGATCAATTATTAAGGATACAGTCGGTCGCTTCTCGCTGGAGACATTCGCCGACCTACCGGCTGAGACGCGCCCGCTGATAATCAGTGCCGCTGTTCGTTACGGTGACGACCCTAGCTTAGTCGATAGCCTGGTAGACATCTACAAGACCACCAGCTCGGCTGAGCTACGCGAGGACATCATGAGTGGGCTAACATCGACTCGAAGCCCTGAGGCTGCGGCTAGCCTGCTAGACTACTGCATGGACTCTGATGTGGTACGGCCTCAAGATGTTGCGCCGTGGTTTATCTACCTACTTCGCAATACTCATACTCGGCATATCGCCTGGCAGTGGTTGCGTGACAATTGGGACTGGATTATTAAAACCTATAGTGGCGACAAGAGTTTTGACGAATTCCCACGCTACGCAGCTAGCGGACTAATTAACGACCAGCAGTTACAGGAATACAAAGACTTTTTCGGACCGATGTCGGATGATCCATCACTAAGACGCACTATCGCTATGGGCATATCAGAAATCGAAGGCCGGCTGGAGCTACTATCTAGAGACGGCGACGCAGTCCGCGACAAGCTTAAATCTTAGGAGGGGC
>JAKDMF010000054.1 GCA_030452455.1 bacterium | reverse complement strand
CTTATATTGTCATGCTTCTTGATTGAGCGGGAGCTCCGGAGCGCCAAGCCAGATGAAACTCCGGGCGAATTGCCTGAATCCAACTAGCATATTGCTCGCTAATGTATGATTTTTAGCCAAAAACGATTATACTTTTAATATGCTTACGTATTTTGTGAAGCGTAGCCAAGGTGAAGACTTTCAGGAAATGAAGCGTCCACCAGAAGCTAACGTTTGGGTGCAGGGGACAAATATTAGCGGGTCTGATCTCGAGTCTCTTCACGATAACTATTCATTTGATAAAAATATTCTCCATGACGCGCTAGACTCAGGCGAGCTACCTCGAATTGAGAAAAAAGACGGCGCCATGTACGTCTTCGTCCGGACGATTCACCGCGGCAAACACGGTGTTATATCAACCACGCCGGTGCTACTAGCCGTCAAAAACTCGGTCTTTATCGGCATATCAACCGCGAGTGCAATCGACTACAACACGGCCGCGTCGCGTAAGCTGGTTCAGATGACTGACGCAACCAGTTTGCTACTAGGGACATTTGCCGGCATAGTCGGGGAGTATGAAGCCCTCATGCAGCGGACAGCCCGCTATATTAACGATACGACTCATCGGCTGCGCAATCACGAGGTGACCAATCAGGACTTTGTTAAATTTGTAACAGTTGAAAATAATATCGGTGAATACCGGATGAATCTGAGTGGTATGATGGCGGTGACTGATCGACTGAAAGAAGTTGTCACAACTCATGAAGAGACCGAAGCTGTGGAAGACATCCGGCTCTATATCAAACAACTCCTAGTCTCGACTGAGAGCTACCAGCAGAGCGTGACCAGTATTCGTAACTCCTACGGTATTATTGCCGACAACACGCTTAACCGCCGTATTAAAGCTCTGACAGTGCTGACTCTGCTAGTGACGCTGCCGAACGTCTTCTACGGCATGTACGGCATGAATGTCAGTCTGCCATTTCAAAATGAACCGTGGGCCTACGCTGGGATTGTGATTTTTACGATCACGGTAGTTCTGCTAGTTTATTTGATCGCAAAACGCTTTCGTATATTTTAGGATCGACGCATCGTCTAGCATCCCACCGAGACTGGCATTGTGCTTATTCTTGACTCGCTATAGCTAGCTTGGTATTATTCGACTTGTGTTCTTCGCCAAAAAACGAACAATAAACCAAATTTAAAGGTCGAAGTGCGTAGAACTCATAACCGTACAAGGAGTACAAACTCACATGCCAATAGCTGTCGAATTTGTGTCTAGCAGGCGCAAAAAGATTGCAGTGGATGTGGTGCCTGCCGAATGGCAACTGTATATCGCACACTAAGAAAATGAAAAACTACCCTCAAGGCACCGAGGGTAGTTTTATTTTATGAGCTTATCGACTAGTCTTTTTTAGGTAGCTCGATGTCGTGTTTTTTGAGCTCGGCGTTGATAGCATCCTTGAATGCATCGGCGTCGTTCCAGACATCACCGGAGATTTCCTGACCATTGAGGTAGAAAGTTGGGGTAGCGTGGACGCCAGCTTGCTTACCAAGGGCCATGTCGAAATCAATCTTATGGGCCACGGCAGTCGATGCCATGTCAGACTTCAGCTTGTCACCATCTAGGCCAAGCTCGGTGCCGTATCCAGTGAACATACCAGTTCGGTCCTCAGCTGAGGCGCCTTGCCAGTTCTGCTGGTTCTCGTAGACTGAGTTATGCATTTCCCAGTATTTACCCTGAATTCCACCGGCTTCAACAGCTGCTGCCGCCGCTCGAGCGTTGGGGTGCATGCTTGATAGTGGGAAGTTACGGAAGATAAATCCGATCTGGTCTTTGTACTGCTCAGAGATTTCCTTGGTGGTCGGGTATACCTGACCGCAACCTGGACACTGGTAGTCGCCGTATTCAACTAGCAGCACTGGGCTATCAGCGTTGCCATAGACGTGATCAGCGATTTTGCCATTATAATCATTGGCTTCGATTACGCTCATATTTTTATATTGAGATACATCTAATTTATTGCTGTTTGAGTAGTATACTAGTCCACCAAGTACCAACACACAGGCTGCAATAAAGATAATCCATACTTTTTTACTCATGATTCCTCCTTAGGTCTGCCACCAGTATACTTAAGCTGTTTAGGTTCTGTCTAGCTTTTT
>JAKDMF010000024.1 GCA_030452455.1 bacterium | reverse complement strand
TCGAGCGAAGAACCGAGCTGGTTCGTTATTCCGAGAAGGCGACCTGATGAAGCTAATGCTATACTAGATACATGATTGAAAAATACAAGCTTCTATACGACCACGAACAAGTCCAGCAACGAATTGGACAGCTAGCCAGTGAAATAACAGCTCACTATGATGGCGGCGACGAGCGACCATTGTTTGTTTCACTCCTAAGAGGCGCGGTGCCTTTTACTTCGCATCTTATGACGGAGATTGCTCGGCAAGCACCAGATTTTCACCCAGAAGTCGACTACATGACAACCTCTCGTTATAGCGATAGGGCGATTGCCAAAGAAAAAGCCGAAATCGTGATGGGCTTGTCCCCAGATACCGAAGTTGAAAATCGGCCAACTGTCATCATCGACGACGTCCTAGACATGGGCGAAACGGCCGAAACGGTTCGTAAATATCTATACGATCTCGGCGCCTTAAGCGTCAAACTAGCTGTGCTTGTTAATAAAGACGTGCCAAACCGATCTTCGAGCGTCGAGGCAGACTTTGTCGGCTTTGATAACGCGCCCAACCAATGGTTAGTTGGCATGGGCATGGACGACAGCGCTCACAAAAAAGAGGCTCGTCGCTGGGATAGCCAGATCTGGACTATCGAACCTGGTCAAGACACCCACGACCGAATACTAGAACCGGCTGAATAGTTTAATAGTCTTCTTCTGTGTAGCCGGGGAACCAATCTTGCTTAAGATCTATATCGGCTTGAGTTAGCTGCTCGCCAACCGCGTCGACCATTCCCTCTGGACCAGACAAATAGACAGTTTTTTCGCGACTTTCTGGGGCGTGGCTTAGTATAGTTTCGGCTGAAACAGCCTCGCCAACTATATAATCAATTTTTAGCTCGGGGTGACTAGCTAGTAGTTCATTGAATTCATCACGAAAAGCAAAGTTTTCATCACGACCGAAATATAGTAGATGAGCGTTCAGACTCTTGCCCTGACTAGTTCGCTCCAGCAAAATACTTCGATACGGCGTGACGCCGATACCGCCGGCTACCAGCACAACTCCCGCGTCATCATCCCAGGTGAAGTCGCCTTCGATGTCATGAGCTTCGATTTCGTCACCAGCTTTGAGACTATCGAGCTTGTTTTTGTAGTCACTGCCGGTTAAGCGAGTCGTGATATGAATCTCGTTCTCACTTGGCGCCGAGGCGATAGTAAAAAAGTGCCGCCAATCGTGTTCCTCGCCCGACTGATCAGCAAAATCATACTGCTGAAATTGACCCGGTGCCCAAGATAGACCGCCAGTTTCAAATACAAAAGTTTGGATATTATCAACTTCTTTATAAGTTTTTACGAATTTTAGCTTTGTCATATTGTGTTCTCACTTTCGTCTATTGCTATACTTATTATACCAAACCTGAACCTGTCATAACAATCTACAATAAACTCACCCCTGTTAAATTTATAGGTTCGGCTAGAGTTTGCTATAATTAGCTTAGGTAAATTGATGGAAGATCCGAAATTGATTATAGTGTCCAATCGCCTGCCGATCAGCGTCACAAAAGAAAATGGGAAACTCCACTTCTCCGAAAGTACCGGAGGGTTAGCGACGGCTATGCAGTCGCTGCCAGCTGACACTTCCCGGCTCTGGATCGGCTGGCCCGGCATTGCCAGTGACGAGCTAACGCCAGGTGAAAAACGTCAAGTTAATAATTATCTAGCCAAGCGTGGCTACGTCCCGGTTCACCTCAGCACCGAACAAATTGATCTATTTTATAGCGGCTATTCCAACGATACGTTGTGGCCGCTATTTCATTACTTTGGGGAATTCACCCACTACCGCGACGACTACTGGCAGTCCTACAAACAGGTCAACCAGCTGTTTGCCAAGGTAATCAAAAAACATATCGATGCCCGCGACACTGTCTGGGTCCAGGACTATCATTTGATGTTGCTACCGAGCTTAATCCGAGCCGATACACCCGAGGCCCGGATCGGCTTCTTTTTACACATCCCCTTCCCGTCTTACGAGGTATTTCGCTTGCTGCCGGAACGCCAAGCCATACTAAAAGGCCTGCTCGGCGCCGACCTAATTGGCTTTCACGTCTATGATTACGCCCGCCACTTTTTGAGCAGCTGCACTCGTTTGCTGAACTTGTCTCACACGCACGACAAGGTTGTCTATGATGATCGCTCCGTAACGGTTGATTCGTTTCCAATTGGTGTCGACTACAGCAAATTTCAGTCGGCAGCCCTCAGCGACGGCGTCAAAGTCGAGATTGACCGGCTGCGTGAGCATTACCCGGATAAAAAACTAATTTTATCGGTCGACCGGCTGGACTACACCAAGGGTATCGTCCACCGACTAGAGGCCTTTGAGCAGTTTTTGCAGACCAACCCAAAATTTCACAAACAAGTTTGCCTGGTCATGGTGGCCGTGCCATCACGAATCGATGTCGAGACTTATCAAACTCTGCGCGAAACAGTTGAGAAAACGGTTAGCCGGATCAATGGTGAGTTTGGTTCAATCGACTGGACGCCAATCTCCTACCAGTTCCAGGGCTTGCCCTATGACGAACTAGTGGCCCTTTACGCCGCGGCGGATGTCGCCCTCGTCACACCGCTACGCGACGGTATGAATCTGGTCGCCAAAGAATACATCGCTAGTCGGGCGACCCCAACCGGCGTCTTGATATTGAGCGAGATGACCGGCGCGATCGACGAAATGCCCGAATCAATCAAAGTTAACCCGTCTGACCGATCGGCAGTTGCCCGGGCTATCAAGACCGCTCTAACTATGCCGAAGGCCGAGCAATCTATTCGCCTAGCCAGCATGCAGCGGCGAATTGCCCGCTACAATGTCCAGCGCTGGGGCAATGACTTCATATCCCAGCTAGAAGATGTCACCAGGAGCAACAAACCGACCACCAAAAAACAGCTAACCACTAGCACGGTCGACGAGATAAAGCAGGCTCATGCTAGAGCCAAAAATCGCTTACTGCTACTCGACTACGACGGCACACTGAAAGAGTTCACCTCCAGCCTAACACCAGAGTTAGCCCGCCCGCCGCGTGCTCTACTGGCGCTGATTGAAAAGCTGGCCACTGCCCCGGGTACGACGCTCTGCATTGTTAGCGGTCGCGACCACCAGACTCTGCAGCGCTGGTTTGGTAAACTGCCAATCATCCTGGTCGCCGAGCACGGCGCCTACGTCAAAACCAATGGTAGCTGGCAAAAAACCGCCACTAGTTTTGACAAAAAGAAGCGCCAACTCCGCCCCATCTTGGATCAATTCGTCGACCGAACGCCTGGGTCACTAGTCGAGGAAAAAGATTTTTCACTAGTCTGGCACTACCGCGACGTGCCAACTGAGCTGGCCTATATCCGAACCCTCAACCTCAAACATGATTTACGCAATTTGATAAAAGGTACCACCACCGGCATGTTTGATGGCAACAAGATTGTTGAAATTAAACCGCGCAGCATAACAAAAGGCCACGCCGCAACTACACTACAAGACAAATACAATCCCGACTTCATACTGTGCATCGGTGATGATTTCACCGACGAAGACATGTTCCGGGGCCTGCCGGAGTCGGCTTACACTATCCACGTCGGACACAAAGATGAAACGGTTGCTCGCTACACTATTTCCGATGTGCCGTCGGTTCGATCGCTCCTGCGCAAACTTACTGACAAATAAAAAAGCCCCTCACTATATGAGGGGCTTGGTAACTACTTGCGGCAGTTACCAGGTTTTCCTGATGTCGTCGATGAAGTTATACTTCAGCGCCGTTTGGGGTGACATATATTTAGCATCGCCCATGAATTTGATATATTCATCGACTTTCATGCCAATACGCTGCGCTACCAATCGGTTGTTGCGACGCTCCAATTTCTTGGAATCTTTCATCGACAACAGTCCTTCTTGGATACGACCACGGCCTGCACCACCGCTCGCCGGATGAATCATCAAACGAGAGTTGGCTGTGGCGTAGCGTTTGACTCCAGCCTGAAGCAGTGTCATGCCCATCGACATTGAGCAGCCAGTTACGATAGTGTCGACCGGAATTGGTGAGAGCTTGATGATATCAAACAGCCCAATACCCATGTCGATTCCACCACCGTGGGTAGCCAAATAGAGTTCAATCCGCTCGGTACTTTCCTCTTCATTCAGCTTGATGATGCTGTTGATGGCTTTGCTGATAGTTACATCATCAACCGAACCAGCCAGCACAATCTTTTTGACCTTTGCCTTGTCGTCGTCTTTGGTTACATCAATCGAAACCTTATCGGCCTCAATCTCAATACTGTCTGATTTTTCTGGTTTGACAGACACCACAGTCACCTCATCTATATCAAGGTATCTTCTCACAACTTGCGAGTTGTTACTATTTTACTATATTTTTGAAATAAATCAACCCAAGCCGACCGGCAGTCGGCTACTCTACGGTGGGACAAGCGCCTTCAGATATAGAACCGCCACTGACCACCATATAGCGAACGTCTGGATATGACTGATTGTAGCCCTCTAGGCAGTATTTGCCAGCTTGAGTGACTGGTGTCGGTAAGGCCTGACTCTTAACTCCGCCATTGCCGTCATTCGCCCATGGATCCCAAAATGAAGTGACTGGATAGCTGCCGCCTTGTGCCAAAAATCGTGATGCCCAGGCACTATAGAAATCTTTTTCAGTCTGGTCACGATTTGGCCGCCATGAATCGTTATAATTAATGCCTTCAACAATATCCGGCAAGGCGCTTGACTGAACCGGAGTTGAAAAGTTATGCCCCGACCATGAGCTGTTAACCTGAAGTTGATTGTAGTTATAGACGTTACAAGCCGTTATGTACTGTTCAAGCGCACCGCCATTATTCTCACTCTTACCGTAGCCGGCAGCAACTAGATCGCCGCAGATTGAATAAAACAGGACGCCGTTTTGAACTGGCGACATATTTTTGTAGCTTGGCAGATTCATTTTGACTATTTCAACCTGGTTATTACCTGAGGGACTAAAAGCTTCTGGTAAATCAATCTGAGTCGTATGGGTAAATGACTTCATATCGATACTTTTTCTCGCTTTGTCGAGGTCGCTCATTATGGAACTAGCCACCGCCCGTTCCTTGATGCCGCCGTAGGCTACCAGGCTAATCGCCGCCAAAATAGCAATCACCACAATCACTATGATGATTTCAACAATAGTAAAACCACCCCGATTTTTTGGCTCGTGTCTAACCGTAAACATTATACTTCCATCATGTCACAGATCAGCTGAAGGTACTAGCCAAAAGTCGTTGCCATAAGCACTAGACAAATCCTACTGATGTGCTACAATATAGTGTAGTAGTATCTGTCACTACTGGATGGATACATGTCTTATATTTCGTAACGCCTGTTGTTCATCATTTATTAAACAACGGGAAAGGACCCTAATGTACAGACAATCACGCCCCGGCGACAATCGCCGGACTCGTTCTCCGCGGCCCAACGGTGGTAGCGGTGGCTACCGCAGCAATCGCAGCGGTGGTAATCGAGGCAACTACAAAAAGAATACTAAAAGTAATATTGATTACCGAAAGTTTATCAATAAGGCTATCGCTAAAGAAGAAGATACGCCTTATGTACCTGAGAACACTTTCCACGATTTCAAGATCAGTCCTCAGACTCTAGCCAACCTCGACTTCATGAAGTTCACGACTCCGTCGGAAATTCAGGACCGCACTATCGGTATGTCGATCGATGGCAAAGATGTTATTGGCCTAGCTAACACCGGTACTGGTAAAACAGCTGCCTTCTTGCTGCCAATCATCACTAAGCTAACTTACGACCGAACCGGTTCAGGTGTACTTATCCTGGCACCGACTCGTGAGCTAGCTCAGCAGATTGATGCCGAGTTTAAGCGCTTTAGCGCCGGTCAGAAGCTGTTTTCAGCTCTCCTTATCGGTGGTGCTAACATCGGTAAACAAATTCAGCAGCTGAAGCGTAATCCACAAATTATCATCGGTACTCCCGGACGTGTCCAGGACCTTATCCGGCGCAAAGCCCTTCGCCTATCGAGCGTTCACACCTTCGTACTAGACGAAGCCGACCGGATGTGTGACATGGGATTTGAAAAAGATATTCGTGGCATCGAGGCGGAGCTACCAAAAGACCGTCAGACGCTATGTTATAGCGCTACTATGACGCCAAGCGTCCGCTCAATCGTGGCTGAGTTCATGCGCGATCCGGAGATGGTGTCTGTCGTCCGCGGCACATCGAACGAACATATCGAGCAAGATGTTGTCTACTTCAACGACAAAGAGCACAAGATTGATACGCTTATCGAACTACTTGAAAAAGCTGAGTTTGAAAAAGTGATTATCTTTGGTGAAACTAAGTTTGGTGTTCAGCGTCTAGCTGACCGACTGAGCAACCAAAATTTGCCAGCCGTTGCTATTCACGGTAACAAGTCACAGTCGCAACGCGAAAAAGCACTTCATAAGTTCAAAAAGGAGAGCGTTCCAGTTAACGTCCTAGTTGCAACCGATGTCGCGGCTCGTGGTCTAGATATTCCAAATGTCAGCCACGTCATCAACTTCGATGCCCCAAAGATGTACGACGATTACGTCCACCGTATCGGTCGAACCGGCCGAGCTGGTAAGTCTGGTATTGCTCTAACATTTATCCAGGGCCGTAAACAGCCACAAAACAGATAATTATCTGAGCGACAATTGAAACAGGGCCGAGGAAATTTCCTCGGCCCTGTTATTGTCATTCAGGCTGCTCGTTTGAGCTCAACCCAACCCCGGTGATCCATGTTGAGGACCGCCAGTGGCTTGATAGGTTCGGCTTGGCCGATCTTGTGACCGAGTTCATCGCGCTGGTAAACCTTGACTGGTTCGCCGCCACTGAATCTCGGAACTCGAAGTTCCAAGTTGAGGCTGATCATGATGTCACCGTTTTCTAAGTGATTCCGATAAGCCCGGACTCGCCAGAATGAGTTGGTCAGAAGATCAATCAGATCTTCTTCGACAGTCTCGTAGTTCTCGCGAATGTTTTCGAGAGAATCCAAGGCTTCGTCACCGCGCTGGAGCAGATACCTCAGCATGTGATACTTTTTGCCACGCTTGTTGCGGTCTTCGCGCATTTGGCGAAAAACGTTTGTGACGTGGTAGCCAGCATCGTGAAGCTGGTCGGCCAGCTGGCTGACTGATACTTGCTCCTGCGGGCTGATCGCGACCGTCCCATTTGTGGGACGACGTTTGCGATCAGTTGACTCATGACGAGTCTCGTTGTTGACGAAGTTGACTCCATCAGGTATCCAACTATCGTTGGTGCCTGAAAATTGAACGATAACTACAGTAGCCATCGTCATCACCTCTTCCTATCCTAGTTGTAAAGAACGACAATAACACTTATATTGTACTACAAATAGTCTATTTTGTCAATCAGACGGGGCGCTCGGACATGTAAAAACCCCTGGTCGTTATGACCAGGGGTAGCACCGTAGATTAGCGGCGGTCTTTGTGTTTTTCGGTGATGCCGACGTCTTTGCGATAGGTGGCGATCGCGACCTGACCCTCAAAAACCGTGAAAACGATCGTCCGGGGCAAAATACTGGCGCGGTCGGGGTTTTGAAAAAAGTGAACTGCCTGACCGGCTCGAACCAAAAAGGTATTATTCTTGGCCTCGACGACGCGTAGCAAGACGTCTTGTTCGACCGGAATAGTTACCCCGTTATTTTTCGACATCAACACCGATGTCTGTTTCGGTCGCTTATCGGTATGTGCCGCTAGCCAGACCGATACAGGTACGCCGCCCTGTAATACATTAAGTGCTCTCATGATAAACATCTCCTTCAAAGACGTACTTGAGTAATGTTATTATACAACTTTATTTTAGATATTACAATAGCGCGAGTTCGATTGACAATTCATTGATAAAGCAGTACTATTTACAGACGACACCTCGAGAGATAGGAATAAAATGTCCACCGATATCCATGATGTTGTTCGAGATTTAACAAAGTTAGTTGGCCCCACGTCAGTCAAAATTCTGGCAGATGTCACCGACTACGGACCGGACTTGGCCGGCTGGCTGGGACGGACCAAACAGCCCACCCCAGACCAGGAAAAGCGCCTGCGAACAGCTCTGGAGCTGATCGAAATGTTTGACGACCTCAAACAAGCCAGGGTCTGGTTCCGCAGCGAGAACACCTTTCTGCGCAAAAAAGGCTGGGCAACGTCGCCCTGCGTCGCCATCCAACGCGGTTACTACACCGACGCGCGCCGATCGGCCAAGCAAACCGTCGCCGAGCTGAAATAGCCGACTCGTTGTTAAACAAAAGCCACATCATTCGTGATGTGGCTCTTTACTTGTCAAAAAATAACTAGACCTCAACAATTGGTCTTAGCTTATCAATAAGTCGCCTCAGCTCAACGGCGAGCACAGAGCCACTAATCCTACTATCGAGTACTTCAGCGATGGATTCGTACCACCACAACTGATCACGCGGCCCGGCATTGAACCGCTCCCATAATTTTTCACCCTGTGTTTCGTGATCGATCAGCATCGACTGCAAGTTGTGTATTTTATCAGAGGCGCTGACGATAACTGAACCATCGCTGGCCTGGCGGAGGTGCGCTAGATAAGCTTCGGAGCGCTGACGCCAGTCTTTTATCGTGTCATCCTTAGTGACGCCATCGACTATCGCGACTACCTGCGGGCCGAACTCTTGCTCCATCTGCTCGCGGTTATACATCTCCGGGACGTCTTCGATAATATCGTGAAACAGACAAGCAATCAGCACATCTTCGTCATCGGTCGCCTTGGCGGCAATCGTCATGACGGCAAACGGATGGACGATATATGGCAAGTCAGTACTTTTGCGTGTCTGCTCGCGGTGCGCCCAGGCGGCGACCCGAATCGCTTTGTCGAGGCGTGGTGATAGCACCCCCATATTAACCCCGTTTACTTTCGTAGTCTAAAATTTTTCCGATTCGACGGACGTGTCGCTCATCACCAGAAAAAGGCTCAGCTATAAACCAATCGATCAGCTGCAGAGCTTCGGCTTCGCTGTGCTGGCGAGCGCCGATTGATATGACATTGGCGTCATTATGCTGGCGGGCCAGCTTAGCGGTCGATTCATTCCAGACAAGCGCCGCCCGAATACCGCGAACTTTGTTGGCCGCCATCTGCTCACCGTTACCGGAGCCGCCAAAAACAACACCAAGTGTTTCGATACCGCTAGCCTGGTCAGTCGCCACCGCCTCGGCGGCGCTGATGATAAACTCTGGATAGTCATCATCTGGATTATATTGATACGCGCCGTGATCAGCCACTTCGTAGTCTTGATTTGATAGGTGCTCGACTAGTTTTGATTTAAATTCCAGCCCAGCGTGGTCAGTTGCAATATGAATTCTCATGTCTCTAGTATACCCCATAGACAGCCAACCTATTTAGGCCAGTTTCTGATATACTAGCTACAAATAAGCCTACCTATTTAGACCAAGACAGAAAAAGGAAATCATGCTACAAACACTAACAATCCTGTATATTTCAATGCAGATATTTGCCGTCCTGATGGCTTGGCCACAGCTGCGCAAACTCTACATCACCAAACAATCTAGCTCATTAAGCCTGACGACCTGGGCAACATGGTTTGCGTCATCGCTTGTCACCATGGCCTATGCCTACTCGACCAATCAACTCATCTGGATGAGCGCCAACATCGCTTGGGCTGTTTTCTACGCCACAATGGTCATCATGATTATCCGCTACCGCCGGCAGACCGTCTACGAGCAGGTTGTCAATCTGTTCCGGATGCGCTTCTACCTGGCGGTTCGGCGAGCACCAGCCGCCGACAAGCCCGACCACGTCGGCTTTTTCCGCAAGTTTCGTCGCCGTAGCTAGTGCTACTACGCGGTGCACCGACTAATATTTACCTGTATAGTAAGTGGTATGCGTCGACAGATTGATAATTTTGATACTAGGATAACCAGGCTTGTTCGCCAGGCTCCCGACTGGATGGGTGGAGTCTATCGAGCGTTTACTACCATATTGCACCCCGCCACAATTCTCGCTCTGCTGGCGGTGGTTGGTGCTTGGGCCTATTCTGCCCACGAGATAAATCTAGCACTAGCCTCTCTGGCGGTGGTTGGTGTGATTGGCATCAACACTATATTAAAACTTATATTCAAGCGGGTTCGCCCCGCCACCGAATACGTCGAGGCGATGCTAATCCAGACTTTTAGCTTTCCGAGTGGTCACGCCGCGGCCTCAGCAGTTGGTATCGGGTTTTTTGCCTATCTAGCAGCTGGACTCTTAGCTAGTCCACTTGGCGTGGCCCTAGCTGCCCTGGGGGGACTATTTATATTAATGGTCGGCACGTCACGGGTCTATCTCGGTGCCCACTATCCATCTGATGTAGCCGCTGGCTGGCTAGTTGGGCTGGTCGGTCTGCTATTAATCATCCTTGTCGTGCAACCACTGGCATGAAAACTAATATAAAATCTCTCAAGGGGCTGGTTTAAGTCATGGCTTTTAATCATTACGCCAAAATTAAACAAATCCTGGCCACCCAGCCAAGTGGCTGGTATATACGCCGGATTGACCAGCCGACAAGTGCCAGAAATTTTCGGGGTGAAACAATTGACTATCCACACTACTACCGGATCTATAGTGCCGACAATCAACCTATCAAATACTGTAAGTTTCAAAAGCTCGACAAGTTAGCCAGTATTCTCGGCAAAACAGCTGAAGAAATGATAGTCATAACTGACTAGCTGTCTATTCGACGCGGCGCGCAAACTGCTCCTGGGTTTCACGCATGAATATCTCGGCAACCTTCGGACCGATACCGTGAAGCTTCTGGAGTCGCTTGGAAAACTCGTTTTCATCGAGACTGCTCTCAATCATCATCATAATTGATCCATCGTATTCGCGTATCAGTCTTTCCATACAAATATGTAGGCCTCGAGCCGTGACATGCTGGTACCTGGTGTAACCACCGCCGTGGAGCACGTCGACTAGCTGTCGCTCCGAGGCCTCGACTATCGACCAGGGGGTGTCTAGTTTTTTATCGACAAATAATTTCCAAGTAGCAATCGCCGACTCCGATCGTATCGGTTTACCAAATAGATAGCATAACAAAAACCATCGGAATAAATCTAAATCGCTCGAGACCGTATCAAGTTCAAACTCGTCCGCTGTATGTATCTTTGGTTTTTTGCGTGGCATGGGTCTATTATGACAGCTTGTCGTGGATGGTGACTAGTTTATCTTATGGCTTACAATAGATATATGACGACTATTTATACCATCGGACACTCCACTCGGTCAATTGATGAATTTATTGAGTTACTAAACCACTACAAAGTAACCCAGTTAGTTGATATCCGCTCGGTGCCCGGGTCGCGCCACAACCCCCAGTATGGCCAAGCCGCTCTCGAAGAATCGCTCAAAGCTCACAATATCGGCTACACCTACCTGAAAAAGCTCGGCGGCTGGCGCCACGGCCCAACCGGCCCGGAAAATGCTGGCTGGCACAACGCTTCGTTCCGCTCCTATGCTGACTACATGCAAACGCCCGACTTCACCGCCGGTATCGATCAGTTAATCGTCCTGGCAAATCAAGACCAGACGGCCATCATGTGCGCCGAAGCCGTGCCGTGGCGCTGCCACCGCTCGCTGGTAGGCGATGGGCTATTAGTTCGTGACATAGCCGTTCGTGACATCATGAGCCCGACCAGCGCCCCGGAGCATAGTCTGACATCATTTGCCAAAGTAAGTGGCACCGACATAACCTATCCTACTGATTGATAGTCGGTAAAATCACCGTAATTAGCTCTTCGTCAGCTAAGCGACGGTTGCGTTCTTCTTCGGTTTCTTGGCGGTAAGTTGGATTTATCATTGTTACTTCTATTATACAGGTTTATTAATCTATTGACTATTTTGCTATAAATT
>JAKDMF010000053.1 GCA_030452455.1 bacterium | reverse complement strand
TACCAGAACCCTGCGGCGAGAATCCGACATAGCGCTTGCTAGTTGGCTTGGTCAGATTGATTCGGAAGTTAATCAGGTTACCATCGAATTTATTAGATCTATTCCAGGACGAACACATCCGAATATCAATCATGGCTTTCCACATGCCGCTATTAGAATCCTTGGTAAACCGCGACGGGTTGACCGTTATGGTCCGGTTGGAGCCTGGTTTTGGATAGAGACATGAGCCCCAACTACCGTTATTTAACTTGTACTGATAGCCCGGCAAGACGTGCTTGGTGCCGTAATCGAGTCGATATCGTTTGGCTCCAGCGTCCCATTTCTCGTTATTCCAGTAATAAAACGAATAAAAGTTAACTTTGGCGGTTGGCCGAGATGCTTGATCGTAATAAATCGGTAGCTTTAGCTGAGTTGTACCGCTAGTTGAGGGGCTGTTTTCGAGGGCGTAGCGGACGGCGTTAGAGCTACCGCCAAAATCGGCCCGGTCGGGACCGATATGAGAGATCGCCATGACCTTAGCTAGGCCACCACTTAGCCAAAAGGCCGTGGCGACAACCAACGCCAGTCCAATTAGGCCGGCGATTTTGTGCTTTTGTAATAGATTTATAGCGCTAGTCATTTTATGGTCCACCCGGTAGGTCCTCTCGACTCATTCTGTCGTCGTACTTTTTGCCGTACTCCGCAGTAAGTTTTTTATCTTTTAGTTTTTCACCAATTGTTCTAAGAGCTAGGGCCGATGAAACGGTTGGATCAAGTTTTTCAGCCTGCAGAGCATCGGCTTTCGCGGCTTCCATCTGATCACCAGCCTCGGAGTAAATATATGACCAAGCCCGGTCAAGGTAGAGTGAGGCTTTTTCTTGGTTATCGGTCGAATTCTCGATCAGCTTATCATAATCACTAATTGCCTGGTCAGTATCGCCACTTTGCATTTCACTAAACAGCTTATCGGATTTTATCTCTAGAGTTGGCTCTTCTTGATTAAAGACGGGTAGGAATTTGTAAGCAGCCAAAGCTCCGGCAGCTAGTAAAACTACAATGATCGGGAGCCATAAGATTAAAAATCGGTTTAATTTTTTCTTCTTTTTTTGCTGTTTGGCCATGAAATAATTCTATAGTACTTATGTTAAATATTCAATCTGTAAACAAGGTAGTAATATCGTTTTACCTCTGTTATAGTAGAGTTATGAGTTTATCAATCGGTATCGTCGGACTTCCCAATGTCGGCAAGTCGACCCTATTTAACGCCCTGACCAGAAGCGATATTCTGGCCGCCAACTACCCATTTGCCACCATCGAGCCCAATACTGGCATCGTACCAGTGCCCGATGAGCGATTAAATACCCTAAAAGATCTGTATTCGAGCCAAAAAGTTATCCCGGCCGCAGTCACCTTCGTCGATATCGCCGGGCTAGTCGCCGGCGCTAGTAGCGGCGAAGGCCTCGGCAACAAGTTCCTAGCTAATATCCGTAACTGTGACGCCATCGTCCACGTCGTTCGAGCCTTCAACGATAGTGATGTTATGCGCCACGACCAGTCGCCATCGATTGACCCAAAAGACGATATCGATATTATCAACACCGAGCTCATATTAGCCGATATCCAGACTATCGAGGGCCGCCTGCCGAAACTGCACAAAGAATCTAAGTCGGATAAAACCGCCGCCACCACCAAGGCCTACCTTGAATCACTACTCGAACAACTTAAGTCAGGCACCACCCTGTCGGCTATCGAAGACCTCGACCGCGAGATAATCGCCGACCTTCACTTGCTGACAGCCAAGCCGGTTATCTATGCCTATAATGTTGATGAAGCCGGTCTAACAGATGAGGATTTACACAAACAACTGAGCGAATTGGTCTCTCCAGCCCGAACAATATATGTGTGCGCTAAGCTCGAGGAAGAAATCAAAGATTTGTCGAGCGAAGACGCCACCGAGCTACTCGAAAGCTATGGTGTGACTGAAACAGGACTATCAAAATTGATCCATGCCGCCTACGATACACTCGGGCTGCAGAGCTACCTAACAGCTGGGCCAAAAGAAGTCCGGGCCTGGACGACCAAACGCGGCTCAACCGCCCCACAGGCCGCTGGCGTCATCCACACCGATTTCGAGCGCGGCTTTATCGCCGCCCAGATTGTCGACTTTGACGACCTAGTCGCGGCCGGCTCAGAGTCTGCCGCCAAGTCAGCTGGCAAAGTCCGGACCGAGGGCAAAGACTACGTCATGCAACCGGGTGACGTTGTCGAATT
>JAKDMF010000023.1 GCA_030452455.1 bacterium | reverse complement strand
CTATCATTTTCGGAATGAATCCGAAAACTCGCTCCACCCTCGGATCTAAGATCCGTTCGGCCGAGGCCTCGTGTTCGTGGGGACACGAACGACCAGGAAAGGCACACCCCTCCGCTCGTTTTTGAAGTAAATTAAAAAACTTCGCTCCACCCTCTGAAGCCGACGCGAGCGTCGGTGCTTACGCTAGTACCTATCAGTAGAGGCATGGCCCCTCCGCTATCATTTTCGGAATGAATCCGAAAACTCGCTCCACCCTCGGATCTAAGATCCGTTCGGCCGAGGCCTCGTGTTCGTGGGGACACGAACGACCAGAGGGGCCCGCACCTCCGGTCGTTTTTAAGGTAAGTGACCATAAAGATCATAAGGTCTCACCTTGAGAGGTGTTAATTTGTGCCATTTATCATTTGGCTTGTTGCTGGCTATTTTATTCCGAGAAGGCGCCCTGATGAAACGGATGTTACAGCAGAAGTCTTCGAGTGAAGAATCGAGCTGGCTCGTTATTCCGAGAAGGCGCCCTGATGAAACGAATGTTATAATATAACTAATGAAGATTCTTGGTATCGAAAGTAGCTGTGACGAAACCGCCGCCAGTGTGGTGGAAGACGGCAGTCGTCTGCTGAGTAATGTCGTCCGTTCTCAGATCGACATTCACAGCCACTACGGTGGAGTCGTGCCCGAGGTCGCTGCTCGCAACCACATCGAAGTCATCAACCCCGTCATTAACACTGCCCTAGCCGACGCCGATTGCACTTGGGACGATATCGACGCCATTGCCGTCACCTATGCGCCTGGCCTGATCGGCAGCCTGCTAGTTGGCACCCTAGCCGCCCGGACACTGGCCCGGCTCAAACATAAACCCCTCTACCCGATTCACCACGTCGAGGCCCATGTCTATGCCAATTTTATAACCTCACAAAAAACTACCGATAGACTTGAGACTGACTTGACCCATACCGGCGATCAGGTCAGCTCTACCAAGCTGTCTCTACCCGATAAACAACCCGAGTTTCCGATGCTAGCCTTAATCGTCAGCGGCGGCCACACCCAGCTAGTTCTCTTCCAGGGCCACGGTGATTATCGGTTGCTCGGTGAAACTCAAGACGACGCCGTCGGCGAAGCGTTCGACAAAGTCGCCAAAATCCTCGGCTTGCCCTACCCGGGCGGCCCCTCAATTACAGCGGCGGCTCAACTTGGCGACTGTAATAAATATCGTTTACCTAAAGCTAACTTTAAATGCACCCATAGTGGTGCACATACTGGGATGGAGCGCCAGGCGACGGGGAGTGACGGACTGAGTCGTACAGACAGTTACGATGAAGCAGTAACGGACCCAGTAACGCCACGATCCGCCCAGGAGGTGTGCCACTACTATGACTTTAGCTTTTCCGGCCTTAAAACAGCCGTCTTACGGGCTGTCCAGCACGAAGTGGGCGTCGACTTTACTTTCCCCTCAACCGGCCTAGCAGAGCGCCTAAACGACCAGCAGCGCCAAGATTTCGCCGCTTCTTTCCAGAAAACAGCCATCGACACCTTGGTCGACAAAGCTCAGAAGGCTTATCAAAACTACAGCCCGAAAAGTGTCGTCATAGCTGGCGGCGTCGCCGCTAATCAAATGCTACGCGACCAGCTAACCTCACGTGTCTCGAGCAGTATCGAGTATGCGCCAATGCAGCTCTGCACCGATAACGGCGCCATGATCGCCACCCTAGCCTACTACTATAGCCAGGTCCAGCCACCGGTTGATCCAGCCGAGCTCGAAGTAACCCCCAGCCTATCGATGACCAAAACCGCTTGGGCAAAATAACTCTATCCCTGATTTGCCAGGTCCAACCTTGCAAATTGCCGAGGCTGAAGCGGCCGAGCAGAGATAAATATCCCGGCCGTATTGTCGACTTTAAAGGCGTGGTAAGGCAGGAGACAGTATGCCTGGGATGTTTGTCTCTGTAATCGTGACAGTAAAACCCTAGAAGCGTGCAGCAGAGGCTGTATTGTAAGCGGTTACATGATTGCGGCCGTTATATATACATAGGACAGAGTGACCTCTGGTCATTTTGTATATACTGCAACATACACTTGACAAATTACAAAGCTTATGCTAAATTAAGTACTGTTACTTACTAAAAATAAACAAAAAAATACCCACATAAAAATGTTCAATATCACCAACTTACTTCGACCCTTTATTATCTTGATTACTCTCAGTACCGCTGCCAGCGTGTTTATCCACGACAGTAGTATCGATAAGATGACCGCCGCAGTCGCCGCCCCAGCGATTATCCTGGGTGCAGGATTTGTCCTAGATGGCAACTCCCACCCCCATGCCGGTGAACACTCACTGTCACAGGCGACTCGTGATATGCAGTCGCAATCGCCTCGAGTTCGTCCCCGTGATGGTCGTGAGAATAAATATAAGTTATCGAGTAGCGTACCTAAGGGTCGTCACCCGTTTGATAACTACAACTTGCCCGTTATCTCTTAAGCAATAACTTCAAGTTCGTGAGCTAGCCGTTCAATCAGATCCTGTTTGTCGGCTAGTTCTTTTTTTGTCTGATCAACTAGTGCTTCCGGCGCTTTGCTGACATAGGCTTCGTTTGATAGTCGGTCTTCCAGTTTCTGAGCGTATTGGCGAGCTTCAGCTAGGCGCATTTCAAGATTAGCCTGGTGTTCGTAGAGGGTGTCGGCATCGACATCGAGCCAGGCTTCACGGCCGCTGGCGGCCAGGCGTAGTCCCCTAGCCTGGTCGACGCTAGTGACTTCGCTAGCCTGAGACAGACGTTTAATTAAATCGGTGTTGTCGGCGATTAGACTGTCGGTTTGGTAAAGCAGCGGATAGCGTTTGTTGCCTGGTAGCTCGGCCATGACGTAGCGGAACTCGGTAACTAGGGCCTGTAAACGTTCGAACTGAGAGGCCGATATGTCCTCGTATTCGATTGTTTCGGGCCATTTGTCGCTCATCAGTAGGTTGTCTTTCCAGGTCAATGTTTGCCAGATTGTCTCAGTTACAAACGGTGCAAATGGATGGGCAATTCGCAGGCTGGTTTCCAGTACCCAAGCTAGCATTCCCGGATTGAGGTTGTCTTTGCTCGATTCAACATACCAATCGGCGACGCTATCCCAGACGGCGTGATACATGGTATCGCTCGCTTCAGCAAAACGGTAGTCGGCAATATAGGAGTCGATATCGGTAATTGCTTGGTTTAGTTCTCGAGTAATCCAGTGGTCGGCTAGTGATTTCGGTTTCGGGGCTCGTGGTTGGTAGTTCTCACCTAGTTTGTCTTGGATAAAGCGGGAAATATTCCAAAGTTTATTACAGAAGTTACGGCCGGCGACAATGTTACCGGTCGAAAAGGCTTGGTCTTGGCCAGCGCTGCGGCTGGCGACGATACCGAGCCGTAACGCATCGGAGCCATAGCTAGCTATCATCTCCATCGGATTGATAACATTGCCCTTTGACTTACTCATCTTTTGGCCTTTTTCATCGAGCACCATGCCGTGCATGTAGACGTGTTTGAACGGAATTTTGTCGGTCATGTACAGACCAAGCATGATCATCCGAGAGACCCACCTATCGAGTAGGTCGACACCGGTCTCCATGACGTCAGTTGGATAATACTTTGAGAGCTCGCCGCCAGAGAGGGCGTCGGTTGTGATAAATGGCCACTGCCCCGAGCTAAACCAGGTGTCAAAGGTGTCTTCCTCTCGCCTATATGTTGTACCGTTTACATCAATAGTTTCTTCATCGACTCGTTCGTCAAAGATCCAGTCCGAAGAATCGTTTTCGTTTTGAAAAGCTGGGATTGGTATCCCCCATGGGATTTGGCGGCTCAGATTCCAGTCGCGCAGGTTATCAAGATACTGGATCAGGACTCGCTTGCGGCTACTGGGTGTAAAAGAGATCTCCCCGCTTTGCAGGGCTTGTTTGGCCCGTTCAGCTAGCGGCTTGGTGTTGAGGAACCACTGGTCTTTGACGAGCGGCTGGATGACGCTGTCGCACTTGTAGCAGTGCCCGACGGCATGCTGGATGGTTTCCTCGCCGCGCAGTAGTTCCTCGGCTTTAAGGGCCGCTAGGACGCGCTTGCGGGCGTCTTCAGCCGTCATGCTGATGTACTGGGTTGGGACGTTAATCATCCGGCCGGAGTTATCTATAACGTTGCGGATTTCTAGCTCGTGGCGTTTGCCGATTTCAAAGTCGTTCGGGTCGTGTCCCGGCGTGATTTTAACCACTCCGGTGCCATAATCTTTGTCGACATATTCATCGGCTATAACCGGAATTTCACGGTCAGTTAGCGGCAGCTGTACCCGGGTACCAACTAGTTTTTTGTAGCGCTCGTCATCCGGGTGAACAGCTAGGGCGACGTCGCCAAGCATCGTTTCCGGACGGGTTGTAGCGATGACGATTTCGCCGATATGATCGAGCATTGGATAGGCAATTTTCCAGAGTTTACCCTTTTCGTTCTTGTGAACCACTTCAATATCAGCAAAGCTGGTTTCGTGAACCGTACAATAGTTGACGATCCGCTCTCCCCTATAGATTAGCTTGTCGTCCCAGAGCTTTTTAAAAGTCTGGTGAACAGTATCAATCACTTTTTTGTCGAGCGTAAAGACCAGGTTATCCCATGAGGCCGATGTGCCGAGAGCTCGGAGTTGAAGCTCCATATTCCCCCGCTGGCCATCGACATAGTTCCAGACCTGGCTGTAGAGTTGTTCACGTGAAAAGTCGAAGCGACTCTTACCAGCTCGGGCTAGCTCTCGCTCATAGACGACCCATGTCTCAAAACCAGCATGATCAGCTCCCGGAATATAGACAACGGACCGACCTTTCATTCGATAATACCGAGCCAAGATGTCCTCCAGGTTGATTGTCAGGGCGTGACCGATATGGAGGTTGCCGTTGGCATTTGGTGGCGGCATGATGATGCTATATGGTTCGCCAGTCGGGCTCGGATTAAAGGCTCCGGAGGTTTCCCACATGGCGTAAATGTTAGGCTCAAATTGATTCGGATCGTAGGCTTTTGCTAATTTCATGTTATATAAATCTTCAGATTAGGTTGCTGTCTATAATTGTACCATAACACTAGTGGTGGTGCGAGTTTTCACAGACTTTTCACGTGAAAAGTCCGACCTATGCCCTATCACCAGTGATATACTAGCATCATGATAGATATACAGGTCTGTGAAGACAAAAGCACTTGGAATAATTTAGTCCACGACCGCGGCGGTCATCCGCTCCAGCTGTGGGGCTGGGGAGACCTCAAGGCCGCTCATAACTGGCAAGCTGTTCGGCTAATAGCTAGGGACGGAGCTGAAATCGTCGGTTACTGCCAGGTCTTACTCCGCAAACTTCCCCGGCCGTTTAAAATGTTTGCCTATAGTCCGAGGGTTAGAGTAGGGGAGACCAACTCACCAGCTGCGCTCGACAAAATGGTCAAATACATCAAAGCCAACTACCCAGTGACCTACTTCTCGATTGACCCGGACCAGGAGCAGATTAAACTCAGCAGCAAATGGCGCAAAACCGCCAATACTATCCTGATACCAAAAACACTTATCTTGGATCTCAGTAAATCTGATAGCGATTTACTGGCTGACATGTCGAAAAAGACCCGTCAGTATGTCCGCAAATCGGCCAAAGAAGCTGTCGAAGTCCGCCGATTGCTGACTGACGTCGAACTGGATGAGTGTCTGGACATCTACAAGCAAACAGCCTCGCGAGCCGGATTCGCCCTCCACGATGATCAGTACTACTACGACGTTCATAGCTTTATGGGTGAAAGGTCGCATATTTACGGTGCCTTTTCACGTGAAAAGTTGGTCGCATTTGTCTGGCTAGCTGTCAGTGATGAAACTGCCTTTGAGCTCTACGGTGGCATGAACGATGAGGGCCAAAAACTCCGATCCAACTACAACTTGAAGTGGCAAGCAATTACCGAAATGAAACAGACCGGTATCCGGCGCTACGACATGAACGGTCTGTTAAACGACGGGGTTAGCACCTTTAAGCGTGGCTTTGCGACGCACGAGAACCAGCTGGTCGGCACCTATGACTACCCACTGTCACCGCTCTATATTGTTTGGTCGAAGGTATTACCGATGGGTAGGACAGTCTTGCGCAAGCTTAAGCAGCGTAGTGTTAAAAACAACAGTTAAATATGGTGGTATGGTTTACCATCAGCAATTTCGGCCGCTCGGTAGATCTGTTCGGTCAAAATTAAGCGGACCAATTGATGGGGGAAAACTAGCTTCGACAGGGACCAGACTAGGTTAGCTCGCTGGTGAACTTGCTGGTCGACACCATAGGCGCCGCCAATGATAAACACCACTTGGCGGGAACGTCCTAGTTCGGCTTCGATTAGTTCCGACAGGGCAGGGGAGTCGATGTTTTTACCGCGCTCATCGAGCAACACCACAAAATCATCATCCTTCAGACGCAAAAGTATCCGCTCAGACTCTTCCTGACGCGCCCTGTCGGTCTCGTAGGCGGAATGTGGTAAAAGTACCCATTCTATATCGCGCGGTTTCCTGAGACGCTTCTGATAGCGATCTATGCCATCAGCCACCCAGGTCTCGTGCTTTTTACCGACAACCAGACAGCGGATCATGAAAGACTTATTTTAGCCTGCATCTGCTGCAATCTAGCGTGATCTGGCTCAGCTGTCATATCAGGTTTGTTGTTGTACTCATCAGTGTTATTAAACGGTATCAAGTGAACGTGGGCATGCGGGACATCAACACCCTCGATTTTCATGCCAACGTACTCGACAGCTAGTGTTTCTCGGATGTGCGAGGCCAGTTGCTTGGCTGTTTTCATGACAGCTTGATAAGTCTCGCTATCGAGATCCCAGGCAAACTGAACTTGTTTTTTCGGCACCACCAGGGTGTGACCCGGAGCGGCTGGGTGGATATCCAAAAAAGCAAAGGTTTCATCATCTTCGTAAACTTTGTAGCTCGGTATATCACCGTTGATAATCTTCGTAAAAATAGTCTCTTCCATGCCTCCACTATAACACTCGTTGAGCTGACATCGCTTCGTCCTAAGCTGTTAGCCGTAGTATACTTAAACTATGAACTCTAACTTACTGACTATCCGCGCCGTTGGTGCCGAGCTCGCCAATCGATTATGGCGCCGGGTATTAATACTGGCTATCATCATCAGTGCCTTACTAATCGGGCTTGTAATATTACTGGAAACGACCGTCAGTGTTTGGTGGCTGCTGCTCGGTTTTCCAGTAATTATCGCCGTCTCGGTCGCCCTGGGCATACTATTTATTTCTAAGCAGATTATCCGCACCGTCTCACCGGTCAAATCAACCGAACAGCGCCAAGCCACCAAGCAGTTCGTCGACAAACTACAGTCCGTATCCGAAGTCTTCGGCACGCCCAAATTTATGATTCTCTACAACGTCATCCGAGACATCGCCGCCCCGCGTAAAGATGGCTACGTCGCCACTATGATCAACAACTCGACCAGCCTGACGTCTGACTTCAAGCAGCTTAGTAAACTATTCTAGGCTAGTAATTTGTCATATTTTAAGTTGGCAAGATAGTGACGCAGCCGATAATTTTTATATGGTGTAGTCACAAAGAAATTATCATTCATTTCATCATGCTCTAGCACTTCAATGGTCTCATTGTTTTTAGTGTACGGTTTGATTAAGTTTACAAACTCAAAATTATTGCTATCAGATATACTTTTCAACTCCCGGCTTTGATCTAATGGATCGGCATAATCAGTGGTTATTAGTGCTAGATACTCATTGGCCTCTGTGACGTATACATCAAAGATGGTATCAAAAAATTCATAGTGTTTATACATCGTCGCAGTAGACAACATAGAAAATGCGTCAAAAACCGATGGATCTATGGGTGTGTTCTCGTACATATGTAAATAATTATATCAAATATAAGTAGGCAGTTTTTGACATGCCTAGGTCAGTAACTCAGTAGAAACCGGTCATATGATCACGTAGATCGTTACAATCGATAACCTTTCATCCAGCCGGCAGAACAACCACTACGGAAACAAACGCGAGAACAAGGATCGCGGTTACTATACTGGTCCAGTTACTAGATCCTTCGCTACCGTCTTGAGCTGGGACGTAAACTCAGCTTTTTTTCATATGTAATAGAGATCAGATTTAGAAGGAATTTACCAATATGAACAACGATCAAAATCAGAACCCATACTCAGATCAAGATATGCCTCTTGAAAATATAACCATCGAGCAGAGCGGTGTTATTGAAGATGCTCTGTTGCAAATCGGTGATATCCTCGCTAGCGCTTTCTTGAAGACTACGAGATATGACGAAGCCATGATCATAGACGAAATGACAGGTGCTTTTTCGTATGCAGCCGAAAGCTACGGCGAACAGACGAATAATAGGATACGAAGTGACCTGGGTGTAAGTCTTGCCGAGTCTAGTCTCATGAAGGTCGAAGCCTTCCGCGAAAACGACCTAATCACACCTCAGGACAATGAGTGGTTACATTTCGCTAAAGATGCACAACAAACGATTACTAGTGAAAAACAGCGACTCAGCAAGTAGAATGTCCCCGAATATGGTTAGAAACATCAAAAATTACACTGAACTATTCGAAAACCTTGATAGCTCTAATCCGTCCAAACGCGTCAGAGAAGACTTCAAATCGGCCCTTAAACAGTTAGCGCTAGACATGGAAGCGTCTCCAGACAACTCATCGGTAATCGCATATGAAATTACTGGCTTTATGGCTACGAAGTATGCCCAGTCGCTAGAGGACGGCAGTCCAATCGACGAAGTTCTCACCATCGCTGGTGAATTAGAAACAAACCCTGACAATTCAGACACGTTACGTCATGAATTAATAGACAAAATTTCGACTCTGTAGTCCTTAGTCTGTTAAAATATTCAATACACGGAGAGGTGTCCGAGTGGTTGAAGGTGCCGCTCTCGAAATGCGGTGTGGACTAAACATCCACCGTGGGTTCGAATCCCATCCTCTCCGCCAGGAGAAAACAATCTATTGCCCGTAGGGTGATAGATTGTTTTCTTTTTGTAGAAAAGAGGGGATTTGAACCGGGTTCGACAACTGTCAAATCTATTGATTTGTACAGTTGGTAGCGTATGGTGGCGCTAAAATAGCGCTGCCATACTAGCGTTTACCTCTTCCTCTCCACCAAGAAAAATACAGTCCCTTTGGGCTGTATTTTTCTTGCGAACGAGATTCGAACTCTCGGGCGACAGCTTCAGCTGGCGCGACCGTGTGTTCGGTGAAGAGAGTGAAGCGAAAATGTGTTTACATATTTTAGCAAACGAACGAAAGAGCAAGCTCTGCTTGCGATACCCCATCCTCTCCGCTAGGAGAAAGGATAGACTAAAGAGACTTTAGCCGATACCCATCCTCTCCGCCACTAAAATAATGCTCATTTAAGTATTATTTAATATTTAATAACTGTAGTCTATCGGCGCTTCACCGAGAAATTCGGTCATATTAATCCGACAATCAGTCTCATTTGGACCACCACCTGGGGACGTAGCACCAGATAACTCGCAGTCTTGATCGGCCCCGACTAAGTCATACCACATATAAGCGTCGCCATCGAACGAATACTGAATTCCTCGAGTGTAGTTGTCGTCACCTGCATCAAATTCGTATGGTTTTAGATTCAAAGTTCCAACTGAGTTTAGTCCCGCCTCGAGTTGAGCTGAAGCATAAAAGTTTGGATAGCACTCTCCGGCATCAAGATTAGACGATTCCGGGTAGCTATCAATAGTGCCGATACAAACCCCGTGAAATCCCGGAGGCAGGTCGCTCAAGAAAATCTGTCCATTGAGCGTATAGTAGCTGGTTAGTACATTAAGGGCATTTTTGGCAGCCGATAAGGTTACGGTATTATGAGCCCGCCGTTGGACACCGTTATATGATACCAGTGTGATAGCTGCCAAGATTGCGATGACGACTATTACTATTAGTAGTTCAACAAGTGTAAAACCGCGGGTTTTCTTATTCATGTTAGTGTTTATTGTAGCATAAACTTTTTATTGCTCCGGCAACCATTTTCGTGAAATGCTATAACCGTAGTGTCTGAGCGAGTAAAATCAGCTTGCTTATTTTATTCCGAAGATACGCCCGGTTTCAGTGAATGCTAGAACCGTAGTGTCTGAGAGAATATAATCAGCTGGCTTATTTTATTCCGAAGATACGCTCAGCCTTAACTTGTCTCTCACCTTATGGTTCCAACACTGCGTCGCCTCGGATATGCTAGCGAGCTATCATATCACTCAGCTCCTAATGTTATAATAGATACATGGCAAAAGAAGTAATCAAAAAACCAACCAGTGCAGTTACAAAATCTAAACCAGCCGCCGCGACAAAAACTGTCGAGTATCAGCCGGCGACTGATGCGCAAGATAGCGGCGATCACCCGATCGCAATCACTTCAATGATTCTTGGTGTTGTGTCACTTACAGCGCTTGGACCAATCTCCGGTATCCCGGCTGTTATTCTGGGTATTATTGGCCTCAATAAATCGCCCAAAAAAGGTCTCAGTATCGCCGGTATTGTCACTGGTGGGGCTTCGATAATAATTACATTTATAGTAGTCGCTATGCTGTTTCTACTATTTATCGCCGGTGGCTCTCCGGTCGAATACAACCAAGCTCCTATCCAGCCAAGCCCTTTGCACCACACAGTCTATAACGAAACTTAATCTAATTCTTTAAGTATCTCGGCGACTCTGCTGTCTAGAGCAGCTATATCGCTTGTGTCGATACCAAAAGCCGGTTCATGCAACATCGGCAAGATGTCTTCACGCACAAATTCCCGGTCACTATCGTTAAATATTCTGATAGTCCACTGTGGATCTTGCCAGGGATACTTTGAAAACATCGTTTTTATAAAATATCCATGGTCGCTGTAGTAACCAAAAGTGCACATGTCGTCGGGAACGGCTATCTCGCCGCGGCCTTCCGTAACCTGGCGGATACCATCGAGGACCCGATCGGCTCGGGTTTCGCCCATGCCGGGGTAGGCGCCAAATGACACACAATCACTAAGTGTAAAATTATCGACATCAATTTCTGTATTGTGCCGGTACTCAAGTTCGATTATATGATCCATGTCACCAACAGCTGCCATACCCGCCCTCGAATCATTGGCATTCAAGCCGGCGAATTCTACCACGTAGCAATTCTGTTTATTGGCCAGACCATAGGCTCGCTCAAGTGGATCGTCGCTCTCGAGCATCTCAGAGATGCTGATTTCTGCCTTTTTATCCCACTCCCATTTTTTGACAGGACCGCTATATATTTCTGACATAAATCTCCTTTTAGGTGATTATACACCATCTGTAAATAAATTCTGGTTCGATTCTACACAGCAACCAATAAAAATACCCCACATAATAGTGGGGAATTTTTATTGGTGCGCCCGGCAGGAGTCGAACCTACGACCTCTGGTACCGCAAACCAACGCTCTATCCAGCTGAGCTACGGGCGCACATACACCCATATAGTAAATCAAATCGAAATCTGACTTACGGGTGCAGACCGAGTACAATTACTCGGAATATAACTATAAGGTGCTTTCGCTCGAGGCGAACGTTATTTATTGTAGCATAACAGGGGTAAATATAACAAGACTAGAGACGAAGTTTGCGGATAAGCTTGTCTATAAAATCAAGATCGCGCTTTTCCATCGGTAGATATGACCCTAGTAGGTCGACTATTTGCTCACCAACAGCTTCTGGAAAATAGACCGATACCACTGGTGCGAATCGCTTAGTCGGGATTAGGACAATCGAGAATTCATGCAGATCTTTCACGACGCTAAATGATTTGAAATCACCCAGTCCGTATAGCCGGTCATTGATGTATAGCCCTTTGCTGCTCAGAGTATAACTTAGTACTCGGGGTGGGCGATTGGTGTAGACCACGACAGCGGCGGCCATGACTGCTACAAGTAGCGCAAATGACCATGATTTCATCAAAAATATAGCTATAGCGATCAGCCCAAGTACCACGACGCCAAATATTACGTACCAACCGGCATTTTTATCACGCTGGATATACTCGGTGGCCTGCCAGTGGACAGGGTCTTCCTCTGGTAGAGTGTTCTCAGCGTCTCGGTCGTCTGCTCTGGTGTCTTTTACACCACCGCTCATAGTGACAACTGGGCCGCTATTTTCGGGTGTGACTTCCGATGCTACGTCGACTTCTGCGGCTGGTGCCTCGGCTTCATTTACCGCTGGCTGAGTGTCATCTGGTTTCATAGGTATTAGTATATCATGTACATGCTTATCGGTGTATTTATTTAAAAGGAGAGGAGGTAGCGCTCCACTTCATTCACTACGCCGGCGAAATCGAACGAAGTTCTGTGAAAACTTGTTTTCTATAGAGCGGGGAGATGGAGGAGCGAAGCGATACACCGCTAGTTTTACTGCGCAAAACCGTCGGAAGCCTGTATTACAATTTGAGTTATGCAGCTGGGAGATTCGGCGTAGCGCCGTGCAAAAAAAGAGCTTGCTCATTTTTCAAACAAGCGGAGGAGCGGAGTGAAACGGAGTGATACTCCCGCATTTTGTGCTT
>JAKDMF010000022.1 GCA_030452455.1 bacterium | reverse complement strand
TATCACTTAAGCATAAGCAGGAGCTATAGTTAAATCATGGCAACAAAAAATGTTACTAGTAAAAGGGTGAGTAAGACGGGTCAGGCGTCTAGCACTCCGCAAATTATCATCACACAGTGGCTAAGTTACGCTTTCTGGGGCTGGCTAATGGCGGCTCTCGTCTGGACAATGATCATAATATTACAGTTAGTTATCAAACACGAAACTAATAGCAGCATGGTGCCGTACGCCGTATCGTCAGTCTTTGTCTTGCTGCCAATTGCCTTCATAACCGATTGGCTGCATCGGCGGCACGGTCTAGTTAAAAAGAACAAAGCCGCCGCTATCGTCATGATAGTTCATGCGGTGCTGTTCGCACTGATAGCTATCGGCACCCTAATTGGGGCAGTTTTTACTGGCGTTGGACTATTCGTGACGTTATCGGCTGATCCATCAACTCAAGTTGTGGCGCTGCTGTCGCTACTGGTCGCCTCGATTCTATTTGGCCTATTGTTTGTCCGCGTACTTATGCCGGATAAGCTACCCAAGCTACCAATGGTCTATGCTGTCAGCATGCTAGTGTTGTCGCTCGGACTGCTTGTCTGGGGAGTCAGTGGCCCGGTCGCCGAGACAATCACTCGCAAAGATGATGCCAGGATTGAATCATATCTGGTCTGGCTCAAAGGCGACATCGCTAGCTACGTTCAAAACAACCGAGCTTTGCCCGACAAACTAGCTGATATTGACGCCTCCGACGAGTCCAAGGCTCTGATAGATAAAAATCTTGTAATATACAAAAAAGACGGTATGGCTAAAAACGTTCCGACTGATGACCTCGACGCCAAGCCTTCCAGTCCAGTCAGAACCGATAAGTTGAAGTACCAGCTCTGTGTCAACTACAAGGAGACTTCGCAGTCAGACCGGAATTATCCTCGCTACGACACTATGAGCAGTGGAGAAGGTGACTATAAGTCGTACCTCGATGCCGCTCCACACGATAAAGGCGACGTCTGTTACAAGCTCTACGAAGCTTTGTATTAAGTTTGTGGCGGTCCTAAAATGGTGTTAAACTAAGCATAAGATGGCGAGTGAAAATACACACACAGCCCCGACTCTACGTCTTCGTCCGCGCGAGATGACGTATAAGCATATATTTGTCCGCCGACTGGCAGTTATTGTCGGTCTCGGGCTAGTGCTGGCAGCAATTGTGCCTAGCAGCCAGCATAGATTTGTCTCGATCACGGCCGCCTGTATCATCACGATGGTGGTTGGCATTGGTTGTTACGTGTTGCTGTATCTATTCCTGACGCGCGCCCGAATTGATATCACGCCCAGCAGTATCGTCCGGACTAGTCTATGGGGCAAACAACATAAATATCTAGCTAGTCGAATCGAAACTTCTATCTACTTGCCAAAGCTTATCGAGGCCAAGGTATTTACTGGTCCGGCTCTCTACCTACTCGATATTAACGGCAAGCGAATACTCAAATTGCAGCAGGATAAATGGATGTCGGCCTCGGTTCAGGATCTAGCGACGCGAGTCCCAGCCGCCAAATACGAAACAATCCGAGAGGGTGTTAATACCTACGGTCAGCTCCACGAACGCTACCGCCACTATCCGGGACTAGCTAAGTATTTTGAAATCCGCCCGGTCTACGGGCAAGTATTAATCGGCTTATCGATAGCAGTATTCAGTATAGTTTTAGCTTACGGAATTTAGGAAATGTTCACGATTGCGCTGAATTAGTAGAATTAGCGTCCGTTCCTGAGACAGTTTAGTCTGGCGTTCAATGTCTCTAGTTAGCTTATTCTTGGCTGTTACCGATAGGTCAAAGACCTCTAGCAATAGGTCATAGACATCGTTGTTGGCTTCGCGCAGTTTGTGGATACTCTGATCTTTTTTGGCAGCCTTTTCAGATTGCTGGGTTCGGAAGCTGGCGGTGACAGTCTCGAATATTTTCAGTCGTTTGGTCGGGTCCTTTTTCTGGGCCGCGGTCAGCTTGTCTATCTGGCGCTGATATTTATCGTCAAGACTCATGATAGTTGTAAATTCCCAGCCGTGATCAAGGATTTTACCGATAATGCTGTTGTGGTCATTGTTGATGGTGTTGAGCTCCGACTCGATAACGTCTAGGCGTTCATCTTCTTGCTTGCTAGTTCTCGAGCGGTCTTTATAGATGGTTAGAGCCATGCGCTGGCGGTCAAGCCACGAGGCATGGGGGTCGCAGAGGGCTATTTTAAATTTATCAGCCGCGGCCGTCGCTTCGACAAAGTCGATGTAGCGGCTCATGTATTCGTCGACTTCTATTTCGGGCCTGGATAGTAGCTTGGCGGCGTAGGCCCGCTGGTAGGGTTCGTCGTCGTCAATATCAGCGTATAGATTGTTGAGAACTTCCTCGAGTAGGCTGTGCTTGCGTTCGTCGATCAGAACATCGGCCATTCTTTCGGCTTCGTCGTGGCGAAAACCGAGCGTCCGGGCCAGATAGGTTTTGATGTCGCCCGCCTCACGCTGGGCTTCAAGGTCGGTGTAAATCGGTGAGATTTGCTGATCCCAAGCTTTTAATATATCGTCGGCGACGGTTTTTTTCGTCTGCAAACTAGCCGCTATTTCGCGGTCCTCAGGAGTGAAGCGGCGCAGCGCTTCAGTCGCCTCAGCCCGAAACCCCTCGCGGTCGCGCTTAATATAATTTGCTAATTCCTGCCCACGCATTTTCATATCTAAATTGTAGCATAAGCGGCTTACTATCGATATATCTGGCACAAAGATGCATAATATTACTACCGTAACATCCGTTGCACCAGGGCGCATCCTCGGAATAATGAGCCAGCTCGGTTCTTCTCTCGGATGCTACTATTGTAATATTGAAACAATGAATCGTCTCGGAAATGAAAGCAAACTTTCGCTTCTCTCGTCTCATCAATGTTATAATATTTATATAGCGTAGATCCGATACTCACTACTGGTTATCAGCAAGCGTCCCTCGGATACTGAAATGCTTTTATCGTTTTCGGTGTTTTTGAAATAACGGATCAAAAATAACGGGCGAAACCTCACTACCGTTTAGTTAAATAACTAAATAAGAGGTATACTATGCACGAAGAAATCTTAAATGAATCGATCGACGTGATTGTCAGGTATCGATCTATTCCTAGTAAAAATGACAAGCTGTTTCTTAGGCAGCGCTGCTATCCGGTTAGGTTCCGTCGCCAGAACGGGCAGGAGATTAGTGTTAGTGAATTAGGCTTGTCGTATCCGGTCCGTGAGGGGCGCAGCCTAAAGTATATATTTGACGTCACCGATGGCCACGATGACTACCGGCTGGAGTTCAATACCGACAGCCTGGCCTGGCTGCTAACGAGGCGGGCTGATAATGATTAGGCAGGACTACAATCCAGCCAGGCCGATGGTGATGCACGTCGACTTAAACTCATGTTTTGCGACCATTGAGCAGCAGTCGAGGCCGCGCCTGCGAGGTCGACCAATCGCGATTGGTAATCGGCGGATGGAGAACGCCGCCATTGTGACAGCTAGCTACGAGGCCAAGAGTCGGGGAGTTAAGGTTGGCATGCGCTTCCAGGAAGCCAAGCGGCTAGTCCCTGAACTGCTGATGATTGAGACTGACCCAGCTAAATATAAGTATGTCTATCATCAGCTAAAGCAAATTATGGAGCAGTATTCTTCCCGGGTACTTATGAAAAGTATCGATGAAGGAGTGATTGACTTTAGTGGCTCGACTGAGGAGATGCTAGGGCGGGGGCTGGAGGCAATTGGTCATGATATCAAGCGACAACTCCGCCACCGGGTTGGTCCGTGGATGAGCTGCAATGTTGGCATCGGTCCTAATCGGTTTTTGGCCAAGATGGCCGCCGGTCTCAACAAACCCGACGGGCTAGATGTCATCGACTCAACTAATCTGCGGGCTACCCTATCCAAGCTGAAGCTGACTGACCTGACCGGTATAGCCGCGGCTAACTCTCGCCGGCTGATGTCAGTTGGTATCAACACTCCACTTCAGTTTTTGGACGCCGATATCGTAACGCTCGAGAAGATGGTTTTTCGCAGTGTCAACGGCCGCGACTGGCACCAGCGACTGCGTGGTTGGGAGGTCGATGACGTCACCACGACCAAGCGCCAGATTGGTCGGCAGTATGTTTTAGAAAAACCAGGCTTACCTCGTAATTTGATCATGGAGCGGCTGCATAATTTGGGCGACTCAGTTGGTAGTCGGCTACGCGGTAGTGGCTACCAGGCGAGAGGTGTCTACGTTTACGCTCGACTAAACGGCGGCGCCTATTGGCACGCCAGTCGCCTGTCGGCTCAGCCATTCACTAGTAGTCAGGAGATTCACCGGCGGGTTGAGGCGATGTTCCATCAGGCGCCAGATGGTATCCGCGAAATCGGTGTCCACTGCTACAAGTTGTCTAGGGGTGACGCTCACCAGCTCGATCTATTCCAGACTAGCGCCGATCATGATACTAAGCTGTCGGGGATTGTCGATACCATAAACAATGTCTACGGCGACCGGGTAATCCATACGGCTGACACCCTAAGCACAGATCAGTATGTTAAATCCAAAATACCGTTTGGTAGCACCGACTTTATCTAGATTTTATTTGGCGCTATACTAAGACCATGAATAAAAAGGTTATCTATTTCTTCGCCCTGGTCGGCCTAACCGTCGGTAGTTTTATACCAACCTTGTGGGGCGGCAGCTTGCTGGGTGGTATGAGCGTGCTATTTAGCACCATCGGCGGATTTGTCGGTATCTGGCTCGGTGTAGTAGTAAGCAAACGGTTTAGCTAATGCAGAAGCTGGTTGTGGCAGTTAGCGGCGGGGTTGATTCGGCTGTTTTGCTAGATAAACTCGTGGCGAGCGGCGAGTATGACTTAATCGTGGCCCATGTCGATCACGGTATCCGACCGGACTCTGGCGAGGACGCTCGGCTAGTAGAGAAGTTGGCGACCAGCCATAATCTACCGTTTGAGCTAACCAGGCTGAGCCTAGGTGCCGCCGCCAGTGAACTTCAGGCCCGTGAAGCTCGTTACGGATTTTTGCGCCAAGTCGCGAAAGCGAACCAGGCGACGGTCGCGACCGCTCACCACAAAGATGATTTATATGAGTCGATCGCTATTAATCTAATTCGGGGGACTGGCTGGAGGGGACTGGCCGTGCTCGACTCCCCTGACCTGATTCGCCCGCTTTTAGATATGTCAAAAGCCGATATTATTGACTATGCCAAGACGCACCAGCTTCAGTGGCGTGAGGACAGCACTAATACCGATACTAAGTTCTTACGTAATAAACTCCGGCCGCTAATGAGTCGGCTTGATAGTATGGACCGCCAGGGCCTAGAATATCTACATGAAAAGCAGCTAGCTATAAAAAAGCAAATCGAGGCTGAGGTTCAGCAGATTTTAAGCAGTGATATTGAGGTTAGCTCACGCTACTTCATGACTATGGTAGACGAGTCGGTGGCTGATGAACTGTTGCGGAAAATATGCCTTGACCAGGCGCCAAGTGGCACGACCAGGATCCAGCGCCAAGCCCTGCGAATAGCTATCAAGACCCTTCCAGCCGGTAAAAAACATCGCATAACCGGCGATCTGTGGTGTCTGGTTACAAAAGACCGATTCACTATCCAAAGTCTTTAAAAAAATGCTACTATATAGACAGTAGTAACTTCTATTTTGATATGTAGTATTTGAAAGGATGGCTGGATAACATGGCAGTAAAAAAATCAAACAAACCAAAGAAGTCGGGTAATTTTATACGATTAAGCTTGTTCTGGGCAATCATTGTCTTGCTGGCTCTCGCCCTTTTTGCGGTGCTTTCTCCGCATGAAGAGCTAAAAGATGCTCCGATTTCCGAAGTGGTCAAAAGCGCCAACGAAGGCAAGGTCAAGAATCTTCGCGTCGAAGGTACGGACGTCCAGGTCACTTTAAAAGGTGACGACAAGCCAACTCAGAAAACTATAATTCAGTCTGGTGTCAGCCTGAAAGACCAGGGGCTAGACCCGAAAGCCGACGTTAAAGTTGAAAACGTCAAACCGTCCGACACTGGTGGTATTTTGCTGACGCTAGCGACGATCATTATCCCAGTTGTGCTGATCATCGCTTTCTTTATGTTCATGATGAAGCAAGCTCAGGGCCAGAACAATCAAGCCATGGGCTTTGGTAAGTCAAAAGCTAAGCTCTACGGCCTCGACAAAGAAAAGGTTGTATTCAAAGATATCGCTGGCAACGACAGCGCCAAGCAAGACCTCGAAGAAGTTGTTGATTTCTTGAAACACCCTAAAAAGTACGAATCACTTGGTGCCAAAATTCCCAAAGGTACTCTGCTAGTTGGTAATCCAGGTACTGGTAAAACCATGCTAGCCCGAGCTGTCGCCGGTGAAGCTGACGTGCCTTTCTTCTCTATCTCAGGATCAGAATTCGTTGAAATGTTCGTCGGTGTCGGTGCCTCTCGTGTCCGTGACCTATTTTCTAAAGCCAAAAAGAACGCCCCAGCTATCATCTTTATCGATGAGATCGATGCGGTCGGCCGCAAGCGTGGCTCAGGTATGGGCGGCGGTCACGACGAACGTGAGCAGACCTTAAACCAGATCCTAGTTGAGATGGATGGTTTTGAAACCGGCACTAACGTTATCGTCTTGGCGGCCACTAACCGAGCTGACGTACTTGACCCAGCCTTGCTGCGACCAGGTCGGTTCGATCGACGGACCAACATTATGCTGCCTGAGCGCCGCGACCGCGAATCTATCTTGAAGGTTCATTTCAAAAACAAGCCAGTCGACGAGACGGTTAAGATCGACAAGCTAGCCGCCAAAACAGCCGGTTCTAGCGGAGCTGACCTAGCTAACATCGCCAACGAGGCCGCTATCGTCGCCGCTCGCCGTAACTCCAAAAAGATTAGCAACGCTGACCTGACCGAAGCCTTTGAAAAAGTCGCCATCGGTCCAGAGCGCAAAACCAAAGTCATGAACGACGAAGAAAAAGAGCTGACCGCTTATCACGAAGCCGGCCACGCCATCGTTGGTCACGTCCTGCCCGACAGTGATCCAGTTCACAAGGTGACCATCATTCCACGTGGCGGTACTGGCGGTGTGACTTGGTTCCTACCACCAGAAGACAAGAGCTACACCAGTGTTTATGAGTTCAAGGATATTCTAGCCCGCGCCCTAGGTGGCCGGGTGGCTGAAAAGATCGTCCGAGGTCGCGATGGTATTACGACTGGTGCTGGTTCAGATCTTCGTAAGGCAACCGAGATTGCCCGCGATATGATTATCGAACAGGGCATGGGTGATGGCCTGCGTGACCAGGTATTCCACGGCGACACCGGTGGTATGGTGTTTGATAAGTTGACTCAGGAACGTCCATACAGCGACGATACCGCTAAGCAGATTGACCACGAAGTCGAAATGCTGATCAAAGAGTCATCCAAGCGAGCCGAAGCCGTCATTGAAACCAACCGAAAACTACTTGATAAGCTAGCCGAAGCCTTAATTAAAGACGAAACTCTAGAAGAAGAAGCTGTAGCTGAAATTCTGAAGAGCGCGACCCTACCAGCCGCCGCTAAGCTGCACTAGACATTACTATGGGTCGAGTCGCAAGCGTTGTCTCCAGAGCAAACCGCAAAGTCACTATTCAATTAGCGGCCGGTTTGCTGGCTGGATCGACGCTGATCGCCAGCGGTCTGGGACTGTTCCGTGACCGCTTGCTAAACGGCCTTTACTACGAAAACTACAAGGTCGGTATCGATGCCTACACGGCAGCCTTTACGGTACCGGATTTTATGTTTTTTGTGCTTGTTTCTGGCGCCCTGAGCGTTACTTTCATACCAGTCTTCAACCAGCGACTGGGCAGTGGTAACAAGAAGTCGGCCTGGCAGCTCAGTACCAGCCTGATTAACTTGATGGCGCTGGCGACGCTAGTGGCTAGTATCTTAATTATAATTTTTGCTCGTCCGCTAATCGAGTATGTCATCGCTCCGGGACTGAGCGAGTCTGGGCTGGCGCTCGCGACCAGTATGATGCGCGTCATCGCCGTTAACCCGTTCTTGTTTGCGATAGCGACTGTGATTGCTAGTATTCAGCAAGCGGTTGGGCGATTTACCTTTTATGCTATGGCACCAATTCTATACAATATCGGTATTATTATCGGCGCGGTATTTTTCACTCACGGAATTAATATTTTTGGTTGGCAAGTCTTTGAAGGCGGTATCATGGGTGTCGCCCTCGGTGTGGCGCTCGGCTCGGTCTTGCAGCTCCTAGTTAGTAGTATCGGTTTGATTGGACTTGGTTTTGATTACCAGTTTAAGATTTTCTGGAAAAACAAAGGCTTCCGTAAGGTGCTGACATTATTGCCGGCCCGTTCGATGGATCAAGGCATGGACTATATTAATAACATTGTCGAAATCAACCTGGCCTCACGCATGACAGCTGGTACGGTGCGTGCCTTCCAGCAGGCCTCGACGCTCCATATGGTGCCGATTAACCTGATTGGTGTGGCGATTAGTACCGCCGCTTTTCCAAAGATGACCGAGCGGCTCGGGCAGGGGCGTCCCGACCTATTCCGCAACGAACTGCAGTCTATTTTGCGGATTATCATTTGGCTGGCTCTACCGGTGGCGACGATCGCCTACTTCACCCGGGGCTACCTAGTGAACTTCATCTATAACGGCGGTGATCCGCTGATGGCCGGTATCTTAGGTATCTTGGTCGTAGCTATCTTGTTTCGCTCAGTTTATCATATTGCCGCTCGCAGCTTTTATGCCCAGCAGGATACCAGAACACCGCTCTATATATCATTTGTGGCGATTGGCCTCAATATATTCCTAGCTATCTGGCTAACTATGCAGGTTGGACTCGGTGCCTATGGTCTGGCCTGGGCCCAGTCGATCGTCGCCGTCGTCGAGGTGACTATTCTGTTTCTGGTCATGTCACGCCGCATCAAAGGCCTGTTTGGTGGCGACTTCATCGGCTCGGTTGGGAAGATGATGAGTGCCGCCGGCTTCACGGCTCTAGTGGCTTACATCGGCGTCTTCTTGCTTCCTCTCCAGGGCGGCGAACAGAGCTTCTTCACAACCTTCCCGAAATTCTGTCTGATTGTGGCCGTCAGTCTAGCGACCTATCTGTGGTTTAGTAAGATCCTTCAACTCAAAGAAGCCGGTCCAGTTATCCGCCGCATGAACAAGATTTTGTTCGGGCGCATCCGGTAATGTATAATTAACAGTAGTATGCATCAAACCAAAATTAGAAATTTCTGTATCATTGCTCATATTGATCATGGTAAGTCGACTTTGGCTGACCGAATGATTGAATATTCTGGTAGTGTCGCCAAGCGTGATATGAAGTCACAGCTGCTTGATACGATGGACTTAGAGCGCGAAAAAGGCATTACTATTAAGCTGGCCCCGGTCCATATGAAATATAAAGGCTACGACCTAAACCTGATCGACACACCAGGCCACGTCGACTTCAGCTACGAAGTGTCGCGCAGTCTGGCGGCTTGTGAGGGAGCAATTTTGGTCGTCGATGCCTCGCAGGGTATTCAGGCTCAGACACTAGCCAATGTTTATTTGGCTATGGAAGCCGACCTAAAAATAATCCCAGTTCTCAATAAAATTGATTTACCGGCGGCTGACATTCCGCGAGTGTCAGCTGAAATAAAGAACCTGCTTGGCTGCACCGACGATGACATTCTAAAAGTCAGCGCCAAAAGCGGCGAGGGTGTTACCGATGTGCTCGACCGAGTTGTGGAGCTAGTGCCTCAGCCGACAGGATCAACCGATGGCCCAGCTCGAGCCTTGATATTTGATAGCTACTACGATGACTACCGCGGCGTAATTTTGTACGTCCGAGTTGTTGACGGTGAGCTTAAGAAAAATGATACCATCCAGATGATGGCAACCGGTACCGACAGCCTAGCGCTCGAAGTCGGCGTGCTCTCACCTGTCATGGTGGCCGGTAGTAACATCGAAACTGGCCAAGTTGGCTACATCGTGACAAACCTTAAAACCACTCGCGATGCTCGAGTCGGCGATACTATAACCGCCAAGCGTGATCCATCGACAGAACTACTAGCCGGCTACAAGCATGTTAAACCGTTTGTCTACGCTGGATTTTTCCCAATGTCGAACGAAGACTACTCCGAACTCAAAACCGCCGTTGATAAATTAGCGCTCAGTGATTCAGCCCTGCAATTTGAACCAGAGAATTCGCCGGTTTTAGGTTTTGGTGTCCGAATTGGCTTCCTCGGCTTGCTTCACATGGATATTGTCCGCGAACGCCTGGAGCGCGAATACAACTTAGACCTGGTCGTAACCAACCCCAGCACAGATTACCGGGTTGATATGAACTCGGGTGAGACTCTCGAGATACGCTCGGCCAGTGACTTACCCGACGTCGCCAAAATCAGCGAGATTCGTGAGCCGTGGATCAAGGGTGAGATTATCGTACCAGATGAATATATCGGGGCCGTCATTCAGCTGGTGTCATCCAAGCGCGGTATTCAAAAGAATATCAGTTATATTGATTCACGAGCCTTGATAAGTTTTGAAGCGCCACTAGCAAATCTCCTAACCGATTTTTATGATCAGATGAAAAGTGCCACTAGCGGCTACGGCAGTTTCAACTACGAGCTGATGGATTACCGAGTCGAAGATTTGGTCAAAGTCGATTTTTATGTCGCCGATCAAATCGTCAGTGCTCTGTCTGTCATCGTGCACCGGTCAGAGTCACAGTCGATCGGACGAGTCGTTGTCGGCAAGCTAAAAGATGTCATACCGCGACAGAACTTCAAGGTTGCACTGCAGGCCGCCATCGGCGGACGGTTTATCGCCCGAGCCGATTTATCGGCCTTCCGCAAAGATGTGACGACTGGACTATACGGTGGTGACGTCAGTCGCAAAAAGAAAGTCCTCGCCAAACAAGCCAAAGGCAAAAAGCGCATGAAGCGTTTCGGTAAAGTCGACATCCCATCAGAAGCTTTTACTGTCATGCTCAAACGTGACTAACTCGTAAACTAACTAACTCCCTAAAACAATTACGCCGTTCGTGTCAGCACGAACACGAGGATTCATCCGAGCTTCAGGGGGTGGAGCGAAGTTTTTGAATTGACTTCAAAAACGAGTGGAGGGGCTAGCCCCTCCTGAAGCAATCCCGTCATGCTCAAGCGCGACTAAACTCGTAGCGTCTGCTACAATATCTAGATATGGACAAACCAACGACACCTATTATTGCTAACTACTCACCATCTCAAGCAGCCATCGATTTGGTTAAAACCACCAAGATATTATTGCTGGTTGGCATAGCTGGCGCCGGTAAAGATACCATCAAGCAGCAGCTACTTAAAATGGACGCCTTTCAGGACATAGTGTCGCACACCACTCGGTCACCGCGGATTAATAACGGCGTGCCAGAAGTCGATCATGTCGACTATCACTTTATTGATACCGAGACAGCCTTACGGATGGCAGCCGGACATGAGTTTATCGAAATCAAACAAGTTCATGACACTATATATGGCACTAGCATTGGCCAGTTGCAGCTATCAAAAGACGCCGGCAAAATAGCCACGACTGACATTGATGTTCAGGGTGTCGATGAGTACAAGTTACTATCACAGGCCGTCATTGCTATATTTATTTTGCCGCCAAGCTACGAAGTCTGGCGCGATCGACTGGCCCAGCGTTATCCAACCGAGGAAGCCTTTGCGGCTGAGTGGCCAAAGCGCCGAGCTAGTGCTATCAAAGAGCTCAATCGATCACTGTCGGTGCCGTATTACCACTTCTTGATCAACGACGATCTAGAGAGGGCAGTCCGGGTGGCCGATGAAATAGCCGAGCGCGGTGACAGCTTCGTCCGTCAAGATGATGAGGCTCGCCTAATGGCTCGCAGCTTACTCCAAGAAATTATCGACAGCGAGTAACTCACTCTAGCACTCGTCTTGCATGAGTGCTAGTTTTGCGTTAAAATAGACACATGACAGATCGTCAGATGAAGATTTTAGCAGCTATTATTGAAGAATATGCTGAGGTGGCAAGTCCAGTTGGCAGCGTCACGTTAGCTAAGCTTTTTGGTGTCTCGAGCGCGACTATTCGGAGCGAAATGGCCCGGCTAGAGGAGATGGAGCTGATAGCCCAGCCCCACACCAGTGCCGGCCGAATACCAACCGACAAGGGCTACCGAATGTATGTTAATATCATAACCGAAAATCAGGCGTTAGTCCCCCAGGAGCTCGATCGTAGTGCGAGAACGATTGAGTCACGCCTAACTAATCATGGCAATCACGCCGATCGAGCCATCCGGAGCGCTGTTGACAGTCTGGTTGACCTGACTCAGAACTTAGGCATCGCCACCATTGGCGACCAGCTATATATGAGTGGTATTGGCAATCTATTTTCACAGCCCGAGTTCATGCAGGGCCAGCACACGCAGGCCGTCGCCAGGCTAATCGATAACTTGCAGCCATGGCTCCGCGAAGCCGCGCCAAACGAACCACTTAGTGTCTATATCGGAGCCGAGAACCCAATCGGTAAGTCGAGCGGGGCTAGCCTGATAATCAGCCGCTTCCGTTCACCTTATAGCGACAATAGTTACATCGGTGTGCTGGGCCCGACCAGGCAGAGCTACGGCAAAGTCATGCGACTTGTCCGACATGCCGGAGCGATGCTGGAAGAAGTGCTATAGATGCCACAATGGGCTCAGGCGGTGACGGCGCTAATACTATTTGTACTATTTGCTGCTCTATGGGCGATGTTCATTAATCCGTTTACGAGCGACGTATTCGATCGATGGTATAAAAGAAGAAAACGTGAAAAGGAGTTAGAAAATGGCAGATCAAAAACCAAAAAAACCAGCCGCTAATAAAGCGCCGAAGTTAAGTAAAGATAAGGTCAGGGCTGATCAATTAACCCAAGACTTGCAGCGCCTGCAGGCTGATTTTGAGAATTACCGCAAACGAAGTGAGACTGATAAAGCCGACAGTTACCGCTACGGCCAAGAAGCCGCTATCGTCCAGATGCTACCGGTTATCGACACCATTGGACGGGCGATTGACCACGTACCAGCCGATTTAGCTGACAACAAATGGGCTCAAGGTATAGTTAGTGTTGCCAAAAAACTAGACAAAACTCTAGCTGACTTCAAGTTAGAGCGCATACCGGCAACTGCGGGTACTGAGTTTAACCCAGACTTCCATGAAGCTATCCAGTTTGACGAAGACAGTCAGGGCGAAACTGAAGTTATATCTGATGAACTCCAGGCCGGCTACACACTCAACGGCCGCGTCGTCCGTCACGCCATGGTCAAAGTT
>JAKDMF010000021.1 GCA_030452455.1 bacterium | reverse complement strand
AATCGAACGAAGTTCTATGAAAGCTTGTTTTCTATAGAGCGAGAGATGGAGGAGCGAAGCGATACCTCGGTATTTTTGCTATGCAAAAATCGAGAGTTCGAAGCTCGATCTCGAGATATAGAAAAACACAGTCCAGATGGACTGTGTTTTTCTATGGCGGAGAGAGAGAGATTCGAACTCTCGGAACCGTTGCCGGCTCGACGGTTTTCAAGACCGTTCCCTTCAACCACTCGGGCACCTCTCCGTATTGTATCTGTTATAGCGCGTGTACGGTTTTCAAGACCGTTCCCTATCGCTTCGTGCGCACAGCTTACTTCGCTCTTCCGCCTCCTCATTGCACTGCGAGTAAACTCGCGTTCAATTTCGTTCGGCTGCACCAACCACTCGGGCTCCTCGTCGAAACTGACTCCGCTTGGTCGATTTACTTTGTAAATCTTCCTTGCTACGCTGTTTCTCCTCTCAATTTAACAAACAGCTGAAGCTTGGTTTGTTAAATTGGAGGCACAGCATAGCTGTGCTTTGAGTTGAACATCTGTTATTTTAGCAGTTTTTAGTCTGTTAGTCTAGAGGTTGGCGGGCAACTACGGCCACGAAGACATACAAAGCTCCGGCATCTTTTAGAGCTTTGGCGCCATAGCTTATCGTGGCGCCGGTTGTCACGATATCATCGATCAAGACATATATCTTGTCTGGATCAACTTCACCCCTGACCTCAAAAGCTTTTTTAGCTTGATCCAGCCTCTGCTTTGAACTTGTTGCCGTGTGCTGAATATCCTTGGTTCTGCGAACCAGCAGCTGTTGCAGAGGTAGCTTACGTCGCTTAGCCAGTTTACGAGCTATCAGCAAACTGTGGTCGAAGCCGCGGCGGCGTATGTGGTGACTAACCGTCGGTATCGGTACTATTACAGATTGCCGCGGCAGATCGGGCAGGGCAGAGCTTAGCATATCAGCCAGTGGCGTGCTGGCCGCGATCGCAAACTGAAACTTATACTTGTCGATTAAGCTCTTTAATCCATTATTTCGCCAGCCGACACACCAGGCTTTGTCATAATACGTACGACATTTATCACAAATTCCACTAACCGTTAGCCGTCCACATGACACGCAACCATCGAAACTACGTGCAGTGTAGTTATTTTTACAATTCGCACAAAATATACTACCGATCTGTCCGCAATCTGAACAGTGGTGAGGAGCGATGGCCGCGATAAGTCGATCAAGCATTGTACTTTTTACGTTTAGATAGCCTCCTGTATTGATTATAATACATATACTAGCTATAATATGAAGTACAATTTGTCAATTGAGCCTAGAGAAAAGTGGAGGAAATCATGGCCCGGAAACAAAACGACGATCTACTGATCGAGGATGAACTAGCAGCAGCATTTTTGGACGATAGCGATACGCCAGAACCAGTACAGGATACGCCGCAGCCAGCAGAAGAATCATGGGATGACAGCGAAGGTGACTTCCCAGGACAGCTAGCAGTGGATGTATACGAAACTGATGAACGGCTTATCGTTAAGGCCCGAACAGCTGGTGTTAACAAAAATGATCTTGATGTTAGTATCTCAGACGGTATTCTTACTGTCAGCGGTACTCTATCAAGTGGCGATGAAACAGACGTAACAAACTGGCACATCCAGGAATGCTATTGGGGCGAATTCAGCCGTACACTAGCACTACCGGTTGCTGTCCGCGAAGATGAAGTAGAGGCTGTTCTAAAAGATGGCGTTCTAACAATTACGTTTTCGAAGGTCAAACAAGAACAAGCGACTAAAATCCAAGTTCTATAGTACCTGTTCACATCAAGTACTTGTCTGGGCTCTCGTACTAATAAATACCCCTCATCACGAGGGGTATTTTGTTAGTATTCGTCACTTGTATGTTCTTATGCCATAAACTTTGGTCGGTCTGTTCGATAGCGACTGGGCCGCGCTCCATAAGTCGTAGCTTGGCGTATAGTCAGCCACTTAGCTCGGCAGTGGCTCGTCACAGTCTAAGCTTAAAGTTCTTAAAGCGCTGCTTCTGGGCGGCCTAAGCAGCGTCTTAGTAAGCTATACCGATAGCAAAGCTAAACCCCCTGCAAGGGCAGGGGGTCATTTAGCGAGTAGTTACCTGGTGTATCTAGAAGTTCTCTGAGATACCACCGACAACGAAGTTGACGATAGCGTAGGCTAGTAGAGCGACGATGATACCGATGATAGCGTACAAGATTGTATTCTTGGCACCGCTAACAGCGTTTTGATCACCACCAGACACCACATAGCGGATACCACCGATGATCAACATGATGACCGAGATAGCACCAATGATGAATAGCAAGATATTCACGATTGTCTTAAAGATGGCGTTGTCGCCTGAGAACAGGTTCTCTGGTGTGTTATCACCCTTAGCTGAGTCAGCACCACCTTGGATGGTGTATTCAGCCGCATGAGCCTCTGGTGCAACCATAGGTGCCACTGCGCTTACTCCTAGAGCAAGTAGTGGTACGATCAGGATTGCCTGTAGGCCTCTTTTTATTGCTTGTTTCATTTTATGTCCTTTCGTTATCGAAATTATCCTATTACAGTTTATAACAGATTATACACTATTTGTTAATACTTATAAGCTTTTTACTACAAAGTTAATGATTGCAAAGGCCAATATCGCCACAACCAAGCCGACAACGGCGTATAGGATTGTGTTTTTTGCCCCTTGAATCTTGGTAGAATCACCGTTAGATACAATATACCGGAAACCGCCGTAAATAATCACAACGACAGACACCGCCGCGACGAGAAATAGTACGACATTTACTATTGTTTCGAAGTAGCTATCAATCGACTTTTTGTTGTTACCACTTTTTCGACCGACCGCATTTAGTCCTTTGTTGATACTAGACTTAGTATCAGCGTGAACGGCAGTTGATCCGGTGACTGAAATTGCGACTGGGGCTGCAAACATACCCACTCCAACCACTAGTGCTAGCGAGAGTAGTAGAGATTTTGCTTTTTTCATTGTGTTCTCCTTATATTTTCTTGATAACAAAGTTTACGATTGCAAACGACAATATTGCCACTACAAGCCCAATAATAGCATACATAAGCGTATTCTTAGCGGTTTGAATACGGCCCGAATCACCGGTTGAGGCCGTATATAGGAACCCAGCCAGTATTACCATCAGCACACAGATGATGGCTAGAACATAGATAGCGGCGTTGATACCATTTTTGACCGTATTGGTGACGCCTTTTTGACCCTTGTTTTTCTCGGAACAGACACCACTGTTATCGCTGACTCCGCTACAGCCTTTGAGCAGGTCGACAGCACCAACCGTCGGTGCGGCTATCGCTGTCGCCATAATACCGACCGCAAATATGCTGATTAATCCTAGATATATTTTTCGCATTATAGTCTACCTATCACAAAGTTAGTTATCGCAAAGGCCATGATAGTCACGACTAGACCGATCACGGCATATAGTATGGCGTTTTTACCTTTTTTGATCGATTCCGCGTTGCCGGCCGATGTCACGTACCAGTAAGCACCGATGATGATTGCTACGATAGCCACAATTCCAGCAAACATATAGACAGTGTTTAAGATGTTGCCCAGCGTCGCTTCGTTGGCCTTAGTGTTCGGTATACCGGTCTCGCCAGTCGTCAATTTGACGGCTAGGGTATTAAGTATATTTGTAATATTAGTCATTAAACTGAGGCTCCTACTAGGGTTACAATCGATACCGCCAGGATAGATATCACCAGACCAATTACCGCCCGGGTGATAGTTTGGCGCGCCTTGGCGGCGCCATCGGCCGTACCCTGAGATATCATGAATTTAAATCCACCGAATATAACAAAGCCGACCGAGATATATCCGACCAGCTGGAACATGATATTGATGACGTTCAGGGCAATTTTCCAGATAAACTTCTGCAGATCACCTTCGTCGCTGCCGGGACCTTTGATATTACATTTACTATCGGTCAGGCCGTTATACCAGGTTGGTATAGTTATGAACTTAGTGTCACATTTTTTTGCAGCATATGTTGTCGTTGGTAGGGCAGTCGCCACTAGCGCTCCACCGGTGCTGGTGGCAAATACTATCGCTATAATCCATGTTTTTATTTTGTTCATATCAGTAATGTTTCCTGTCGCTTATTATTATATCACTTACGGCCTACTGGAAAACGCCTCCTGGCACCAAGAAGTTGACGATGGCGGCTAGGAATACAAATAGTAGTAGTCCGATGACGACATTGGTGATGATGGTGATGGCCTGTTTGACCTGCTCAGCTCTGTCACCGGCACTGGCGTATAGTATACCGCCCCAGACTAGACCACCGACGGCTAAAATACCGACACCAACGCTCATAATTTTGATGGTCATGATTAAGATACCCCAGACCGGGTTTTCTTCTACTTTAGTGGCGTCTTTTTTGTACTTTTTATCACAGTTGATAATGGCTGTCTTGACACCGCCACACTCGGCTGCTGCGTAGCTAGTTGTGGCTGGTTGGATAGCCGCTAGACCCAATATACTGACGGCGAATACGGCACATGTTAGGATTTTTTGTTTAATAGTCATATATCTATAAAATACGATATTTTACCCTATAGAGCAAGTAATAAATCAAATAATGCTATTGCTTTTAACACAAAAATAGTATATGCTATAAGTATAGTAGTATTAGATAAACAAGGACTCCACCATGTCACATAAATCTATCGAAAGCCAAGGACTAGAAAACCTCCCACCAAAACCAACATTTACACCAAACGAAGGTATACATAGCACAGAAAAAGATAATAAAAACCCTAATAAAAAACACAAATTTGGTAAGGGTATCGCTGGTGTAACCATAGCAGTTCTTGCTGCTGGTGGTGGAATAGGTGGATACAAAGCTTTCGAACATTTTTCAAATGATGAAAATGAACCCTCGACTTCGGCAGATAAAAATCCTGGTGAAGATACCCATCTGGAGAATAGTAACGACCAGGAACAAGCAATAAACACAGACTTCAATCAAACCGGTCCAGAATTAGATCCAACCTTCGAAGAAGCAAAAGATAAATGGGTTGATACATGGGGCTATAAATTTGATAACCCTGAAGCGGCGTTCTATGCTGAAAACGCCTACTCATCAGAGCAAAATGCATATGGCGCAATAGCGATGGAAGATGAATTCTACGACTCACCATATGATTTTCCGAGCGAACCAACTGGTGAAACCGGTTTCTACGGCATGAACCGCATGCAGTTTCCTGAAAATACAGACATAACAGCCCAATCTAGTAAAGATTATTTCAACGGAGGTATAGCGCCTAACTTACAAAGGTATCTGAATCTAACAGCACGAAACACCGACCAAGACGATCGTGACAAGGTATACAATGATTATCGTTTATATATAGGTGGTGAAAAAATGGGACCAAACGATATCCAAAACAACAACCCTGACACCCTAAATCTAAATGATCAGTTAGTAAAAATAGCTGATAAGTACGGTCCGGACTCAAACTTTGAAATAGCTCCAGCTAAACTTGTTAAATCTGGCAACGGTATGGATAAAGGCTCTAGTGACTCTATTTTCTACAACGATAAACAGCCACAAACTGAGATCGATGACAGTGGTGAAGTTACTAGCTTCTCAAATGAAGTAACTATTGTAGTAAAAGTACAGACATTCAATGACAAAAATATGTATGCAGAGAATACTGAAATTCTTAAAAACGTCGACTTGTCAGTCGCTCGTATCGATGATGACCCATCGTACGTATCTGTCGGCATTAAATAGTATCGCTTCCGTAACCATATAGCACACTCTCTTTAATAGGAGCGTGCTATATTGCTTTTATACCATAAGTACTATGGTATAATTTGATTATATGCGTAGCAAAAAAATGATCATTATCATACTTTTACTAATAGGCTTGGTTGCGTTGGTTGGTGTTAGTTGGTATGTGTCTACAAAAGATAGTGGTGATGGAAGTACTAGCAGCAAAAATGGTTCTGCAGTTGAGCAAAAAGAAGCAAAAGAACTAGCCTTAAGTTTGATTGACACAATAAACTCAAGAGACGACCAGTCCGGATACGACAAGTTCTCAGATGAATTCAAAAGTGTGATGACATATGAAGGCTGGCAATTATGGAATGAATCTTACAGAAAATATGATATAACAATTGATAAAAGCTCAATTAAGTTCATAAAGACTGATTCAACAAGTCAATTAAACAGATTTAGCGCTAAAGCTCCCGTAGATGACGACTCTATAAAAATATTCATCGATACAATAAATGAAGAAAATTCGTGGAAGGTAAATGATGTTACGTCATCAGTTAATTAATAAAAGATCTATTGTATTATTTGCGGCCATATTTATGCTGGTCATTTCGTTTACAACGAGTCTTTTTGGTAGTCAGACAGTAAGCGCAGCCGCGATAAAATATACTTTCAAAGAAGAAGGTGCAAAAATACAGGCCAACGGTGGTAACCTAAACGGTACTACAATATTCTACCAAGACAGCGGAGCTTCAAAGGTTGAAAAAAGGCTAGTCTATAACGCGAGCGCGACAATAAAAACAAGCCCACCAGGTAGCACCTGTTTAGCCAGCTTAAAAATAGTTATACCTACAGGATCTGTTGGCTCAAAAAGTTCGACGGGCACTCTGTCCGCCTCAACACCTGATTCTTCATCTTCACCAGAAAGCAATTCAACACCACCATGTAAGCCAATAGATCTATTAAACTTATCTGGTTCTGTAACTGTGTCTGGATCGATAACCGACAAGGACAAGGCGGACAACAAGGACGTACCAGAAACAGATGCCCAAAAAGAAATAATCGCTACTGTTTATTATCAGGGGAAAACTCATCCAGATGGTCACTTTTTGCTATATAAAAAAGGGGCAAATGGTACCGGAAAAAAGGATATAAAATGGACAGGCAGTGTAGGGTCAAATAGATGGTCAAAAGAACCGGGACAATATACGGTTTGCTTGCAACCAGCCGATAAATTTAAAAAAGAAGAGGGTGGGTGTAAAACCGTTACCAAAAAGGCTAAAAAAACCTTGCAAGTTAATTTTGGAGACCCGGACAAGGCCTGGGACAAAGTTCACGCTGGTGATGAAGACGAGGGCGAGGAAGCCAAGTGTAAAATCGACGGCGGTCTCGGCTGGATACTCTGCCCGGTATTCAACCTGTTGGGTGGTATATCTGATGCTGCCTACAAAGTCGTCGCTTTAATGCTGACAGTTCCTCCTATTATGACAAATGGCGACACCCAGGGCGTATACAGTGCCTGGAAAGGTATGCGAAATATAGCCAACGTCGCCTTTGTAATTGCGTTTTTGATAATTATATTCTCACAGGTCACAAGCATCGGCTTTAGCAACTACAACATCAAGAAAATGGTGCCGCGACTCGTCATGGCAGCGATCCTGGTTAATATATCGTTCTGGATATGTGCCCTGGCTGTAGATGCTTCAAATATAATAGGTTCCGGTATTAAGGCCCTGTTTGATGGCATGACAGAGGGTATAGCCGTAACAGGAGACAATAGTAGCTTCTGGAGTGGTAATGGACCGGCGTTTGGAGCCATAGTACTTGGGGTGGTCTCTGGTACTCTGATAGCTGCAACGACAGATATATTCATGCTCCTGGCTGGGCTGGTCCCGGTAATAATAACTGTATTTATAGCTATCCTTACTGTTTTTGTGGTCTTAACAGCCCGTCAAGCCATCATAATCTTACTAATCGTAATATCTCCATTGGCGTTTGTAGCTATGCTGCTTCCAAATACCGAAAACTGGTTTACGCGTTGGCGACAGCTATTCCAAATAATGCTCCTGATGTTCCCGATAATCGCCGCTATCTTTGGGGCCAGTGCCTTGGCAGCGATCGTCATTATGAACAGTACCGACAATGTAGCTGTCCAAATCCTTGGCGCTGGTATCGCCGTGGTGCCGCTCGCACTGACACCTATAGTTATGAAGACGGCTGGCGGTATGCTAAATAAAATTGGTGCGTTCGTAAATAATCCGAATCGTGGACCACTTGATAAGTTGAGGAAAAAATCAGAAGACTATAAAGCCTACCGCGGCAACCAGATTATGAAGAAACAACTAGATGGCAAAGGCCTATACGCCACCAAGGGACTGTCTACTCGTGTCAGTAAACGCATGGCAGCTAAGGGCGAAAAGGCCAAGGCCTCTGCTGAAGCGGCCGAGGCAGGCTTCATGTTAGACAACAATGACAAGAAAGCAGCTGCTAACCTCCGTAGTGCAGCTGCTGGTGCCAATTCTGCGGCTGCAGCCAAGGCGACTGCCGATTTTGATGCCAGTGATGCCAGAGATGCGCTTGGTGTAAGCGGTCAAGATTTCCAACTAAACGCCGCTCTGCGCAGCCAGGAGAAAATCGGTGAAAACCAGGCTATCAAAGAATGGCAAGATGTTCATGGTCCAAAAGATGCTGACGCACTAGGGGAAGCACTTAGAAAGGCTATTGAACGTGACGATGAGTTAGAGGCTCAGGCAATCGAGAACATGCTCGATGGACTTGGCAACAAAGGTGCTGATGTTATGGCTAGTGTCGTGGCCGATAAAGATGACTCTATGAGCTCGACAATGCGCACCGAGTTATCAAGAAATCTAGGTGGCGCTATGATGGGTAAAAACGAAATTCTCAAAGGTTGGGCGACGTCTACTTCACCTGAGTTTGATGAAAATGGCCAGCTCGTTATGGAGGACGCCAAAGACAACAATGGAAATGTCATACACGATGAAAATGGTAAGGTTAAAAAACAAGTTAAGCTTAAGGCCGATGAACCAAAGCTCGACGAGAATGGCAAAACCATGACAAATACAGATGGAAGTGTCAAGATGAAGGGCCTCAATAAGTCGTACGCTGATTCAGAAAAGAATGTCCTAAGTAGCGAGATGAAGCTCGACAAGATCCTCGGTCAATCCAGTACTGTCCAGCATAAAATTATCACTGAAGGTAAAATGTCAGTTGAGACCGCCCAAGCTGCGCTTAACCCCAATAACATTAGTAAGTTCGAAGCCAAGGATATCGCCGCAATGCAAAAAATCGTGGCTGATGCGGCTAAGAGCGGCGCTTCAAGTACTAGTGCTGCTAAGCCGGCTCCAAGCTCAAATCCAGGTACACTGAAGGTCGAGCATTCTTATACGGGCACACCGCCGTCCGCTCCGGCAGCGCCAGCCGCTCCATCAAATCAGTCTACTTCCGCCCCGAAGGCCGAAACTTTCGCTCAGCGCGACGCTCGTATCCGCAACGCCAACCGCGATATGACCGGCAACTAAACTGTAAAACACCAAATTAAATAGCCGTGGACGCCTAACATCCCCGGGGGATATAGGCGTCCACGGCTGTGGTCGGGTGGATGATCAGAAAGTTGCGTTGAAATACGACTCGCTGATATACAATGCACTGCAGGCAACGGCAATCAAACTGAGCCAGATTGGCGCAAAACCAGTTGAAACAACTTTACGATAGCGCCACAAAAGGGCATTGCTAGCGTAGCTTCGTTTCATCTTTTTGACAGCTTTTTCGAAATCGTTAGCTTCGGCTTGCTGACGTTCAGCAAACAGTTCTTCAGTTTCGCCATCTTGGCGTTTGACGACCAGCTTTTTTCGCTTCGGCTTTTTGGGTCGTTTGCCAATGTACTTCGTATCACCGGCATGTATCAGACTCGATAGCGACGCTATAATAGCGATCACCATCAAAAAGTAGACCAAAAAAGCCACTACAGCGAATGAAACCAGCTGCAACGCCCACGGACTAGCGCCAATGATTCCTTCACTGCCATCATAGGTGCTATGACCGGTCAGCGACGACACAGCGTGCCGAAAAGTATCAGACTGCTGAAACAGCAAAGGTATCATTAGTAGCGTACCTAGAGCGTAGCAGGCAACCGCGATAGCGTTGACTATAGCCGTCCGGATATAGTTTCGCTCATCACGATATGCCAAGTAAACACCCAGGGCGCCACAGATTGCCATCACGACAATCACTTCGGTCCGAAACAGTGAAATATCACCACCAAGGACACCTACAAACACCTGAATCAGGGCAATAGCCGCGATAGCTGCGAAGATCCACGGCTTGGCTACTACCAGTAGCTGAGCCCGCTTCATTTTCTTGACGTCTTCGTAACTATACGTCACAACCGGGTCGCTGCCGTCAGTCGGAACGAAGAAATAACGCTTCTTGACTCTAAACAATCAGATCACCACCTTGGATAGGTTCGTATGAGCCGTAACTCATACTATTTGAGTTAGCTCATAACACCTATATTATACTACTGATTTGTGTATTTGTAAATATCGTTGCATACCCTAGCATTAGCTGAATTGAAAAGATGGGCTAAGTGTCTGCATCCTGTCTAAAACTGATTGACTTTTTATACTAAAAATGCTACAATATAAGCATATATGGTGGAGAGCATATTTGAGACACCGCTTCGTATTTTTGCGAAGTGGAAACCACTTTCTATTGTCGCAATTTTGCTTGCGATAGTTTCGTCATATTTTGTCGCCACCGCCCCTGTTAGCGCCGCTCCAGCCGACGCCACCTGGAAAGACGGCAACATTGTTTATAACGATGACACCTACCGCAAACCAAACAAGCAAAATCAAGATAAACTCAACATCGATAGCAGTAGCACTTACTACATGTACCTCGACGGCCCAACCGCCAACGTCATCTATTTCGATGCTGGCGCTAATCCGACGGGGTCAAAAACTGGTCACTATTCGACCTATAAATACACCCCACCGAATAATTTCGACAAGCAATCCGGTCCAAAAGACATCACGTTCGAAGTCGACGAAGCCGCCAGTGGCGACGCCACCGAGGATTCCGATGCCAGCGCCTGTAAAATCCAAGGTGGTTTAAGCTGGATAATCTGCCCGGTAACTAACTTCTTAGCCCAGGGAACCGACTGGGTTTTCGACGTTATTAGCGGTTTCCTAGAAGTCAAAACTATCACCCAGACCAACAGCGAGGACAATAACTCACTTTACCGAATCTGGGGAGTGATGCGAAACTTCGCCAACATCGCCTTCGTGATCGCTTTCTTAATCATCATCTACTCCCAAGTATCGTCATTTGGTATGACTAACTACGGTATCAAACGGCTGGCACCGCGACTCATCATCGCCGCTATCTTGGTCAATATATCGTACTGGGTCTGTGCCATAGCCGTCGATTTATCGAACATTCTGGGCTATTCACTGCAGGACTTATTCATCACCCTGCGGGGCTACATCGTCGGTAGTGGCGAGAGTAATGGCTGGCAGTTAATCAGCTGGGAGAGTATCACCGGCTTTATATTATCAGGTGGGGCACTCTCAGGCGCAGCCGTGGTTGGTGCCGCCTCTGGTCTAGCTACTCTTGGTGCCATCGACGTTGTCGGCGCAATTATATTACTGCTACCAATCTTGCTTGGTGTCTTGCTAACTATACTGGTCGTGCTCCTTATTCTGGCCGCTCGTCAGGCCATCATCACTATCTTGATAGTTATCGCGCCGCTGGCCTTTGTCGCCATGCTCTTACCAAATACCGAAAAATGGTTCGACCGCTGGCGTGATTTATTCACAACTCTGCTTGTCATGTTCCCAGCTTTCTCACTAGTCTTCGGCGGGGCTCAGCTAGCCGGTGTCCTAATCATTCAAAACGCTCATTCCATCAACGAGGTGTTACTTGGTATGGCCGTCCAGATAGCACCGCTAGCGATTACACCGCTCTTACTGAAGCTCAGCGGCTCACTAGTCAGTCGAATAGCTGGCCTCGTCAACAACCCAAGCCGGGGCCTACTTGATCGGACGAAAAACTGGTCCAAAGACCGAGTTGCTAACCGCCAAGCTCATAATATGGCCCATAACCGTGAACTAGCCCGATCCGGCCAGCTAAGTGGCGTTAACTTCGGTCGTCGAGCTGCCCTCCGGATGGATAATAACCGTCGCCGCCGAGAATCTACCAAGGCAACTCACGAAAAGCTATCCGATTCTTATTTCGAAGATACATCGGTCGGTCGAACACTTGGTCGTGAAGCACACAAGGCGACTACGGCTCAGGAAACTATCCAGGCCAAGGTAAAATCCGACTTGCAGGGCGAAATAAACGTCCGTGGCTCACGCCTCCACGCCGATAATATCGAGCTCGAGCTATCGAAGGAAACTCTCAAAAACCAAGAGTCAATTAATGAGTCGCGCATGGCTGACTACCGGACACAGGAGTTCCGTAATCTCGATGCCTACAAAAACATGGGTGCCACCGAAAAAGACCATATTAAGAACTTGCAGCACACTGCCAACGAAGTTGCTATTAACGGCGTCGCCGCCCAAAGTGCCAAGCGTGTTAGCGACATGGAATACTCCGAAATTATGCAAGAAAATAAATACGGTGAGCAGGAGCGAGCCGGCGGTATCGAGGGTTCAACTGGTGCTTTCCGGGCCTACGCCTCATCAATTAAAACTATTCAGTCATCCCAGCGTGAAGCTACTGAAAACGCCAAGGTTATTATCGAAGAAACCAACTTGTCAGATGACGAGAGAGTTGAGCTGGCCAACAACAAGAGTGTTAAGGGTATTATACCGACAGAAGATGTTCGAAAAGCTGCTATCGAAATGGTAGCTGGTGGTAAAAATGCCGGTGCTCTGATGCGAATTATGGCCGAAACTGACTTCAACGAGATGAGACAACCTCAATATAAGGATTTGAGCCAGGCCTTTGCCGACTCCATGATGAGCAATAGCAACAAGCCGTTCTATGCAACTGCCGCTTTGCTTAATGGCGAAATTAAGCAGCAAAAGATGACAAAAACAGGTAACGATTTCCTCAACTACGCCATAGCCAACGCCGTCAACGCCAACAAAATTGGTTCGGCTGAATCGATCGTAACTCAGGATAAAGAGTACTTGTTCCAGCTATCTCGGGCGCTCGAACGACCTGAAGCTGTGAAACAGATGAACACTGCCAACCTCAAAATTGTCAAAGAGCAGATGGTTAAAGTCCTGAGTGATTCACGTTACGAAGGTCGTATCGGTGATCGCCGTGAAGCTTTCCAAAAAGTTTACGATCAGCTGCCACAATTTGATGAACTACCAGCTGATTATAATCAGGCTGTGATCCAAGCCGCCAAGAAAAGTAGAGAACAGCCCGAAGGGTAGTTCTTGGCCAGAATAAATCCTAGAATCTTTGTCTAAAAACGCCACTTAGCCCTATGGTTATCTGGCGTTTTTCTTGGGCTGCTCATGCTATACTATAAGCAGTATGTCTAGTTACAAAGTACCACAGGATGTTGAG
>JAKDMF010000020.1 GCA_030452455.1 bacterium | reverse complement strand
TGTCATTTGTCGATGACGGCGAAGTCGTCCGGTCCAAAATGGAGCCACTTGTTAAGAACTTAGTGACGTCATTTGCTGGCAAGCGGCTAATGACTGACGAAGTTCCACGCATTAGCTACCAAGCCGCTATGGAAACTTACGGTAGCGACAAACCTGACTTGCGCTACGACATGAAACTGGTTGAGTTAACTGATGTATTTGCTAGTACTGAATTTGCTGTCTTTAAAAACGCCGAAACTATCAAAGCGATCCGGGTTGAAGGTGGCGCCGAGCTGAGTCGCAAACAAATCGACAAGTATACCGAAATCGCCAAGAGCGAAGGCGCTGGTGGCCTAGCCTACCTGACCTATGCTGACGGCGAGGTGAAGTCACCAATTGCAAAATTCATGTCTGAAACTGAACTAAGCGAAGTTCAGCAGCGACTTGGTGCCAAAGACGGCGACATAATATTCTTCGGCGCCGATAAACGCGCCACCGTCAATAAAGTCCTCGGTCGTTTGCGCTCAGACTTTGGCGACCACTTTGGTCTCAAAGATCCAAACGTCGTAGCCCTGGCTTGGATCGTTGATTTTCCATTTTATGAGTGGGACGAGTCAAATCGACGGGTTGATTTTGGCCATAACCCATTCTCGATGCCAAGCGGTGGAGTTGAAGCCTTGCGCGCCGCCAAGACCGATGAAGACAAACTAGCGATTGTGGCCGATCAGTATGACATGGTCATGAACGGCTACGAAATCTGCTCTGGTGCCGTCCGTAACCACAACCCAGAAGTTATGTACGAAGCCTTCGGCGCGCTCGGCTACGAGCGAGACTATGTCGAAGCCAAATTCGGTGCTATGCTCGAAGCCTTTAAATTTGGTGCCCCGCCGCACGCTGGCTGTGCCTTTGGTATCGATCGCATCTTCATGGTCCTAGTCGGCGAGACTAACATTCGTGAAGTCGTCGCCTTCCCTAAAAACGGCTCTGGCGTCGATGTCATGATGAGTTCACCAAGCACCGTCGATCCAACCCAACTCGACGATCTATCTCTCCGCTTGCACGAAAACTAGAACCTACTTTATTTGTTGTAAATAACAACACGCTTGTGTTAAACTTGTGTCATCATGATGCGCCTATATAAAAATAAGGTATGGCGATATGTACACATCTTTTTGGGTATAGCTGCTGTCTTGGCGGCTTTTTATTTATGTATTTTAGTTAGTAGAGGTGCTCATGCAGGGGATTTATCTTGGACAAGAAGCCATATAAGCATAGACGAAGACAGCGAAGACCAGTTTAGAGAAAAGACATGCAAGGACAAAGAGCTAATGATATCTGGATATAGCCAATACCTAGAGTCGTATTGTTACTATAATTATGGAGATTGGGGCTACGCTAAGATTGGGGTGGATGGAGCTGCGTTTGTATATGGAGAAGGAAATCCTGCATATGTATTGCGCGAAGTAATAGGTGGAAGTACTGGACCTATTGTATATCACATTCCGGGCACAGATAGATTGTTGGTTATTGATCTAGGCAATAATGAGTTTGATAAACCCGCAACCAATGTAATTAGTAACGTAAAAGATAGATTGGTACTCGAATATATTGATTGGGCGACACCAAAAAAGTATGAGTACGGATTGAGTGTAGACAACCCAGATTTTGTCATTGAGTCTACGTATGGAGATGAACTTCCTGTCGCACAGGCTGTTGCTGTATCGCAAAATGGAGAATGGGCTGTATTTGGATTTGGTTCTCCTCACGATTGGAGCGGTGAGGGTAATACTCATGGATTTGTCAGATTAAACTTGAGGACTTTTGAGGTGAAAAGATTTGCATCGATACCTGACTATTGGAATTATATAAAGCTTGATATATCAAACGATGGACGAAGTGTGGCTGCTGCCTATCACTCTAAAGTCAGCTTCTATGACATTGACAATAACTGTGGCGATAGTAAAATTGCTAATACTGCAAATTACCCTATTGAAAATGAGTGCGCCTCCCAGCATTATGGGTGGCCCCTTATCTCTAGCAATAGTGATATAAGTAAGGTAGAATTTACGGATGATGATTTGTCTGTCCTCCTTATGGATGATTATCATGACAAGATAATCAAACTGAGTATAGGAAATGGCAGTTCGTCAAACCACATAGAGTACCTGGCTATGGGAGATTCATATTCAAGTGGTGAGGGCGATATTAGGGGCGAGAATCATTATCTTGTGGGTACAGATAAGTTTGGAGAATGCCACGTGAGCGATAGGTCTTATCCGTTTTTGCTTAGAGATTATTATGGTATATCACCAAATAGAATGAAATCAGTTGCTTGTTCTGGTGCACAGGTTGTATTTGATTATATGGGAAACGACGCTAACTACCTGGGTCAAGAGAATAGACTAGAAGCTTATGATTTGTCAGAAATCGGTTTAATACAGAGACGACAGTCTGCTTTAGATAATTTTCAGCCTGGTGAGGCTAAGCAGATTAATTTTGTTAAAAAATATAAGCCATCGGTCGTAACATTTACAGGTGGTGGTAACGATGTTGGGTTTGAAAGAGTGCTAAAATACTGCGCATATTCATTTTTTACTTGCGAGTATGCTAAATATGACTCTGACCTGAAACAGCTTTTATATGATTCAATTGATAGCCAGTATCAATACAACACCATGTTTATACGCGAAATAAAGAAAGCATCTTCGAAAACTCGGGTAATATTGGTTGGTTATCCTAAATTTATAGCTGAATATAATTACGGCTGTAGTCTTTTTAGTCCTGGACTTTTGGATAATTTCGAAATAGGCATGATTAATGATGCCATTAGCTATATGAACGATATGCTCGAAGGACTTGCCGAATACGAGAACATATCGTATGTAGATGTTGAAAACTCCTTAGAAGGTGGTCGTATATGTGAGTCTAGGGGATACGTCAATAGCGTGACGGATGTCGGAGTTGATAAGGTAAAGAATGATGATCCGTCAGTTTTTCATCCTAACCATCTGGGCCACGAGAAGATAGCCAGGACCATAATAGATAAGAATGTGTTCTTAAAACCAGATGAGCCCGATGATTGCGCTTGTTCCGTCTTTGACCCTCCAGCGCCAAAGACACTAACGCTACCTCAAAATTTGGTAGAAGAATCTAAGGCAATATGGGGCAACGTTATGAAGATGACTACGTCGATTAACTCCTTTTCTCCGTACTCACTAGTAAAGGCAATATTACACTCAGACCCTATGCTTCTTGGTGAGTTTGACGTGGACGCGGACGGTAGTATAAATGCAGAGATACCCACATATGATTTACCACCAGGAGAACACGTTCTTATTCTCGAAGGCAGAGGCCTTGATCATAAACCAGTTAAGTATTATCAGTATATATCCATAGATGATCCAAGCGAAATTGCACCTGAGCCAAAGATAGATAATGACACACCGAAAAGTACAAATAGTTTGATCAATGAAAGAATTGAGCAATCTGAGGAGCCCACGATAGATGAAAAAAATACTTCTACTTATGTGGGCAGTCCATACAAAGAAGGTAACGATAAGGACATGTCATACATAGAAGAGTACAACCGCTCCCTCACAAATAATCATTTTGATGAAGTAATAAAGGGTCATAAAAATGAATCTAAAAACAAAATAACAGAGGACAGATCTAATCTATTAATACTGATCATTGTGATGTCATGTATAATATTAATAATAGGAGTGGTATATGCAAAATATAAACGTAGATCTTAACTTGATATATTCAATCATTACGATAGCAGTACTGGCGTGCGCAGTAGCTTATATTTTAATAATTTTAAAACGGAAGAAGCTACCAAATAAAAAAGCTGCTAAGAAATTAATGAAGAACAAGTGGTTCTGGATAATTATGCTTGGATCAGTTCTATTGATTATTTACACATTTTTCTTAAGTCCTGGTAATATTCAATACTATCAGAAGTGGTCTGAGTGTGGGCAGCCACCTATCGAAGGTAGGGGTACTTTTGGGTCTAACGCAATACATTATGTTGATTCATCTGAGATTACGCCATTTAGAATATATATGTCAGATAGTGAAAATTTCTATTTTTGTTCGCCAAAAGAGGCAGAACTGAATGGATACTCCTCGAACCCTAATCAATACGAATTTGAATATACTACAGCAGCCGAAAGAGCTGAGCATCGCAAAGAACACGGTCGAATAGAATAATTCACTTCTCTGTAAAATGGACATCACCCTGGCGAGTGGAGTATTATAGATACAGGTCGGGATGTTCGTTAACAGATAGTAATATAAAAATATAATATAATACTATTGCAAAATTGTAACTCTTATGCTATAGTAATAAGTGTTGAACAAATCAAAACAAACATTCAACAAACAATACTAAAATAAGCCACCAAGCTGTGGCGCATAAATAAGGGGATAAGTTATGGATATCCAGACAGCTGTTATTTTGCTGACTATCATAGTCACAATACTGTCAGTCGTGGTCCTAGCCCTACTGGCAATCGTTATCGTATTGCTCGTAAAGCTACATAAGATCGCTAAACATATCAACCGTATAACAAATAATGTTGCCACAGCTACTGAGTGGCTAGCACCAGCGAAGATCTTTCGCGAAGCGATGCACATCTTTCGTAATAGATAAACGCTAAGGAGATAAACTATATGTCAAAACCAATTAACTTACTTGTCGCAGCCGTAACTGGATTTGCTGCTGGTATTCTACTAGCCCCAAAGAGTGGTAAAGAAACTCGACAAGATATCAAGAACAAGGCCGAAGATGTCAAAGACAAAGCCGGCGAAAAGTTCGATCAGGCTAAATCCGCGGCTAGTGATGGCTATAAATCAGCCAAATCTGGCGTCAGCGACATGGCTGAAGAAGTCAAAGGCTTCGGTACTTCACTACGAGGATCAGCTGCTGACGTAGCTGGTGAAGCTAAAAAGCGTGGTAGCCGTGTGGCTAACCAAGCCAAAGCTACTGGTAAAGGCATCAAAGAAGACGCCGAGAAAAATTTCAAATAATCTCTAGTCAGTAGAGAATAGGCGAGCAGCCTAGTTCCGACCACTCCCCCGCCAATCGGTAGGGGAGTGGTTTTTTTGATTACGGCGTCTATTATACCGTGATCGACTCCCCCGACTCGAGCCTAGTATACTGGCAGTCGATCGATTCAGCCGCACCAGATAGCATGTTGTCGGCGATGTTTTTGCCGCTTTCCGAATATATCGCGTCGTGGGTCGGAAAGGCGATCTTAGGTTTAATATCACGCAATAAGTCGATTGACTCACCGATTTTAAGCCACGGAGCGGCAGCTGGTAGCGCCAGCGCTGTGACAGACTTATCTGGTCGGGTCAGCGAGTCACCCGGATAATATAAGGTCTGGTTGATTAGGACAGCTAGATTGCTAATGAGTGGTATGTCGGAGTGAATTTCAGCGTGAGTTCCACCGAAAAACTCTAGCGAGAAGTTGCCGATAGTTAAATTATCGCCGGCCGCCGCGACCTGAGTTTGGCAGTCAAGCTCAGACAGGCCATCGACCACAGCTTGTGGTCCGACTACCGTAGTAGCCGGATTTAATTTCACAATTTGTGATATATTATCGAGCAAAAAGTGATCGGGATGTTCGTGAGTTATAACCACAACATCCGTCTTGTCTTGGATATCTAAATCGGTCGTTAGGTTGCCTGGATCTAACACTAGTCGGCGTTCATCTGATTGAACTGTGAAGCAGGCGTGTTCGTATTTTGTAAGCTGCATGGATACCTCCGATCGTTAATTACCCTGTTTTCATAATAACCCATTTGACCAAACAGGCGTAACTATTAGATAATAGATGAAGATGACTATAAAAGATAAAATTCTCTTCATTTTCTTCGGTGCGGTCGTGGCTTGTTTGGCCGTTTCGATCAGCGCATCGGCCAAAGACAGCTCTAATCTGAGCCAGTCACAGGCTGATATGATTGTTCAAAACTGCACCCAGATTCAGGCGACTCTAAGTAGTATTCACTCCAGTGACGCGCTGCTTCGGGTTAACCGCGGCCAAACCTATGAGTTGATAGCGAGTCGGCTAATGTCACCGATGAATACCCGTATCGCTGCCAATAACCTCGACGGGGCCTCACTAATTCAGCTAACGTCGGACTACTCGGATGATTTATCTGATTTCCGCGATACTTATATAAGCTACGAGCGGCAGATGGCTAAAACTATTCGGACTAACTGCCACAAGTCAGCCGACAGCTTCTATCAAAATCTCGTTAAAACTCGTCAGCTTCGCCAGGAAGTCCATGAATACGTTGTCGATATCAACAAGGGCATTCGCGACTACGAAAAAGCGTTTGATTCATTTCGAAAAATGCTGACGCTGAAAGGATCGACTGAGTAATCATGACTGAAGAAGATCTTATCAACGAGGCCAAAAAAGAACCACGCTGGGGTCAGCACCGGTATCTTATTATGGTGTCGAGCTCCGTGCTAGCCGCTTTTATCCTAGTAATAATTTCGATGTATATTTACAACAATAGTGGTGCCGCCCAGCTTGACCTGAGCCGACCCGGCTACGACGCCAGTGTCCGCCAGCAGGCGAGCCAGTCAACCGATGATTTCATGAGCTACCCGGATAGTGGCGAGTTAGATCAGCCAGCCCTCGATGACTTCAAGCGGCTGTATGACAAACAGTCCAAACAGGCGACGGGTATCGACGCCTTTGGCGACGACGTTCTAAGTGACGAATCTTTGCAAATCGAAGCGGCTAAATAATTATTTACTGAGGAGTCCGGGAGGAACCGGATAGGCAAGCTTGATGCCTTCTTTTTTGAAGCGAGCCAGCAGTTCTTTGCGCATCTCGGTTACAACTGTCCACTGCTCGGCCGGTTGAGTCTCGCCGCTGACTGTCAAAACAGCCGCTAGAGCGTCAACATCGCTGATATAGGTAACAACTGGTGGGGTGGCGATGATTGATTTGAAATCTTCTTTTTTGGATAATTTTAAACCAACGTCGGCGATGGTTTTGATAACAAAATCAAGATCATTGTCGGGGCTAACTCGGACGTCGAAGCGAGCGTTGCTGTAGCCGCTAGTTAGATTGACGGTATGGTCTATCAGACCGTTTGGAAAGTAGTGCAAGTTGCCGGAGAAGTCGCGCAAGACGGTGGAGCGAGCGCCAATCCGAACAACGGTACCGTAGACGCCAGCTTGGTCGATGATATCACCAACCCGGAACTGATTTTCAATCACGATAAATAGGCCGGATATGAAATCTTTGACAATTGACTGGGCGCCAAACCCAAGCGCCAAACCTAGGATACCGGCGCTAGCGAAAATAGGCGCAAAGCTTATTGCCGGATAGATTATTTTGACGATAGTTAACACCACTACGACAAAAACTAGAATTTTCCATATACCGGCGGACAATCCGCTCAGCGTTCGTTGGCGTTTTGAAACGTCATCTTTACGCCATTTTTCGGTTCGGCCGCGGACATTTACGACGTGGCGAATTAAGGCACTGATTACAAGACCACCTAGGTAATACAAAACTATACCGATAACCAAGACAATTAGCGGGCTCAGTATGAAATCAGGTATGAGTGACTTGAGCGCTTCCATGTGTGCTAGTATATCATGTAGAATGAAATTTTTTGAGACTTTGGTTGAATGCGAGCCGCTGTTAAGATCGGGCAAAATCGGTGTTATCCGAACTGACACTATCTACGGTGTGGTTGGACGAGCCGATAGCCAAGCTGCTGTCCAGCGCATTTATGATATCAAGGGGCGAGACGCTGATAAGTCGCCGATTATACTGATATCGTCTCAAGCCGATATGCTTGATGAGGTTGATCCGGTGACAGCCGACCGGCTAAATGAACTGTGGCCCGGTAAAGTCAGCGTCATCGTGCCGAGCCCAGCTGGTCCAGCCTGGCTGGAGCGAGGCAACAAAAGTCTAGCCTATAGGATGCCGGCCGACGATGATCTGTTAGAACTTGTCCGTCAGACTGGTCCGCTAGTGGCGCCAAGTGCCAATCGCCAGGGTCAAACTCCAGCTACGACCATCACCCAGGCCCAGGAATATTTTGGTGACAGTGTCGATTTTTATGTTGATGGCGGCCAGGTAACCGATAATACACCGTCGAAATTGTACCGATTAGTAAACGATAGCCTGGAGCAATTAAGATGAAAGATAAATTAGACCCGAATGATTTCATGATAACTCGTAAGCGCAAAAAATATAAATTTGCCAAGTTTCATAATGCCGAAAATTGTTTTGAGATTGAGGAGTGGCAAAAAGATGGCATCAAAGCTGTCGATGTGGTCGAGATTGGCGCTGGTGACGGTAAATTTAGCCTGGAGCTAGCGGCCAAGTATCCCGACAAGACATTCGTCGCCCTTGATATCAAAGGTGATCGACTGCAAAACGGCGCCTACGAGGCTCTAGGTCGCGGCGTCAAAAATGTATTCTTTGTCCGGGCTCGAGCTGACCAGGTCGGAGAGTTGTTTGCCGAGAAATCACTCAAAGAGGTCTGGGTGACATTTCCCGATCCGTTTCCACGGGCCAAATCTAGCGGCAGGCGACTAACAAATTCGACTTTTCTAAGACGTTATCAGGAGCTGCTGGCTAGTAGCGGATGTCTGTCTTTGAAGCATGACAACGATGCCTTTTTTAACTGGAGCTTAACTCAGCTAGTCGCTGAAAAGTGGCGCATAACAGAGCTGATATTTGATCTGCACGATAAGGCCATCGATGAGACGATTGATGCGCGTGTCGACACGACGTATGAGAAGCGCTGGCTCGATGATGGTCGGACAACTAAGTATGTCCGGGCGGTGCGAGACTAGGTCTAGTCAAATAGTGCTAACTAATTTTGACTAAAAATATTTATAAAAATAACTAGTAGAACAGATGAAAAGTATATCATCAGTCGCATCTATGCTATAATAAATTTGACTCAAATATGACTCAAAAAAATATCACCCATTATATTCAAAAACATATCTTAGCGGTTCTAGAATCAGACTCGGTTGTCCGGTTTCGTGACTTGCGACTCGATGATGTTGACACTAACCTCCTGTCCTATCATCTCGGCTTACTCGTCAAGCGCGACCTAGTCTCTAGAGTTGATGGCGGCTATACGCTTGGCTCTGAGGGTTTGGCTTACTTTGGAAAAGCGCCATCGGCTGGTGGGCAAATCGAAGTTCAAGTCATGCTGGTGGTTCAAAATTCCGAAGGTGATATATTGATGCAGCGCCAAACTTCGAGTAAATGGTCGCTGCCACGAATCGGTCTAAAGGCGAGTGATGTATCGATCCAGTCGGCCGCCAATAATTTAGTGCGGGGTAGTCTCGGGGCAGATTTTCAGCCCGAACATGCGGGTGAGTGTTACGTCCGGGTCAGGGATGGTAAAAAAGTTCACTCCTCTACCCTAGCCCATGTTTTCCGCCACTACAGCGATGACGTCGACGAGACCAGTAGACTTAAATGGATGCGGCCACACAAACTCGACCAGGTTGAGCTGGAGCCGGCAGTAGAAGATATCATGACCCGAACCTTTTTTCGCGATCCATACTTTTTCGAAGAATTTATAGTTTAGGAGGGGCACGCCCCTCCGCGATTGTTTCAGGAGGGGCACGGCCCCTCCGCTTCGCAACCGAAGTAAATTCGGATTGCTCGCTCCACCCCCTAAAGCTCGGATGAATCCTCGTGTTCGTGTTGGCACGAACCCCGATACTAGAAGGGGCAGCTCTCCGCTACTAGGTTGAAGTGAATTCAACCGTAGCGGCCCCACCCTCGGATCTAGATCCGCTCGGCCGGGGCCTCGTGTTCGTGTTGACACGAACGGCGTTAACAATGTAAATAAATGATTAGTCTGGCAAATATAGGCTAGGCAGAATTGGTCTTCGTTTGCTATCAGAGGCTGCGAAATTGGTCATACACCGATTCCAGCCGAACGCTCATCCACAGCAGAGCCAGTGACTCATTCTGGTGAAAAGAGTGCCCTGGTAGCAAATGAGGACCGATTTTGGCAGGTTTGATACAATACAGACATGAATATACAAGATTACTCCAAGCAAGCCATGTCAACCGATGTATTTGAGAGGACTGATTCAATCAGCGACCCCGGTATGCTCGAGAAAGTTTTCGGATTAGTCGGTGAAGCCGGCGAAGTCGCCGAGAAGTTCAAGAAACTATTACGTGACAAGGGCGGTGAAGCCACCGATGAGGACAAAAAAGAGATCGCCAAAGAGCTCGGTGATATTCTATGGTACGTTAATTCGGTCGCCAACTATCTAGACTATGACCTAGAACAGATCGCTACGATGAACCTAGAAAAGGTTTTATCACGCCAGCAACGTGGCATGACCACCGGTAGTGGCGATAATCGCTAAGCTTTTATTTCCTCGGCTAGTTTTTGCCGAGCCCAGTTATCGATAGTCCCAGCCCCCATCAGTAGCACTAGACTGCCTCTTTTGCGGGCGGTGGTGATGATATCCCATAGGTTGTTATCGAGCTCGACGAACCTGACATGGTCGAGATTTGTCATCTGGCTAGTTAGGCGCTGCGGGGCTAGCACATCGAGGTCTGGATTTTCACGGGTCAAATAGGTCGGCAGCCAGTAAATATAGCTGGCTAGCTCGAAGCAGTCAGTATACTGATCGACGATCTCGTGCTGACGGACGTTTTGATGTGGCTGATAGACCAGAGTGATATTATCTGATACTTCGCTCGCGAGTTGCAGCGTTGCCTTAATCTCGGTCGGATGATGGCCGTAGTCGCTAAATAGGTTCTGGCCGAGCTTCTCAAACCGACGGCTCGTACCCGGGAAATCGGCCAGTATTTGGGCCGAAGCCTCTTGCTTGCCGGCGAAGAGCTCCGATTCCTGACCCAGGTATTCGATAGCTTTTAGTACTAGAGTGGCGTTACGCCGGTTGTGAGCGCCAGCGAGGGCGATATCGACTGACTCATCATCTTGGAGTGCCCATGTGCTATAAGGCAAGTCTGCTACGGCACTTATGCCGCGAACCCAGCCGATAGTTTGAGCCGATTTAGTAATAAAGTCCTGAAAGGCCTGATTGTAGTCGGCCTGTGACGGGTAAGTGTCAGAATGGTCGTAATCGATAACGGTAATTAACGATAGATACGGGTCAAAGTGCAGGAAGTTGCGGTCGAACTCATCGCACTCATAGATAAAGTATTCACTAGCTGGGTCGTATTTACCACTTGGTCCAAAACTAATACTGGAGCCGACGCTGTAGCTAATCGGGATACCGAGATTCTGCAAGGTCCAAATCATCATACCGGTCGTGGTGGTTTTACCGTGAGTACCGGAGATAGCGATAAGTTTCAACTGCTTGTCGCGCAGGATAGCGACCAGTAGTTCGTCGCGTTTGGCGGTTTTGATGCCGAGTTGACGAGCGATGACTAACTCCGGGTGGTCATCCGGTAGTGCGGCGGTGTAGACGAACCAATCGATTGGCTGACTCTGGTGGCAGCGGCGCAGAAAGCTACCTGTTTGGTCAAACTGAACCGCTACACCGCGGCCGAGCAGTGACTCGACCTGAGCGCTTGTCTGCTGGTCAGAACCCTGGATATCGTAGCCGGCATCAAACGCCAGTTCAGCCAGTGGCCCGATGCCGACGCCGCCGATGCCAGAGAAGTAAATATTCATGTTTATAGTATAGCGCATATGCTGCGACTTGTAGAAGTCCCGTGATATACTGGAATTACAGTAAAAGTGTGGGGCAACTAGTGGCAGACAAGCGACAAATCAAAAAAAGTATCAATACTATTAAGCGAGTTAAAACCTGGCAATTAATTGTGGTATTACTTTTGGGTGTTTTTATCACAGCCACCTTTTTGCGCCTCAATAATATCGAAATGTCGAACCGCCGCGAGGCTGTTATCCGGGCTGACACCCAGGGAGATCATGAAACTGTCCAGGATAGGCTGTATGATTTACAACGATATTCTAGTCAGCACATGAACGCTAACACCGGCATATTTTATTTGGAAGATTCCTATAAGCGAGCTAGTAAAAAAGCTTATGATCACGCCGCCGCCAGCGCTAGCAAATACGGTAATATTTATAAAAAAGCTCAAGAAGTTTGCCAGCCAAAATTCACGGCTTGGTCGATGGCGTATGTTAACTGTACCAGAGATGAACTAGCTAAATATCCAGCTTCATCAGCTATGCTAAACGGTGTAGATGGGCCGAGTCCATCACTTTACCGACACAACTTCTCGTCCCCGAGCTGGTCACCCGATTTTGCCGGGTACTCACTGCTAGCCTGTCTGGCTGTCGCACTAGTGATAGTGGTCCGACTCATCACCCTAGGGGTGCTTCAATTTTTACTAAAAAGACATTACAGGGGTGTCTAGAGGGTTGACAGGGACTAGCTAACCGCTGTACTCTAAATCTCGTATAGCATTAATAGGAGGTAGAAACTCATGGCTTACAGTCATACAAACTCAAAAGGTGTAACATATTACCTACACAAGACTGATGTAACACTACGTGGCGGCAAAACACAGACTATTTATTTCTTTGCCAAGGTTGAGAAGAACGCTAAGGGTGTTCCAACAGACCTACCAGAAGATCGCGAAGTAAAAGAGAATCCACGTAACGGATTCCTAACAATTTCTAAAAAGAAATAGTTAAGTAGCTTGCACCATAAGCACGTTTGGTAGTACTATAGTACCAAACAAACAGGTGTCAAAATCCCTCCCAGCTCCGGCTCGGAGGGTTTTTTGATGCTCACATTCCAATAGGTACAGATTAACATTGCGAGGTCTGACCTTGCAAAATTACACTTTTTGGCCTTATTTCACTGTGCTCGGGTCATCTACTGTCGACTCATTAGTACTACCTTTCGTGCTAAAATGTATACATGAAAGTATTCACAGAAGCGGAAAACCAAGCGTGGTCAAAAACGCTACCGGGTAAGATGACGAGCGCATGTATTGCCTTGCGGTCGGGAGATAAAGTCTTGATGGTGAAAGCTGGTTACAAAGATCACTGGACATTCCCGAGCGGTATCGTTGATGATAAAGAGTCGCCGAAGCAGGCGGCTATTCGGGAGACTCAGGAAGAAGTAGGAGTGGTAGTGGATGAATTGTCGTGCTCTTTGCTCACCGCTGTCTATACTGCATCAAACGGGCAAGATAGGGATAGGTTTAACTTTGCATTTATTGCAGAGGTAGATCAGGACAATACTCAGCTTGTGGTGCCAAACGAAGAGATAGAGTCTGCAGATTGGGTAGACATCAATAAAATATCCGAAAGAGCTGGAAACCGAGGAAGTTATAAGATTTTTGAAAAATATCTTACATATCCATCGGAAACAGAGCCCTATGTGGAGATAATACCATCCTCTGTCTAGCAGAAGTCCTGTCGACATATTAAAGTGTTTACTGCGTATAATCTAAAAGTATTTTATTAACATTGCAAGGTTCAACCTTGCAAAATCAGTCAAAGACTGTGGATGGACAGCGCTCCACTTCGTTTCGCTTTTCCGTTCACTCGCCAAAAAATGTAAACACTTTTTTGCCTTCGTTCACTGCACCGAACCACTTTTGCTGAGGCAAAAGCATGGTTCGATTCGTCACTACCAAATAAAAAAACAGATTCCGAGAATCCGTTTATTTATTTGGTGGGGGTGGATGG
>JAKDMF010000019.1 GCA_030452455.1 bacterium | reverse complement strand
TATTTGCGTTTCACTAGAGGAGCTATTGTGGCGCGTTCACGCTACTCTATTGTAGCATGAGGCATGGATATTTAGAGGGGTTATTTACGAGTTTTGGTGGTAGTTTTAGCGGTGGTCTTGGTTGTCTTGGTGCGGCGAGTTGTACCGACACGATTAATGACAGACGACTCGAGTAGTGCCCAGGCGACGGCATTGATCAAAAAGACGGCGGCTGAGACTAGAGCGATAGCTAGCAGCTGCTGGCCCATGTTCATGTTAACTAGTCCGATTAGGCCGGCTAGTACTACCAGGGCGACAGCTACAACTAAGTATGTGTGTTGTAGCTTAGCTCGGCTGTCGTGTTTTTTGTTCCAGTTTTGTAGTAGTTCGTTTAAAGATTCCATTTTCACCTCTTGATTATGACACTATATTAACATTGTATTTGATATATGTCAATAAAGTGGTAGAGAGTACGGTTCGAGACATGTATAAATAACGATGGAAGCAGGACAGCGCTCCACTTCGTCCCGCTTCTTCGTTCGTTCACAAAAAATGTAAACACTTTTTAGTTTCACTCACCGCGCCGAACCTCTTTTGTTTCACAAAAGTAAGGTTCGAGACATGTACCAATACCAATAGAAAAATCCATCGCGAGGATGGAGTTTTCTATTGGTGCTGGAAGCAGGACTCGAACCTGCGAAGCCGAAAGGCGTCAGATTTACAGTCTGATGTGATTGCCACTACACGATTCCAGCTCAGTCTGTCTTTAAGTTATTTTACCTCATAACTAGCATATTTGCTAGCCTCTATAGCTAATGAATTTCGTATATTTAGATCTCGCCAAGGTAATATAAACTTTCTACCGTTTTCTAGATATACAAATAGCAGGTCAAAATCGTCATCTTTATACTTCTTTACGGTATAGCTTGATTTATTTCCGCCCATTGTCCTGAGGGCTGCTTTATGCTTTTTGTCGCCAATATACCAGCCTGCGTATTTGACCTGTACCCTAGATAACTTGCCGCCGGTCTCAACTATCAGATCATAGGGTCTTTTGTCGCCAATAGGCAGGCACACCTCATATCCGTTCATCATAAAGTAGCTGATTGCGTTTGCTGCTGCTATATCACCCTTCTCTTTTGGCTTCATACCCTTATTATAGCAGAGTATATTGCTGTTATGTATAAACAAAAAAGTAACACGTTTTAACGTGTTACTAAATATAATATCGTGGAGCCGCTTCACGGATTCGAACCGTGGACCTACTGTTTACAAAACAGTTGCTCTAACCAACTGAGCTAAAGCGGCACAACCCTAACTAGGATACGTTTATAAGTGTACTGAATTATAAGTAAAATAGCAAGACGTTTTGGGTGACTACATCACCTTTCGGACTTGGCGAACTCGTTTACGTCCACCCTGTGGAATTATCATCTTTGCCGCCTGTTCGCGCAGAGCCAGAGCTTGTTCGTCTTGACCGTTTTTATCATAGGCATCAGCCAAGATATTGAGCGTTTGCGGGAGAGGTTCAAGCTCGACAGCGCGCTCGAGAGAGGCGAACATTTTCTTTGAGCGGCCCAGTTTTTCCTGGACTTTGGCGTAGGCAATATGGCGAGACGCTAGGTCCTCTTCCATTTCTAGAGCTTGCTCAAATGCTAAGGCGGCCTTATCGTAGTTCTTGGTCTCGTAGTAGATAAGGCCAACGTTATGAAGGCTTGATGAGCTCGGCTCGAGGCTCTGGGCAATCTCGAAGCATTCAATCGCGTCTTTGAAAGCCTGTTGCTTGGCATAGAGGATACCGAGGCGGTTATAAGCAGTGGCGTTACGTTCATCAACGCGCAAAATAGTCAGCAAGGCTTTTTCGGCTCGTAAATATTTACGGTCGCGAAGAGACTCCTGGGCCACGACCCATAGTTTATCTAGCTTGTCCGATAATCTCTGTGGTAAATCTGCAACCACCTCATTGATGGATTGATGGTAAAATAATATCCATCCGGCGAAGATAACGACAATAAAAAGTCCTAACATACTACATATTGTACCACGAGGTGGCGCTGAAAGTAACCTCGGCGGCGCTAGTTAAGCGTGGCGGCGTGCAGCAGCTGAAGGCGGACGTTACCACCTAATTTTATACGCTCTGAGGCTGTTATCATGCCCTCGAGCCTATTGACTAGTTCGGTTTTGGGCTGGGACACCAGTAGCCGCCGAATAACCAAGCTGGAGCTCTCTAGTAGTTCGATTGATTTGGCACGACTGTCTTTGTAGGACTGAATTAGTTTGATCTTATCATACAAGCTACCTTGAAGTAGGGTGCGGACTGAATCGATGTCACCACTGACCTGCTCGAGGTATGATTTGTCAGTCGATAAACGGGTTATTTCAGCCGGCAAACCAGTCGCCACAAAGCTTATCTGGCTCCGAGCTGACTGACTGATTTCACCTAGCGAATCAATCAGCTTGATGGTCTGAGCTAAATCAACTGGGCTCAGGAAGACTTCCTGGCAGCGGGAACGAACAGTTGGCAGCAGGCTTTGCGGACTGTGGGTGGTCAGTATAAAATGGGCATTTGAGACCGGCTCTTCTAGCATCTTAAGAAAAGCATTTTGGGCTGATCGAGTCATACGATCGGCGTCATCAATTATGATAATTCGGCTACTAGCAACTTTGGTTTTAGCGTAGGAGCTTATGTCGCGGACATCACTGACCTTGATTGTCTGGTCGTCGTGGCCGATGGTCATGGTGTCGCTCGTGATTGATCGAGCTAGCTGGCGCGTGATGGCTAGCGTGCCGATGCCTAGAGGGCCAGCTATGATTGTCGAGTGTGGCAGTGATTTATGGATAGCATCGAGGTTGCGCAAACTGTTTGGGCTGATAATCAGACCATCATGCCAGCTCATCACAGGCCTCCGGGAACATATCCTTAAACCTATCGGGTATATCGGCTGTGAAGGTTCGCCTGTCACCTTTTGGAATGGTTATTTCCAGTTTCCAGGCATGGAGCATAAGTTTGTTTGATGTCTTTTTGGTGCCGTAGAACGTATCGCCGACAATCGGGGTACCAATGTACTGCATGTGGACACGTAGTTGGTGAGTTCGGCCCGTCTTGGGCGTTAGTAAGACAAGGCTTCGGCGATTGCTTGAAGCCAGCACTTCGTAATTAGTCAGGGAGCTTTTGCCTTCGGCGGAAACGCGGAACCGGCTTGGTTGTTTTGGGTTACGACCGAGCGGTAGGTCGATCTGAGCCGATACTTGCTTGGGGGTGCCCTCAACGACCGCTAGGTATGATTTCTTAACTTTGCGCTCTGAGAACTGTCGCCCGAGCAGATTGGCAGTCTCGTCATTGCGAGCGTATATCAAGACGCCGCTGGTGTCGCGGTCAAGCCGATGAATTATACCTGGCCGGTTAGTATCTGATTTATAGGAAGTCTTGGTGGCGAAGTGGTCAGCGACGGTCTGCTCCTCGTTGAGCGTACCTTTGCTGTGGGTTAGGATACCTTGCGGTTTGTCGATAACTATGACGTTCTCGTCTTCGTAAATCACCGGGATATCAAATGTATCGACTGGTTTAGTCTCGGGTATGTCGATGCTAATTTTGACACTCGGACTAAACTCTTTTTTAGCTGACTGGATGAGCCTGCCGTCAACGGTGACGTAGCCCTGTTTGATATATTTTTGCCAGGTGCTGCGTGAATACTGCGGCTGAAGCTCCGACAGTAGGCTGTCGAGCCGGACACGTCGATTGTTGTCTGGTGTAGTTTCCGGTGTAGTATTGTCCATAAATATTACTTACGTAACCCGGCGGCCGCCTGGAGTCGATATAGGGTCTTGCCTGCCTGGTCACGCATGGCAGCTTCAGACTTTAATAATTTCGATTCGACAGCCGATCCGTCAACGAACGCTAGCTGGGCCTGGAACTGAGTTAAAAAGGCCGCCACCTCATCAGCGACGATACGCTTAAAGTCACCATATCGCTCCATGCCCTGGAACTCAAGCAAAGTGGTGCCGAGCGGCTGATTACGGACCTGCGATAGAATCTCCAACAGGTTGCTGATACCTGGCTGATTAGTAGTGTCGTAGGCAACCGAGGCTAGGTTGTCAGTTGTGGCTGACATAATTTTTTTGTGAGCGTCCTCGGCGCTGTCGGTTAGGAAGACGACTCCTCTATCGGACTCAGTTGATTTACTCATCTTTTTAGTCGGATCGGCTAGATCCATAATACGCAAACCATGTTCAGCGTCAAAAAAGGCTAGCTGCTCTTTGGTAGCGAGTGGTACGGTAAAAATATTTTGGTCAAACTGCTGATTAATGCGTTCGGCTATGTCACGCGTAAACTCCAGGTGCTGAGTCTGGTCATCGCCGACTGGCACGTAGGTCGCGTCGTAAAGCAAAATATCTGAAGCCATCAGGACTGGGTAGTTAAATAGACCAACAGACACCCTGTCGTCCTGAGCGTTAGAAGACTTGTCTTTAAACTGTGTCATCCGCCCCATCTCTCCGATGCCAGTGAAGCAATCGAGTATCCAGGTCATCTCGCTATGAGCCGGTACAAAACTCTGCCGGTAGAGGTGGATGTCGTTATTATCAAGCGGCAGGCCGGCAGCGGCGTAAACTCGGGCGTTGTTTAAGGTTTGCTCGTATAGCTCGCCATGATCGATTGGAGTTGTGAAGCTGTGGAGGTCCGGGATGAACATATTGATCTGATAATCAACTGATTTATCACGCGCCATGCGAACAATCGGCTCGATTGCGCCGAAGTAATTGCCAATAGTTAAGTTATTATTGGCACGAAGACCGGTCAAGATTACTGGTTTTGTCATATATGGTTATTATATCACGCCACGACCGACTTGTGGGTGTCGTCCATCTGTTGGCGTGACCATAATCTGTCCCAAATTAAAACCGTCATTGCTTTTATGCTTTAAAGGGTTTAAACTACTGACAATATGTCATACCAAGGCGGAGAGTATATACCAGAACGCTATGACGATAACGATAGCCAAGCGTTTAATGATATCGTGAGTGCCGAAGACCTTTCATCAATCGTGACGCCAGAACTCGAAAAATTAGAAAATTTGCGGCAGGATTTTAGCCAGTCGCTTCTCGATGTGGTTGAGTACGCTGATAGTATAAAGCTTCGCTCATCAGTTAAAAATATAAATCGGTTTCCCGAGCTGGGTGAAAAACATATCAACAAGTTTAATCGATACGTCGCTTATATGATGAAGTCTAGCACCGAGACCGACCCCTCGGTCGCCGCCAACATCACCGCCGCTATGATAACTGAGTCCGCTCAAACTCTAAATGACAAATCTCTTGGAAACGCCGACTATTTGGCTCCAGCGAATGAAGATATTATGGCCGAAATTGCTAAGGCCAGAAACTACGATGAAACCAACAGCAAGACTGTTAGTAATGGTGCCACCGGTGTCTATGCCGAGTACCTCGGACTCAACATGAGTACCTATGTAAGATACATAGTCCAGACCAGGGGCCTTAATGGCAACCACCTACGTAGTGCAAAGCCAAACCGTCTATCTAGTTTCCGGGGAAAAATATCAAAACTTGCCTTGGACCTAGCTGCTGGCTATCTGTTTACGAAACATCTAAATAGTAAACCAGAAACTGACGATGAATGAGCGCCAGCCTAGTCAAGGCCGAGGTGACGAAGATAGATTCAATCACCTAATCTCATCGGTCGAGCTGGGCGGATATGATAGTTTTGACCGCATCTCAGTTAGCCGCGAGACTTTTGATAATCATAACGCCATGGTGATGAACGAGTTCGTCAGAGCTAGCCTGTATGGCGATAAAGATGATTTCGATGACATCGAATCAATGCTAGTTAACAATGTATACTACTTTCATGGCTATGCCCACGAACTATCTATGCTACCAGCCAGTCGTAAAGATAAAATTGAAATGTTATCGATAATTATACAGGAAGATACCGCCAGTAAGGCCGAGCAGCTGACTAGGCTGCTGCAGAAAACTGAACCTTTCGTGCCGATCGTAGACCAGGAAGGCGTCGTTAACATAATCAATAGCATGAATATCGAATGCAACGGTGACGTCACACTGGCCGCGACCCGAACCTATAAGGGCGTAATTAGCTACTACTTTACGAGCTACTACGAGGAGATTTACGGTACCGAAGAATAAAAATAACACCCAGGCTTCCGGGTGTTATTTTTATAGTAGTCCGATAGACTAACGTTTTGAGAACTGTTCTCGTTTACGAGCTGATCGAAGACCGTACTTCTTACGTTCTTTCTCTCGTGGATCTCGCTTGAGTAGCTCAGCTTTCTTAAGAGTTGGTCGAAGATCGCTAAATGCTGTCGTCAAGGCTTTTGAAATAGCTAGTTTGATAGCATCGACTTGGCCGGCATGACCGCCGCCAGATACTTTAACTTTTATATCAAAATCTTTTTGCTTACCAACTAGAGCTAGTGGGTCTGTTACCTCAGCAAGCAACGTTTTGTTGTCTGCTAGGTACTCAGCCGCTGGCTTGTCGTTGATAGTGATAGCACCTTTACCTTTATAGAGGCGAGCGCGTGCCGTGGCACTTTTTCGTCGTCCAAGTCCGTAGAAATATTTAGATTCCGCCATGTTATTTGACCTCTACTTTCTCGGGAGTTTGGGCTGTATGAGTGTGTTCACTGCCAGGGAAAACACGCAGGCGCTTCATTCGCTCGTCGGCTAGCTTGTTTTTAGGAAGCATGCCCTTAACGGCGTTTTGAATGATTCGTTCTGGGTGTTTTTCACGGGCTTCTTTGACTGTCTCAGCTTTGATACCGCCTGGGAATCCAGAGTGTCGGTAGTAAACTTTGTCAGTTTCTTTTTCACCAGTCACGACTGCTTTAGCTGCGTTGATAACGACAACGTAGTCGCCACCGTCGATGTGTGGTGTGAAGCTCGGCTTGTACTTACCAGTTAGGTACTTAGCAACCTGAGTTGAAAGTCGACCAAGTGGTAGTTCGCTAGCATCTAGAAGAATCCAGCGTCTAGAAACTTCACTAGGTTTTTGTGAATATGTTTTAGCGTTTGTCATTAGGCTTTAACCTCCTCGGTCTTGACTGCGTCTGTTGTCGCCTTTAGCTCATCAACAAATGCAATTGTAGCTAGCTGAGCACCGTCACCAACGCGTAGTCGGGTTCGTTCCACGCGAACGTGGCCACTTGTCCGCTTGGTAAGCTGCGGGGCAATTTCGTCGACTAGCTTATTGGCAGCTTTCTGGGTCGAAAGTTTGGCAATAACCTGACGTCGAGAGTGAAGATCGCCTTTTTTTGCTTTAGTGATAAGCTTTTCGATGTATCTGACAAGCTCTTTAGCTTTCGGCAGAGTCGTCTCAATCTTGCCGTGCTCTACAAGACTAGTAGCTAGACCTTTTAGTAGGGCGCGTCGCTGATCGCGTTCTCGGCCGAATTTTCGTCCTTTGTATCCGTGTCGATGCATGGTTAAAGCTCCAACTCTGCTAGCTTATCTTTTACTTCGTCTAGCGCCTTAGATCCAAAACCTTTTAGTTCACGTAGTTCTTGATCGTTTAGGGTGACAAGATCGTGGACAGTTCGGATTTCGTTGTTAACAAGGGCGTTAGCTGTTCGGGCTGACAAATTTAGATCTTCGATAGAAGTGTTTAGCTCGCTAGTATCTTCTTCTTCGGTCTGACCTAGGGCTGGTGCGGCTTCAACGGTTGTTGCGCCGGCCAGAGCTGTGTACTGGTTAACCAAGATAGCGGCCGCTTCTTCGAATGCTTCTCGAGGAGTCATGGCACCGTTAGTGTCGATTGTTAGCGATAGTTTATCAAGATCAGTCTTTTGACCAACACGAGTACTATCAACTTTAAATCGGACACGAACAACTGGGCTGTAGATTGCATCTAGGGCGATCATGTCGCTGTGGATGCGTTCAACGCTTGACTCTTCCATAGTTTGGTAACCACGGCCAGACGCGACTACAAGATCCATCTTTAGAGATGTTTTGTTGTCGTCGATATGAGCGATAACCTGATCTGGGTTAACAACTTCAACGTCAGCTGTAGTTTTGATATCGGCAGCTGTAACTGCACCGGCACCAGTCTTTTCAAGACGGAGCTCAATTGGCTCGTCGCTGAAAACACGTAGGTTGATGCCTTTTAGGTTCAACATGATATCAACCACGTCCTCTTGAACGCCATCGATAGTAGTGAACTCGTGAGTTGCACCTTCGACTCGGAAAGCGACAATTGATCCACCCTCGATACTAGATAGAAGGACACGTCGTAGGCTGTTACCTAGAGTGTTTCCGTAGCCAGAATGTAGAGGTTCGATGACAAAAGTTGCGCTAGTCTTTGAGTGATCCTCAATAGCTTCTAGGGCTGGGTTGTAAATAAGTTTTGACATATATATGGGCTCCTTACACCTTCTAGCGTGAGTAATACTCAACAATTAATTGTTCGTTAATATCAACTTCTGCCTCTTCGCGTTTAGGAATACCGGTAATAGAAACTGTCAGTTTCTTTTGGTCAGACTTAAGCCAGCTATGGACTGGTTGGGCCGAGTTATTGACTACGTCGTCGATAGTTGCAAAATATGCAGATTTAATACTTTTTGGTCGGACCACTAGTTCGTCACCTGGTTTAAGTCGAATTGATGGAATATCAACCCGGCGACCATTTAACATAAAGTGTCCGTGTCCGACTAGCTGACGGGCAGCTCGGCGGCTTGTCGCAAAACCAGCTCGGTAAACGGCATTATCCATGCGTCGTTCTAGGAACTGAAGAAGTAGCTCGCCTGGTAGAATACCGTGTCCACTTGCGCGGTCAGCTTCATTCATAAGACGGGCAAACTGCTTTTCAAGTAGGCCGTAGGTTCGACGAACTTTCTGTTTTTCACGTAGCTGAGTGGCATAGAGGCTTTGCTTGCCACGGCGACCGTGAGCATGCTGACCGGGAATGCCAGATTTTCGAGCTAATATTTTATGAGCTTTGGGATGAAGTGCATAACCTTCACGTCGGCTCTGTTTTGCAATAGATGATCTATCACGTGCCATAATTATGCCCTCCTTGCTTTCTTAGGACGGACGCCACCATGAGGTACGCCTGTCACGTCTTTGATGCTATCAACAGTAATATCAAAATTACTTAGCGCTCGAATCGCGGCGTCACGACCAAGTCCAACGCCTTTTACGAATGCGTCGACGCTTGAAAGTCCATGAAGACTCTTAGCGGCTTCGGCGGCTTTTTCGGCTGCGATCTGAGCGGCATAAGCCGTTCCCTTTTTACTGCCTCGGAAACCGCATGCACCTGCACTGGATGCGGCCAGGACATTACCATTCTTATCAGAAAAAGTAATGATTGTGTTGTTGAAGGTTGCCTGAATGTGCAACTGTCCAGCGTGGACTACTCGACGCTGTTTCTTCTTGTTTGATGTAGATTTAGTATCTGCCATATCAACCCTTACGTCTTAGACGCAGCTTTCTTCTGCGCGCCGCCTACTGCTACTGCCTTACCTTTTCGTGTACGTGCATTTGTGCGTGTACGCTGGCCGTTTACAGGCAAACCAGCTTTGTGGCGTAAACCACGGTAGGCATTAACATCTTTGAGACGTTTAATATTATTTGTTACCAAGCGCTGTAAGTCACCTTCGGTCGTGTAGTCTTTGTCGACTAACTCACGAATTTTTTGTTCTTCAGCCTCGGTGAGATCTTTCACCCGAGTGGTCGGCTTAACTTTTGCCGCCGCAAGGATGGTCGATGAATGCTTCGGCCCTATACCATATATGTAGGTAAGAGCGATCTGCACTTGCTTTTCTGCGGGTATTGTTACCCCAGCAATTCGAGCCATGCTTAACCCTGCCTTTGCTTATTCTTAGGTTTTTTCTTATTGATAATCCTCAATACACCTTTACGGCGTACGATTTGATCATCTGGACTTCGTTTTTTGGCACTGGCACCAACTTTCATGAGCGCGCTACTCCAGTCTTGTAATAAAATTTAATAATATTAAGCGTTTGTCCGCTCTTCTCGTAGGCGGAAACTGATTCTTCCCTTCGTAAGATCGTAAGGGGTCATCTCAACTTCTACCTTATCGCCTGGAACTAGTCGAATATAATGCTTGCGCATTTTTCCGCTAATGTAGGCGATAACACTATGGCCATTCTCAAGTTCTACCTTGAATTGGGTATTAGGCAGTGCTTCCACCACCGTACCTTGCATCTTGATAACTTCCTTTTGACTTGCCATAAATTACAGTAGTTTATTATACATTAAAGAAGTTTTTACTGCAAGTAGTAAATATAAAACCCCCAAAGAATGTTTGCGTCTTGATTTATATTGTAATAAACAAATAAAAAATTTCAAGCATTTAATTTAATATAGAAAGTAAAAGGCCCGCAGAGTTTAATCTGCGGGCGGTGGTGCTATCTGGTCACGATGTAAACGTTGGCTCCATCGTGACGGGCCTCTGCTTGGAGGTGGGTGTGCCCCATTTCAAGCAGCCGGTCTGAAACATATTGCGCCATAGCCCCGGCATCATTCAGGCCGAGATCAGTCGCCAGACTACTAGCCACGAATTCATACGGAAAGACCTTCGTCGGTTCCTGATGGTTGTTGAGGTAGTCGACAGTCTTCGTGATCGCGGCGTGTCGCAGCATTGGATGCATGCGGTCAGCCCGAATCAGGATTGAGTTCGCCGTCATGATGTCACGCAACCGCTGGTCAAGCATGCTTCTGGTGGCTAGCCTGGCTGAGATTCTCTTTGGGGATTCTCTGGCCGGCTTTGGCTGAGGGCGATTTTTTTCCTCGGTGGCACGATTTGCTTTGAAGATCACCTCAATAACATCTCGATCAAGACTCAATTGAATCACCTGCTTGTGCTTAGGTACGGTTAGATAGCAAGTATATTTTAATATAATATCTGTATTTAGTCAATAAACGATTAGACGCGAACAGCGTAAACGAGCACTCGGTCGTCGAAGGTAGCTTTTTTGTGATCGTAATCACCGCCACAGGTGATGATGTTCAGGCCCTGTTTGTCTGGTACGATTGATTCCATCATGCTGCGCATATCAACTTGCTCGGTCGGAACTTGTTCTACTTTTTTGATGATGTACTTATAATCTTTTTTGTTGCCAGTTTCGATTTTGATTTCGTCACCTGACTGTAGTTTGTGTAGGTCGTAGAAGATGCCTGGCGTACCAAGCGTATTATTGACGTGTCCGTCCATTAGGAGCGCGCCAGAGTCGTCCTTCGGCGCACTGCTTCCGTTATACCAACCGACGTCCCAAGCTGTTTTGGGAGCGTCTAGCGTGGTGTCAGGTAGTAGCCCGAGGGGTATTATGTTGGCGTTGACGTCGATAGCATCAATCGTGATATTACGTGGCTGGGTGGCCGGAACTGTATATTTAGATTTTTCTTTATCAGACTTGTCTTGGGAATTATCAACCGGCAGGCCAGTCGTCAAAGACACTGGATCAGTAATCGGTTCAGCCAAGAAGAAATGGTTTATAGCCACCGCACCGGAAATAGCCGCTACAATAAGGGCGATTGCTAGCAGCGCCTGAGTCAGCCTTTTTTTAGTTCTGATGGTTCGCATATCTATCAGTATAGATTGTTTGATAGCAAATGAAAAACCCCACGACGTTGTGTCGTGGGGTGTAGTTTGACTCGCCAAACTGTTACGTGGTCATGTTAATCATGCTTTGTATCGGCTTGGTGTGAGGAAAAAGATGCTGCTGGATCATCAGATTTTTTGGCTCCGACTTAGTCAGACACAGTCCATCAGCACCCGTTATATCGACGTTGCACATATTCATCACGTCCGGATCGGCATTGAGCCGATTGCCAATGATTATTAGTACCCGACGGACGAACATCTCGTAAGGTTCGGGTGTGGCTGGTGTAAGCTTGACCCAATGGTCGCCAACCCCAACCTGAAACTGATGTTCATCCGTCGGAGGCGATCCTTGGCCTAGATAGGTGCAGAGTTTCTTGCCCAACATGAAATCACCAATTGATTCAGCTTTAGCTGTCAGCGGGTTATTGTAGTACTGCGCGCATAGCAGGGCTATGTGATGTTTCAGTGTATAGAACAAGACGTCTTGATTGGCTCTTTCGAGTAAATCTTGCTTATACTCTGTAGCGGCAGCTTGTTTTGACGATTTCTCGCTAGCAACTGCTGCGTAGGCTTTATGAGCCGACTGTAGCTCTTCGTGTGGATTGACGCTGCAACACATCATCGTCTCCTCTGTCAAAGTACCCCTATAATTTTACAGGATGTATATATTATAATATTTTTTTGCGCTCCACCCAAGCATTGACGTTATGGCAAATGAAAAACCCCACAACAGTTAGTTGTGGGGTGGTTGCGCTGTTACGCATTTTTTGACAATAGGACTCGGAGCGGATCGTCATCCCGAGTCGAGGAGAGGCTGAGACTGTGTGTATTCAGTTCGCCTACCATGCCAGTTAGCTCCGATAGCAACTGCTGGGCCGACAGACCGTAGACACCGGCCAGGATTGTCGCTCGATCGAGCGGATAATACTGGTTCAGCATATCTTGGGTGGCTTGACCGCTACGCAGACTCTCGAAAACTGATTTGTTTTTGAGAGTCCAGCGGCGGATTCGCCAGTCCAGCTTGAGCCACTTAATCGGATAAGTGCTCTCGAGCATCTGGTATCACCTCGCTATATCCTAGGTAGGTATGACGCTAGTTGAGACACCACCTGGTCGTAGATGCCAACACTCCGAAGGGATGCCACGAAACTGTTGCACTCGTCTTGACTGGCCCCCAAACGATTTCGAAGCAAGTCGTGGAGCGTCATGCAGCTTCTGTTATCCGACTGGTTCACCCTAGTGGCCATCGAGACCAGTCGGTTTACAACCTCGGTAACGCCCCGCTGACGCAACTCGTTAGTGTTATCTCGGAGCTCACCATCAAAATAAACGGACTTGTCATTCATTAGTACACCTTCTCCATTAGTTGCGATCAGCAAACCGTAGTTCCTCGACGCCATTTTCGTTAGTAGCGACGATCTCGGGAAGATCATCCGTCACTCGGTCGCTGTTTAGGCGGCGAAGTAGTTTGTGTAGCACAATCACTTCTGGCTTGTGGCCATGGGTGCGTGTATAGACACGAACTGTAGTACGTGACCCGATCCAGAAAACGATTTCATTGTCGGTCTTGCCTTTACGAGACACGACTATCCGATCACCACTCAGGTAGTCAGATATGGACGTGAAGTCGGCTGCAGTATCGAGCAGAGTCGTTTCGTCGTAATAAGATACGCACATCATAGCGATCGACTGGACGGCCGTCTGATAAAGTATCTCCATACTAGCCGCTTCGATGGTGCCGTCTAGAAAACGGCGAGCCGAAGCCTCTAGTCGTTGGCTGTGCCGAGCATGAAACTGGGCATTTAGCCTCTGTTTGCGAGCTCTATCGTGCCATGAATCCATGGTATTCTCCTCTGTCAAAGTACACCATGTGAACATGGATACTGGTTATTATACAATCAATCTATCTGGGGCCAAAGCAAAAGCAGTATCCAGAGAGATACTGCTTTTTTAGATTTAGATCGACTTATTTATATAGGTAGTCACTTAGGGTGTCGCATGTGAGCTCGGCCCTACTTCTATATTCATACAAGCTGTTACTTGCATAAAGATTCAAGTATTCGCTTACTCGGAATAGGTCGAGC
>JAKDMF010000018.1 GCA_030452455.1 bacterium | reverse complement strand
AGGGTCAGCTCGGTATAGGATCAACCAACTCTTATCGGGACGTACCGGTCGCTATGGGTGTTATAAATGGGTCATCTATTAAGGCCAAGGACGTTATTAGTGGCTTCGGTACGACCGTCGTACTGACGACTGACGGAAAGGTCTATACTGTCGGCAACAATAATAGCGGTCAGCTCGGCGACGGTACGACCTCTAATAGTTCGACGCCAAAAGCCAATAAGTACACCAATGTCGTGCCAGTCACAGTCTTCTAGTAATTATTTTTGTTCGACGTCAGGTACCAGCCACCATTTGTGTGGTAGACATCAAGCGCTAGTCCGGGATTTTGTAGCATAGCTATTTCGGCCACCCGCTCGGCTTCGTGCTTGTTTTTGTAGCGAGTTTTGTTATCTTCGGGCGCTATGAAGCGAAAGGGTGTTTGGGGAGTTTGTTTCTGTCGATTATTCTTGCGTGGCATATTTCAAAATAAATCCTTCTTTGCTATAGTATATAGATAGATGAGTGAGTCACAAAACGACGCCGACAAACAAGATCAGCGCCCTAGTAAGATGTCGGCTATTATTCTGCTGGCTGATATCGCTGATACGACATGGCGAATGTTCGTGCCACCTATCATCGGAGCCTTGCTTGGCTGGTGGGCGGACAGCTCATGGGGAACATTTCCATGGTTTAGCTTTATCGGACTAGCTATCGGCTGCACCGCGACCGCCTTTTTTATCAAAGCTTTATTAAAAAGAGTAAATAATGTTTAACAGTTTTGCATCAATGTCAGATATTCACGTCAGCGTTTCAGCGCAAACAGTTTTTGAGATTGCTGGTTTTCCAGTTACTAACGCTCTTATAACCGGCGCCCTCGGTGTCGCCGTTCTATTCGCAATATTTGGCTACGTTATATACAAAGTTAAGCGCGGCAAGTACAACCGATTCGTCGGCCTCGTGCAGTGGTGCTTCGAAGGTATGTTCGGCCAGGTTATGGATGTTATCCCTGACAAAAAAATCGCTCGTCAGGTAGCACCATTTGCGCTATCTATATTCTTTGTGATGTTGGCTAGCTACTGGATGAGTATCTTGCCGGGTCTCGACTCAATTAAGTATAACGACGTCTCAATCCTCCGGTCGATGGCAGCCGATCTTAACTTCCCAATCGTCGTCTCGATCATCGTCTTCGTCATGGTCCAGATACTAGCTATTAGAACACTTGGCCCAATCGGCAACTTAAAACGATATCTTAAGAACCCACTAAAAGATCCAATCGGTGCCTTTGAGGGACTGCTAGAGATTGTCGGTGAAGTTAGTCGCTACTCTGCCCTAGCCGTTCGTATGTTCGGTAACTGTTTCGCTGGTGAAATCCTGCTGCTACTGATCGCCATACTGACTAGCTACGTATCAGTCCTAGTTCTGCCGCTATTCCTACTGTTTGAGCTGTTCATCGGCTTTGTCCAGTCTTACGTATTTTTCGTACTGACTATCATATTCACCAGTCTGGCTATTGAGACGCACGGACACCCTAAACCCGACCATTCTTCTGCTGATATCAAAAATCTGGCTCAGCAAGAATGATACAGGCAATATAGTGTGTTAGAGTCTGATGAAATGGTACAATAATTAAAAGAAGTAATAAGGAGAAAAAATAATGAGTGAACTAGCATTTGTACTAGCGTATGCCCTTCCGGCTTTCGGTGCGGCCGTTGGTATCGGTATAATCGGCGGTAACGCCCTAAACGCCTTTGGCCGAAACCCAGAGCAGCTTGGACAGGTCCGACAGCTTATGATTCTAGCTATCGTGTTCTGTGATAGCTTGGCTATTATCGGTATCATTGTGGCGTTTATCGCCAAGGCAGTAGCGTAGTAAATTATGCTAGGGTCACTCTATAGTTTTGCTCAGGCAAGCAGCGGTGACAGCGTGTTCACTTCGATTGGTATTGATTGGAAAATCCTTATCTTTCAGGGAGTTGCATTTTTAGTTCTAGTTTTTGTTATTGCTAAATGGGTTATGCCGCCGCTCGTCAAAGCGGTTGATGATCGCCAGAAAAAGATTGAAGAAGCGACCGAAGCGGCTACACAGGCTGAGAAAAATGCTAAAAAAGCCGAAGAATCGACTCAATCAAAGCTGGATGAAGCCCGTCAGCAAGCTGCCGATATAGTAGCGACTGCTAAACAAGAGGCAAACGCTCAGCTTGAGGCATCTGAACAAAGAGCGGAACAAAAAGCTGAAGCTATTGTTACGAACGCTCGTGAGCAAATCGAAAAAGATGTAATTGCTGCTAAAAAAGCTTTACATAACGAGACAATCGAGCTCGTTGCGCTGGCGACTGAAAAGGTAGTTGGCAAGACAGTCGATAAGTCACTTGATAATAAAACTATATCAGAAGCGCTTAAAGAGGTTCGTTAATGTCAAAAAAGCTTAGCCGACGGACAATTGCCCAGTACTGCGCTAATCAGATCATCGCTAAAGACGATTTGATTATCAAAAAACTAGCCGCTTTTTTGGTTGATTCAAACAGAACTCGCGAAGCTATCTTGATTGTCCGCGATATCGAGTCGGCTCTTGCCTCCAGCGGCACTGTAGTGGCTAGAGTTGTCGTCGCGCATGAGCTGCAAGCATCGGTCGAGGCCGAGATCAAGAAGTTTATCGCCCACTCGACCGACGCCACCAAGGTAGCCATGCAGGTCACGACCGACGCTAGTCTACTTGGCGGCATAAGCATTGACACTCCCGACCATCGATTTGATGACACCGTCCAGGGCAAGCTAAAAACACTAAGAGCAAATAAAGTATAGAGGAATATTATAATGAGCGAGTTATCAGTAACAGAATTGTCAGAGGACCTCAGGCGAGCAATCGAGAGTCTAGAAAAGACTGAAGGCCTATCCACGGTCGGTATCGTTACTCGTGTCGGTGATGGCGTAGCTTGGGTTCACGGTCTTCGTGACGCCGGCTTCTCCGAAGTGCTGGAGATTGAGTCTGACGGTAAAACCGTTGAGGCATTTGCCTTGAACCTAAATGAAGATGAAATTGGTGCCGTACTTCTTGGCGAGGATTCATCAGTCAAAGCTGGCGCTAAAGTCTCACTAAAAGGAACAGTTCTAGAAGTTCCTGTCGGTGAAGAGATGCTTGGTCGCGTGGTTGACCCACTAGGACGTCCACTGGATGGTGGTCCAGCCATTAAGGCTAAAAAGACTGGTCTAGTTGAGCGAAATGCCGTAGGTGTGATGGGTCGTAAGTCAGTTCACGAGCCACTTATGACAGGTATTATGTCAATCGATGCTATGTTTCCAATTGGTCGTGGTCAGCGTGAGCTCATCATTGGTGACCGCCAGACTGGTAAAACTGCCCTTGCGATCGATACTATGATTAACCAGGCTAAGCAAAAATCTGGTGTGGTCAACGTTTACGTTGCGATCGGTCAGAAGCTATCAAAAATCGCCCGTCTAGTCGACCGACTGAAGAGTGAAGGTGTTATGGAGCAGACTATTATCGTTGCGACTGGTCCAAGTGACCCAGCCTCACTGCTTTACCTGGCACCATATGCCGGTACTGCAATGGGTGAATATTTCCGTGACAATAAGGGCCATGCTCTGATGGTCTATGATGATCTAACGAAGCACGCGGTGGCTTATCGTCAGATGTCACTGCTACTTCGACGCCCACCAGGACGCGAAGCTTTCCCGGGTGATGTCTTCTACCTACACTCCCGCCTACTAGAGCGATCAGCTAAGCTAAGTGATGATCTCGGTGCCGGTAGCTTGACTGCCCTGCCGATCATCGAAACTCAGGCTGGTGATATCTCGGCTTATATCCCAACCAACGTTATTTCGATTACCGATGGTCAGATATTCCTAGAAACTGACTTGTTCTACCAAGGCATTCGTCCGGCGATTTCAGCTGGTCTATCGGTCTCACGTGTTGGTGGAGCGGCTCAGACAAAGGCGATTAAGTCTGTCAGTAGCCACCTAAAACTTGGCTTGTCACAGTTCCGTGAGCTAGCCAGCTTTACGCAGTTTGGCAGCGACCTGGATGAGGCGACTAAGAAGCAAATCGATCGTGGTCAGCGCCTAACCGAGCTACTTAAGCAACCACAATACCAGCCAATGAGTATCTGGGAGCAGTACGTCAGTATCTACGCTGTATCTGAAGGTATTTTTGACGCCGTTGGCGTTGATAAGATTAAGGACGCTCAGGCAGCAGTGCTGACAAAGCTCTGGACTGACTATAAAAAAGACATGCGTGAGCTAAATAAGGGTGGCAAAGCAACTGACGAGGTCAATAAATTGATCGTCAAAGCTGCTAAGTCAGCCGCCAAAGGATTTGAAGGGTAATATTAGACCATGCCTAGTACACGCGCACTGAAAAGTCGAATTCGGTCAGTTGGTAGCACTAAACAGATCACCAAAGCTATGCAAATGGTGGCTGCTAGTAAGATGCGTAAAACGCAGGATGCGACCAAAGCGTCAACTCCGTATACGCTGGCGGCGAGTGAAATACTGACCTACTTGGCCAGTCAGGGTGCGACCCGTCGTCACCCGATGTTTGTAAAGCGTGAAATTAAATCTCGTTTGATTATATTCGTCGCCGCCGATAAGGGCCTAGCCGGCGCTTATAACAGTAACGTCTCGAAGCTTTATACGAAAATTCGTAAACAAGACGCTGCCGCTGGCATCCATACCATGACAATTGGTATTGGCCGCCGGGCTAACCAGTACGTGGCACGACTAAAGGACACTGACGTTGTGGCGGCTTACGATAACATTGATGACAACCCCTCCGGCCGAGTCTTACACTCCATACTGGATCTAGCGGTTCAAAAGTATACATCGGGTGAGGTTGACTCAGTTGATGTCGTTTATACGAAGTTTATCAATGGCCTGCGCCAAGAAGCGACCACAAGACGCGTCCTACCAGCCGGCTTTGCCGAGACTGAAGTAAGTCAAAATATTAGAACAGCCGAATACGAACCAGACGTCGATACTGTGCTTGATGCTGTCGTTTACCGACTAGTTGGCGCCCAGATATTCCAGGCACTACTAGATGCCAAAGCGTCTGAATACAGTATGAGAATGATAGCAATGAAAAACGCAACCGATAATGCCAATGATCTTGTTGATGACCTAACTCTAGCGATGAATAAAGCTAGACAGGGCGCTATTACACAAGAACTAGCCGAGATTTCTGGTGGCGTCGAGGCACTTAAGGATTAGGTATAAAGGAGATAATGATGAAACAAACCGAAGGTAAAATTATTCAAGTTGTCGGCGTGGTCATAGACGCTGAGTTCGCAGACGCCAAGCATCTACCAGCTATTTATGACGCTTTGACAATCGAGCACAAGAAACAGACTATTACTCTTGAGGTTGCCCAGCACCTTGACGAACACACTGTCCGGGCTATTTCTATGAGCTCAACCGACGGTCTCCGTCGGGGCGACAAGGTTGTCGCGACTGGCGCGCCTATTTCAGTGCCAGTCGGTGCCCAGACACAGGGACGTATGTTTGATGTCACCGGAAATGTAATTGATGGTGGTAAGCCAACGACTGGTAAAACTGCCTCAATTCACCGCCAGCCACCAAAGCTTGACGAGCAGTCAAACAAAGCGGAAATTCTAGAAACCGGCATTAAGGTCATCGACCTAATCGCCCCACTAACTAAAGGCGGTAAAGCCGGGCTATTCGCCGGTGCTGGTGTCGGTAAGACTGTCCTAATCCAGGAGCTTATCAATAACATCGCTAAGTTCCATAAAGGTAACTCTGTCTTTGCCGGTGTTGGTGAGCGTACCCGTGAAGGTAACGACCTGTACTACGAGATGGAAGAAGCCGGTGTTCTAGACAAGACATCACTTGTCTTTGGCCAGATGAATGAGCCACCAGGCGCTCGTCTCCGCGTTGCCCTAGCTGGTCTAGCCATGGCGGAAACTTTCCGAGACGAAGGCAAGGACGTCCTACTATTTATCGATAATATCTATCGCTACACTCAGGCTGGTGCCGAGGTATCGGCCCTACTTGGCCGTCTGCCTTCAGCGGTTGGCTATCAGCCAAACTTGCAACAGGAGATGGGCGCGCTTCAGGAGCGAATTACATCGACCAAAAAGGGTTCTATTACATCAGTCCAGGCCGTTTACGTTCCAGCTGATGACTTTACCGATCCAGCGCCGGCGACGACTTTTGCCCACCTGGACGCGACAATTGTTATGAACCGTGCTCTAACTGAAATCGGTATCTATCCAGCCGTTGATGTGCTTGATAGTAACTCGCAGAGTCTTGACCCTGAGGTTGTTGGTGAAAAACACTATTCAGTAGCCCGTGAAGTTCAGCGAATACTGCAGGAATACAAAGAGCTTCAGGATATCATTGCGATCCTTGGAATGGAAGAACTATCTGACGACCAGAAACAGACTGTAGCCCGAGCTCGTCGTCTGCAGCGTTACTTCGCTCAACCATTCTACGTGGCCGAGAAGTTTACCGGCAACAAGGGTGCCTATATCAAGCTCGAGGACACTGTTAACGACGCCGCTGACATTCTAGCCGGCAAGTACGACAGTAAGCCTGAGAACTGGTTCTACATGGCTCCAGGCAGCTTGAAGGACAAGAAGGACTAGCCGTAGTGCGATTGCAGCTAATTACGTTACTCGGAGTCAAGTTTGACGAAGATATTTATGAAATGAATATCTCGACAGCTGATGGTGAAATTGGTGTTTTCCCGGGACACGAGCCGCTCGTCACGCTGGCTGTACCCGGTGTTATATCGGTTCGCCACAAAAAGACTGATGCCGACGATAGTATGGAACTATTTGCGATCAGTGGCGGTGTCGTAGAAATATCACAAACCGAAATTAAGGTTCTGGTCGACGAGGCTGAAAGTGGTAGCGATATCATCGAGTCCGAAAGCAAAGCCGCTCTCGAGCTGGCGATATCGATGCGTGATGGTGCCAAAGATCAGGTTGAGCTCGAAAAAGCTTATCAGTTGATTGACCGTCACCAGGTTCGACTGAAAGTAGCTGGTCTGCGCCGACGCAACCGTCCGTAGAATCTAGACTATGCATACAAAAACAGCCTCCGCTACGGGGGCTGTTTTTTAGCTGCTTTTGAGTAAGTCGCGGACTTCAGTCGTCGATTTAGTGTGCATCAGTTTATCGCGTAGTTCGCTAGCACCTTCGAAGTCACGGATATATATTTTGAAAAACCGTTTCAGCGGATCGAACCGGCGTTCACCGAGCTGGCTAGAGCATTTATCGTGCAGGTCGAGCTGTAGATTCAGCAAGCCGATCAGCTCAGCTTTGCTATGCTGCCGAGGACTTGTTTCAAAAGCAAACGGATTCTTGAAAACACCTCGCCCAATCATGACACCGTCGACGCCGTACTTATCAATTAGTTCTTGTCCGGTTTGGCGGTCGGGTATATCGCCGTTGATAGTCAGTAGGGTTTGGGGAGCAATTGCGTCCCGTAGATTTTTAATCTCCGGTATCATATCCCAGTGAGCATCGACTTTACTCATCTCTTTTTTAGTGCGGAGGTGGATAGTTAAATTAGCGACATCTTGTTTTAGTAAATGTGTAATCCAATCGGTATGCTCATCGAGGCGTGAGTAGCCAAGCCTAGTCTTAACGCTAACTGGCAGCCCGCCAGCCTTGGCGCTAGCAATCAGCTTAGCGGCGACGTCGGGGCGCTTAATTAGGCCGCTACCACTACCCTTGCGGGCGACGTTCGGGGCCGGACAACCCATGTTAATATCAATACCGGCAAAACCAGCTTCGGCCATGCCAATTGACATCCGGGAAAAGAAATCTGGATTATCACCCCAGATATGAGCCACGATTGGCTGCTCGTCACTTGTGAACTCTAGCCGACCCCGCGTGCTATGCTCACCCTTCGGACTGCAGTAGCTGTGCGAGTTAGTGAACTCGGTGAAAAAGACATCGGGGCGAGCTGCTTCGGCTATGACGTGACGAAAGACAACATCAGTCACCGCCTCCATAGGAGCCAGGATAAAGAAAGGTCGTGGTAGTTCGTCCCAAAAGTTTTTCATGATTATTTCTTAGTTATTCTGTGCCGGGTACTATATTCGGATTATCTTTAATATACGGATCTTTTTCGTTCTCCCGACTCAGTAGCAGTATTACTAATTCGCCGTAGGCTCGCTCTTTTTCTTTAGTTGACTGGTAGATCTTTTCGTTTTGCGATGGGTATTTGTATGCTTCCATGTTTATTCCTAGTTAAGCTTAGATTGTACTATAATAACATATCGATACGAATATTCGACTTGCGTGTCGGCGTCAATTACGAACTCTTGGTCCAAAAGTTAATAAGTGACGGACAGAGATAGATCTGCGCCCGTCCCCCCGAGAATGGATTTATCCATTGACGAGTTGTCGAGCTCGATTACCGCGAGCGCTCTGCTCTTTTAGTAATTTACCGAGTAGAAAGTGATCTTCGCTCGAGAGTGAAGCTGCGCCGCTAGTGATGTATTTTTCAAGTGCTGCATCGTATTTATCAGCCAACTCGATCACCTATCCTAAGTAGAAATATCTCTGTCAAATATACAAAAGTTAGACTGCTTTAGAGGCTAACTTATGTCTTGTATTATAACCTATTTAGATACTACCGTCAATTAGGTCGTCTTCAAATTGAAGCAGGCCCTTTAGAGTGCTCGGGTAGATTGAGGTGTCCGGGAAGTCAAATGTCATGATTTTGTGCCAGACTTTTTGAATCAAAGCTTCGAAACGATCGAGCTCTTCGGTTGAAAACTCTAGGTTGAGACTGATGATTTCATTTTGATCGGTCGGTTCGACGAATTGGAGCATACCACGAGTCATACTAAAGCTGTGATAATTGCGCGAGCGCTCAATCAGTAGTTTGTAGAACATCAGTTGCTGTTGGTACTTATGGAGCTTAATCTTTTCGTAGTCGCCCGTGCCGAGCCAGCGTTTGCTAGCTTTGCCGGTTTTGTAGTCAACTACCGTGACGGTCTTGTCGGTCTTGTCAAACTCTACCAGGTCGAGCTTGCCGGTTATCTTAGCCTCGCCGACTAGCGAGTCCTCATACGAGAAGTTTAATTCGGATTTTTGGTTAGAATTGAACTTGCCGTAATCAGTCGCCAGAAATATCCGCAGTGAATTAGCGCCCTGGCTGGATAGTTTTTGAATATCGCCGTCGCTCAGGGGCGAGGCCTCGAGTAGTTTTTCAAAAGTCTGGATACTGTCTTCGACTGGCTTTTGCTCACCGGTCGCTAGGACGTGATTATGGGCCAGCTGGAGGGTTTCGTGGATAGCTGACCCGTAAATAGCCGGGGCTGATATAGACTGCGGGAAGCGGAGCAAGTTCTGGACTAAGAAGGCCTGCGGGCCACCACGGCTGATGTCAATAAAATTGTTCATGTGGGTTGGACTTAGTTTGTATTTATCCATAACTGGACCAAGTAGTTTTTGCATGTCTGACTGAGGAACGTCGATGATTGGTTGGTACCAAGCTAGCTCGGCTGATTTTTCAATTTGGGCAGTTGTCTGGCTGCCGTGATCGTCGTTAACTGTCGCCGCACTACCGGCTAGGAAACTAGCTGATGGTGTCGACTTATTCTTGTCATTAAGTTGGCTATAGCTCATGAATAAGTGGTTCTTAGCTCGAGTCATGGCAACATAGAATAGTCGCAGTCTCTCGTCTAGACTGTCACCGCTCCGACCGATCTGGAGGTTCTCTGGATAGTCGATATTGGCTCCGGTTCGCCGGCGGACTTTTTCACCCCACATGGAGTCGATGGCGCCGTGAATGTAGACGTACTCAAACTCGAGACCCTTGGACTTATGGACACTCATTAGATTGATAGCTGAACTATCCTTGCTAGCGGTCTGCTGTCGAGACATTATATTGCTGCCGATCCGGGCGTGGATATCGATAAATTCTAGTAAGTCACCTAAATAGGAAGTTTGGCCTGGTCGGTAATCACGCAGTTTGGAGCGCAGAGTGATCAGTGCATTCAGGAAACTTAAATAGTCACCTGGGCTAGATTGGCGGGCGGACTCCGAAAAGTAATAATTATAAATTGGCGACATAAACTCCTCCGTGGAGTCATTGACTGGGTCCTGGGAGCCGGCTTCCACATCGGCACTATCAGGTAACTGTTCAGAGTGCGGACTACCGGTGATTTTATCGAGCGCCACCTCGAGGTGGTCTTCGGGCACTGCCTGAGACAGATTAATCAGCCATTTAGCGATGGCTACGAAGCTTGGATGGGCTAACATCGCCTCGAGCCAGCTGACACGTTTTTGATAGGCCTCTAGACTCAGCTTCCAAGTATCTAACGGATCAATTTCAAAGGCTGGATGAGCTAGAACGTCTGGCAGTAGCGAGTTAGCAATGTCATGCTCACTATCAGATATCGACAGAATAAGTCGAGATAACTTAACTATCAATTTTATTATATCGAGGTCCAGTATGTTGGCTTGCTTTTCATACGATAGCGGGATGCCCTGATCAACCAGATACGGCAAGACTTGCTCTAGTTCGGAGTGCTGACGAGCCAGGACGGTGATCTCTTGGGCCGGCACGCCGGAGTCAAGTTTAGCTTTGATGTCGCTGGCAATCCATGAGCGCTCTTGCTCAATTGTGCCGAACTGTTCAATTGAAGCGGCTGAACTGTCTGCTGAATAGTTGGCCGATAATAGCTTGCTCAGATCATCGATAGTATCCTCTAGCCTGTCGGTACCCTGAGTTATCACCTGACGACTGAGCTCTAGAATCTGACTGGTTGAGCGGTAATTTTGAGTTAGGGCGATGATCTTGATGTCAGTATATTTTTTGCGGAACTCGATTATATTACTGACGTCAGCTCCCTGGAAACTGTAGATCGCCTGATCATCATCGCCGACAACCATAATATTAGGTCGACCTTCATGTACGGGGTTATCAAGCAGGTTACTCATGATACGGGCCTGAGCCAAGTTAGTGTCCTGGAACTCGTCTACCATGACGTACTGAAATTGTTCCTGTAAGTTAAACCTGAGATCTGGAAAAACTTCCATGGCGTGAACTACTCGCAAGATCATATCATCAAAATCGAACAGTTCGTTTTCTTGCATCCGGTGGAGGTAGGTATCGTAGATCGAGCCGATCGAGCAGAGTCGGGCGTGTCGAGACCGATCCTTGAATATTAGATTACCCTGATCATTTTTAGTCAGCCAGCTATTTTTCCAAGCTGTGATCGGCTTAGTCGAGTTATCCGCGGCAGCTTCAGACAGGGCTCGGTTTAAACTGTCCCGGACGACCATACCAAGCGGTGGCACGTCGGCTTGCGGTGACTCGGCGAAGTCTAAGTCGTCGAGGCAGCCGGATAGCTCACCGGCGGTCGACTTACCGATTCGAGCGGCGAATATAGCCTGTAGGGTCGGTTCAATTAGGTCAAGGTCGTGCTCGTTGGCTTTGATAATATTGCGCAACTCGCTGTTAGTCAGGCCGCTTCGCTTCAGCTCGGATATGGCGAATTTAGCACTTTTAAGGTATGTGTAGTCACCATTCATCTTGGTGGCCAGAATGTCTGTGTCGGGCAAATCTTCGAAGATACTGCTTAGCAACTCGTAGTTACTTATATCATCAGCCGCTCGAAAATTGGCACCGTTATAAAAATAGGTTGGGTTTCGGTTGATTATCTCCGAGCCAAAACTATGGAAAGTGTGAACGGCTACCTTATAGGCGTCTTGGCCAATAATGTCAAACAACCTCTCGCGCATCGCCTCGGCGCCACTGTCGGTGAATGTCAGGCACAGGATACTCTCTGGCAGTGTATCGGTCTGCTTTAAGATGTTGGCGACGCGCATGCTGAGTAGCTCGGTCTTGCCGGTGCCGGGACCAGCTACAACCATAACTGGTCCATCAATTGTGTCGACAGCCTCAGCTTGTGACTGATTAAGTTTTTTGTAACGACCCGCAAAGCTCATATAGTCATTGTACAGGAGTCGGCCTCCGAGCGGTAGACTTGGCCCCGATCTGGCTATAGGCAGTTGCCAGTCTGGCTATTTATGGGGTAATAGTGTTATAATAGTTATTATGAATAGTGACATCTACGATGACACCCAGTTAGAGAAAGATTTGAAAAACGGATTTGGCGTAGCGACGTCTATTAGCCAAGTTTTAGTTAGACGGGTTGCGGTTAGTCGAACGGCCGAAGCGACACTTTTTTTAACTGACAAAAAACAACTTTTTCTATACATCACCGGTCAGTCTAACTTGCTGCTGAGCGACGTAACAAAAATTGTCTCACGGATGAGCCTGCGACTGGAGCAGATCATGCCACCTAAAAATCGACCGGATTATTTCGATGAAGTCGGTCGTGAAAAGTTTCGCCAGGTCTTCCCCGGTCGTGAGCATATATCTTCGGACGACTTACGCTACTACCGAACTCTGGCGCCGTACAATCCGGCCCTAATTCAGATTGCTGAAGTCAAGAATGGTGAAATCCTTTGTTTTGACCCCGATGCTTCGACTGGCTGGCGGGTAGCTACCAAATTTACTTACCGTCGAATCAGAACTAGCTAGTTCTTGGCCTCGAGAACCACCAGGTGTTCGATATGGGGGGTCCGTGGGAAAAAGTTATAACCCTGATGATAGGCAATGCCATAAGTGTCGTCAGCGCACAGCAGGGCAACATCTCGGGCCTGAGTGACTGGGTTGCAGCTGAGGTAAATGATGCGGGTCGGCTTTTTGTCACGCAGTGACTCGACTAGGTCTTTATGAAGGCCAGCTCTTGGAGGGTCGACGATGATAGTTTCATCGCCGGTTATGGTGTCGACAACAGCCTCACTCGGCGACAATACAGCCGAGGCTTTGACACCAAGTTGTTTGATGTTACGTTTCATTTCGCGGACAGCTGACTCGTTAATTTCAACCAGCGTGCAGTCGTCGCCGCCGATGGTTAGGCCGATTGAACCGACGCCGCTATAGAGATCGAGAACCTTTTTGCCAGCCGGCACCCACTGACCCATATCGGTCAAAGCTTTTTCATAGACCGGCAAATTAACTTGGAAAAAACTCTCCGCCGCGTAGTAAAACGGAACATTTAATATTTTATCCATCAAAGTGGTGTCGCCCAGCGACTGCAAACGCTCCGATATTTTGCTAGCTGGGCTACGCGGGTCAGAATAAATTAGTTCGAAACCGGCGATGCCTAATTGGCTAAATTCGTCGTCGCTGAAATGACCAAACTCGGTGGTTTTGACATAGAGTTGCATGACTACATCGCCCTGGGACGTGCTGCGCAAGATGGCTGTCTTGAGATCAAAGCCAGCCGCTTGGCGGGCGTTCAATACGCCGACTAGATTTTTGGCAGCCTGCTCGATTGCCGGGCTACCGATACTTGTGCCGGAGACGGCTATTTTGTTATGGCTACCCCGCTTGAAGAAGGCCAGGCTTAGCTTGGCGGTGTCATTGTCCCACCAAAAACTGTATTCCATTTTGTTGCGGTAGCCGTATATATTGTCATCACTGTAGGTCACGATTGGATTAGGCAAGACGATATCATGCAGTTCGAAGGCCTCTTCAATCAAGCACGATTTATAGTGCTGCTCGGCCGGAAATGACATAATTTGCCAGGGACTAGTCGAGAGATAGCTATCGGGGTCGCTTGGCTCAACTCGCTCAGGGCTTGGGTCGGCGACAGCAATTACGTGACCTTCTATCAGGCGCGATCGAATCTTAGTCGGCTGGACTGTTACGGTTTCGCCCGGTAGTCCGCCCCAGACAAAAACCTTCCGGCCATCCGGATGGGTGCCGATCGTTTGACCGCCACCGACAACGGCGTCGAGTTTGATTTCAAATGGTGAAGTATCTTTTCGGCTCATTAAACTAGTTTAACTGTAAAGTAGTTGTTTATAAAGGGGTCTGTCAGTTTATGGATAAGTAAAGCTACAGGTTTGGCCGGGCTGAGTCGGGCCATTGTAATTGGCGATATCGATATTGCCGCGGTTACCTTTGTAAAAATTCCATATCTTATCATCGTTGCTGTACCAAGCAATGACAAAACCCGGGTCGCTGGCAGATGTGGTTATTTCACAGCCCCAACCAAGTGGAAATGATGGACTCTGACTGATTTTTATTTCGTATGACGGTAGGCCATCAAACCTTGATATATATAAAAATTGTTTAGATCTGGTGCTATTCCAGCTAGTACTCGAGTAGGCTGCACAGCCTGCTATTGATGCGCTAGTGCAGAACGGGGCAAAACTGTGTCCATCCGATGTCACGAAGTCACTGGCAGTCGTGCCAGTGATAATGCCGGACATCGCCGTATAGTCGGACTCAGTAAACGTCATTTTTTTGCTCGGGTTTAGTTCGTTATTTGAGGGATATTCGCCGTTTTTGTCATAATACTTTTCTAGTTCAGTCATGATAGATACGACACTGGACTGGTATTCTTTGTCGAGGCCTTTATTTTTGATGGCCGAAAAGCCAAAGGCAGTTAGCGTAGCTAAGATGGCGATTATAACGATCACTACAATTAGCTCGACTATTGTAAACCCGCGGTCGGATATTTTGTTTAACATAACTATATTTTAGCATAAGCGACAAGACTACCCTACGCCTACGGTGATGTGTGGCTTGTAACTCTTTTGGATATAAGTGATTTTCAGGTATAATAGTACGTGCGCATTTAAAAATTAGTGGGACGTGGCCAAGTGGTAAGGCACCAGGTTTTGGTCCT
>JAKDMF010000017.1 GCA_030452455.1 bacterium | reverse complement strand
ATAGCCAGGCTAAATCGGTTGGTATTTATGCCTACAACACTACTAGTCAGAACCTAACGGTCGTCAACAACATCGTGACTGCTCACCAAAATGGTATGTCGATGCTGGGGACAGATACTTCAGGCTTGGTAGTAAGCAACAACCTATTTGCTGGTAACAGCACCGGCGGTGCAACAAACGGCGTATATGTTGGTGGCAACGGTAGCCACGGAACCGGTATCAAAGTCGTAGACAATACCTTCCGCGACACAGACGATGGCACCGGCGGTAGCACCTATGCCATTCAGTTTAATGTTATTCAGCTAGCTGACGACGTAAAAGACATCACGATTTCTGGCAACGGCAGTACCAACGACGGTACTTTCCTGAGCCTAGTCAACGTCAGCAATACGACAGTTACTAACAACACTAGCCAGCAACAAGCTGAAAACGGCTTAATGATCCGCGACGGAGTTATTAGCCTTACAATTAGCAACAACCAGCTAAAAGATAGCCTTAACGGCATCTGGTTTATAGGTATACATGGTACAACCGATGACGTCACGATAACTGGTAATACCATCACCGGCATGAGCCAGTCCGGCATCTTGATGTACGACGGCCGTGATGTTGCTGCAGGTAACGATAGTGTCAGTGCCAGCAAAAACACCATTACCGGCAACACGGTAGGTATTGATAATAGCAGTAACGTCTCAATTGCGGCCGACAGTAACTATTGGGGTTGTGAGGCCGGTCCTGGCGCCGCGGGTTGTGACACGAATGATGGTTTAGTTCAGGCTAGCGTTTGGTATACAAATGCCGACATGACTGCCACTAATATCAATAATGGAAACGCTGACGATGGCGATCCGGCAGATGACTCAAAGGTGCCTGGCGTGCCAAACACCGCCGTAGCTAATAAAACAGTTAACCTTATTCCGGTTATCGGCGCCGCCGTCGCTGCGGTGGTCGCTGGTGTAGTAGTTGTGCGACGGTTCGCCACAAAAATCTAATACCGGACACAATCTCCGTAATGTCTGCATCTGTTAAATAGTGGTTTTTCGGCCAGATTGACATCTATGGTATAGTGGATGAAACCTATTAAGTTAACGGAGAGGCTTTGGTAATAGCAATGGCTAATCAACCAACAAATGAAAAAGCTCAAAAAGAGCAGGCATCTAATAAACCTGATGAGCAGCAGCTCAAGACAGTTTCAGCAGTCGGATACTTAGGAATTTTATTTCTAGTACCACTACTTATGTTTCCAAAAGAAAAGTTTGCAGTCTTTCATGCTAATCAAGGACTGCTCCTATTGATTGCGGTTATCGCAGCGCAGATCGTGGTAACAATTCTGGTTCCGTTCACGCTAGGCCTTGGTGCTTTGCTATATCCACTAGTAGCGATCGGCGCACTAATACTACTAATTGTCGGTGTTTTGAATGCCGTCAACGGCAAGATGCAACGTCTACCGCTAATCGGCAACTTCGATATTCTAAAGGTTCAGGAGTAGTCTATGGCAATTGATACCGAAGAGCGAACTACTAAAACCACACCGGCTAAAACCGGTAAAGGTGCAGCACCAGAACCAGCCGCGGCTAACAATAAAAAAGTTATCAAAATTGTTTTGATCGTGGTTGGTGCAGTGATAGTACTGGCCATCATTGGCTCAATCGCCTCAGCCTTCCTGATCAAAAAAGGAACTGAGTCATTTATCAACACTGTGACAGACGGCAAGGCCCAGGTTGATTCCGACAAGGGTGAAGTTACGATAAAGGGCGAAGATGGATCTCAGATGACAACTAGGACAACTGACGCCGAGATCCCAGAAGGCTATCCGGAATCAGATGTGCCAGTCTACAAAAACGCTGACATCAAAACTGCAACTGACATGAACATTGATGATAGCTCGAGCTACACCATGAGTCTGACGACTCGTGACAGCGCGGCGCAGGTCATGAAGTTTTATAAAGCTGAACTATCAGGTGGCGGTTGGAAGCGAACCTACTCAACTAACTCGAGCGGTACTAGCATGGCCTCTTATAGTAACAAGTCTAAGAACATGACAGCGATTATTGGCTCAACCAACGACAAAGATGGTGGTGATACAACAATTAGCCTGACAGTCCGAACTAGCGAAGAACAATAACGTTTCGAACTAGCAAAAAATAAGCGATACAAGTAAATTTTGTATCGCTTTTGCTATGTCCAGTAGCCTATATCTGACTGTGCGGACTAGCACTTAGCGGTACTAGCCGTGTCTGGTCCACCGCCTGGACGTGAACGTTTGAGTTCATAGAAGCTACTAGTTGTAGCCAGCTTGCTGAGTCCGTCCCAGAGGTCTAGCGCCTCGTCTTTGCCAGGTAATTCCTGCAGCACAGGACCGAAGAAACCTTGCTTGTCGCCATTTTCATTTTTGAAAATAATAGTTGGTACACCGATATCATTACCGGCTACGTCAGTTGCACTGCTGATGTGTTGTTTAAGCTCATCATCATGACTTATGTCATCGGCGGCTTCGGCGATATCTAATGAGTGATTATTTTCCTCAAGCATTTCTGAGATGTGCTCGTCGTCCAGTTCAAATCCAGCCACGTGCCGTTTAATGCCGGAGGTAGTGTAGAGATCGATTAGTTTGGCCCCGCTGTTTTTAGCAGCCATCATAACACGCAGTACTCGATGTGACTGTCGGTGAAGTCCAGCGTGCTCCGACTCGTCGCTAGTCGGCTCCAGCTCGTTATTTTTGAGGGCCAAGCTAAATGGTCGCCAGTCAATGTTAATGTCTCGTTCGCCACTAACTTGCAGTAGCCAGCGACTTGTTACCCAGCAAAATGGGCAACTTGGGTCAAAATAAAACTCTATATCCATATATCTAGTATAGCAAGTTGGTACTTCGACGTCGACACGTCACCAGCCCTGCAGCTATTAAGTTGCGCTGGCAAATACTAACGCCCTAGAGCTGATATATCTAAACCGAGTAAGTAGTATATACTTAGACTAATGAATATTGTTGAAGCTGTAATTGATTTTCTGAAGCAACTGGCTCTCCAGGTACCAGTTGAACTATTTGCACTGGTCGGATCGTTTTTAGAGGAAGTTTTTGCGCCAATTCCATCGCCGCTTGTTATGACTCTGTCCGGCACGATGGTCGCTAGTGACGGATTGCCGTTTCTATATTTGTTTGTCATCGCGGTCATCGCCGCAGTCGGTAAAACTGCTGGATCGATGGTGCTATATCTAATCGCCGACAAAGCCGAGAATTTGATCATGACAAAACTGGGCCGTTACGTCGGTGTGACACACAAGCAAGTCGAGCAGGTTGGTGCCAGGTTTCACGGCACACCGCGCGACTACATCACGCTAATCCTGATTCGGGCCACGCCGATCATCCCAAGCTCACCAATTTCGCTGATTTGTGGTTTGATTGCGCTGCCGAAAAAACTATACGCTATCAGTACATTTGTCGGTACGATTGTCCGTGACTTTATATATCTATACATCGGCTATACCGGCATTGCTGCTGCCGAGCAAATTATCAATGGCATCGATAGCGCCAGCTCAGTTGTGACTATCATACTAGGCGTCGTCGGTCTGGGTGTCCTAGGCTACATCGCCTACCGAAAATATATCGCTCCCAAGCGCCAGAAAAATATCACACCAAAGCCAACTAAGGCCGCTAGTAGTGACCGAAAAGATGACAAAAAAACCAGGTAGTTCCATGAGATACGTTGCACTACTCCGGGGTGTTAACGTTGGCGGTAATCACCGCCTGCCAAAGCAGGCATTTCAGCAAGTGCTGGAGAGTTTAGGCCTTCGCGACGTCGTTGTTTATCTAAATTCTGGCAACGCTGTCTTTACGAGCGATAGCGCTATCAGCTCAAGCACTGTTCAAGCCGCCCTAGAGGCGCAGTTTAAATTTCCTATACCGACACTAGTTTTACCAGGTGATAAAGTTCAGGCCATCGCGTCAGCTATTCCGGACGATTGGACCAACGACACGTCCGGCAGTAAGTCAGACGTTATTTATTTGTTCGACGATATAAACACGGCCGATATTACTACCAAGCTTGGTTATAAACCCGAGATTGAAATCATGAATTATGTTGACGGGGCGGTTGTCACTAGCATTAGTCGGGCCAATCAAGGCCGGGGCAGCCTGCAAAAACTTGTCGGCACTAAACTATATGCACAGGTGACGATTCGTAACATTAACACCGCCCGCAAGCTGGCTGAACTAGTCGGATAAATACTAAACAGCTTGTTGCATAACTTACCTATTTAGTATATAATAAATTATCGAAGATGAGTGAAAACGAAAAAACTGTCGCCAAAGTCATGATTGTTGATCAAGATGATCAATATCTATTGATGTACCGCAGCGATCATCCAATGTTCGGCACCGATCCCGACCTACCAGGCGGCACCCAGGAAGACGACGAGACCGAATTTGAGACAATGCTGCGCGAAGCTCAGGAAGAAGCTGGCGTAACGCTTGACGCGGCGGCCGCCCGCGAAATTTTTAGTAGCACCGACTACTCCGACCACGAGTCGAAGTACGCCCTGTTTGGTATCCGAGTCGGTAACCGACCAGACATTATAATGAGCTGGGAACACTCGTCGTATGAGTGGATACCGCGCCATGAATTTATCGACAAATGTCGGGCAGCTAATGATAGCTACATGCACATGGTCGGTGACGCCGTCAACGCTGACCTCAGTCTGTAGACGACATGCTAAAATAGTAGTATGAACAAGCTAACTGACGACGAAAAAAGAATTATTATCGACAAGGGCACCGAAGCCCCATTTACTGGTGATTTGCTCGAGGAACACCGCGACGGTCAGTTTGTCTGTCGGCAGTGCGACGCACCGCTCTATGAATCAGGCGATAAATTTGATGCCCATTGCGGCTGGCCAAGTTTTGACGATGAAATTGATGGTGCCGTGACGCGGACTCTCGATAGTGACGGCCAGCGGACAGAAATAACTTGCGCAAATTGTGGCGGCCATCTCGGACATGTTTTTGAAGGTGAATATCTAACTGATAAAAACGTTCGCCACTGTGTCAATTCGGTCTCACTGAAATTTGTGGCTCAGTAACGCCAACTAATCTATTTGATGTTGCGAATACAACTATTTACCGATAGCTGAGTTTTAATTTAGACCGGTCCATGTATAGTGGGTTAGTAGGACTAACTGTAAGGAGAGGATTTGTAATGAGCCAAAACACCCAACTGAACGGTAAGAGGCGCTGGATGACGCCACGCAATATATTTTTTGCTATCGGGATTATTGTATTGATCGCTCTGGCAGTAGCGGCGTTGTCGATCAACAAAAAGCAGGCCGATGCTAGTAATTTTGTCGAGTGTAAAGATGCTGGTGGTACTGTTACTGAGGGAACTGTAGATAAGTGCGAAGTTAAAGATAAAACTTTTGAGGATACTCAAGGCTCCTATGGCGAGAGTGCCGCCAATAGCGAGTATAGCAAGCAGTATTTAGGCATGTCTGAAAAAGACGCTCTCGAAAAGGCCAAAACTGATAAGCACGCTGCCCGAGTTGTGGAGCGTGATGGCAAAAGCCTGATCGTGACGATGGATCTTCGCCAGGGCCGTCTGAACTTCACGATTGAAGACGGTACAGTGACGGCGGTTGAAGAAGAGGCGCCAAACGCCAAAAAGAACCTGGCTGAATAAGTCTATGGAAAATATGCCCAACAACCATCAGAGCCTCGAAGAGTTGCCTGATGATAAAGAAATAAACTCTAATAGCGAATATGGTGAGCAGTTCTTGAATATGACTGAGGCGGAGGCGCGCGCGGTGGCGGCGGCCGACAATCGACCAGTCCGAGTTGTACGGCGAGACGGTAGCAGTATGATCGTGACGATGGACCTCATCCCGGGCCGGCTTAACCTTTCTATAGAAGACGGCATTGTGACCGGAGTCAAAGAAGAATCTCCAGTCACCAGCTAAATAGCCGCAAGACTTACCAAAGGCCCGCCAGCGGTGACTGGTCTCTGCTATAATTAGCAGATATGAATAAATCTCTTACGGGTGGCGGTGCGGTAGTTGTATTACGTAAAATCGGTGCCATATGGGGCGTGGCTGGAACTATGACAATCGTCGGCTACGCCCTATATAGATTATCTTTTTATGCCTTCGACTCGCTCGGTTACGAGTTAACTGTTTGGCAGTTACTGGTGTTGATCACTTGGGGCGCCTATATGTTTTATGCCGAGGGGATCAAGGGCTTTGCCCGGTCGTTTTCGCCGCGCTCGGTCGCTCGGGCGCAGTATATCGCTCGTCACGGTCGCTGGCACCATATTATATTCGCACCGATATTTTGCTTCGGCTACTACCAGACAACCCGGCGCAAACTAATCGTCATCTATTCACTGACGGCTGGTATTGTTGGCTTAATCCTAATCATTCGTTTGCTGCCGCAGCCGTGGCGGGGGATTATCGACTTTGGTGTCGTACTTGGGCTGAGTTGCGGTCTAGTTACGCTGGCCTATTTTGCCTACAAGGCCTGGCGAACTCGTCAATACGCCATCGATCCAGCTGTGACTACTGATAAAAATTAGCAAAAAGATACCGCAACATTGGTTGATTTTTTTAAACCAATCAAATATAGTAAATAGAGTATGACAAGTGACTATCAAGCAATTCGTGATTTGCTCCAGGCTAACTACCTGGTCTTTCGGGCCCTCGGCGATAAACAGCGCCAAGAGGTCTTATTCCATCTCAGCGAGTCGCCCAATATCACTGTTGGCGAGCTAACTGCCATGATGACATTGTCGCGTCCGGCCGTGTCACACCATATCAAAGTACTGAAGCAAGCCGGCCTGCTCAGTGAGCAAAAGCGCGGTGTCCGGATGTATTATAGTCCGCGGCTCAAGCCAAGCCTCGGCGCTATGAAGCAGCTCAGTAGCCATGTCAGCGCTATCGAAAGCGAAATTATTTAATCTGTTTAATTAAAAAGGAGTTTTAGTGGGTAAATTTTTACATAAATTAGGACATTACTCGTACCAACATAAGTGGCGCGTCCTAATCATCTGGCTCGTCCTGCTAGCTGGTCTTGGTGGCCTGGCCGCTACGCAGTATAAGCCAATGTCGAATGCTATATCGATACCTGGTACCGAAGCGCAGCAGTCACTGGAGCGGTTTGATGAACTATTTCCTGATGCTGGCGAAGGCTCGGCTCGTATAGTTCTACACAGCCAAAAGGGAACACTTGATAGCCACAAAAAGACCATTAATGATCTAAACAAATCTATTGCCAAGATAGATGGTGTGGCGCAGGTAGTTAGCCCGTTTGATAATCCAACTGCACTCTCGAGCGATAAAAAAATTGCCTACTCCCAGGTCCAGCTTGATCATGGCATGGGCGAAGTTAGCGAGGACACAACTGAGAGTATCGCTAGAGCCGTTGCCGATCATCGCAGCTCGAGCTTGCAGATTGAAATTGGTGGCGACGCCATTAACCAAGTGCCAGGTGAGATTATTGGTGTCGGCGAAATCGTCGGTGTCGTTATCGCTCTCGGTGTCTTGGTCGTCACGCTCGGTGCCCTCGTGGCCGCTGGTCTACCGATCATCATCGCCTTGATGACTATCGGCGCTGGTACAGCTGGTTTGTTTGGCCTGAGCCAGGTGGTCGACATCACCTCGACAACACCGGTTCTCGGTATCATGCTCGGGCTAGCCGTCGGGATTGACTACTCGCTATTTATTATCAGTAAATACAAACACTATTTGCTGGCTGGCTATGGCTACAGTGAGGCCGCCGCCAAAGCGATTGCGACGGCTGGTAATGCCGTACTGTTTGCGGCCGCCACTGTCGTGATTGCCTTGTCGGCACTGACCGTGGTTGGCATACCATTTATGACCACCATGGGTCTAGCTGGCGCCTCAACTGTCGCTCTGGCCGCTATTATTGCCGTGACATTCATTCCGGCCTTGCTTGGTATGGTCCGAACTAGAATATTTGCTGGTAAAACCCGCCGGGCGATTGAGGCAGCCCAGGCAAAAGGTCCACAAGCCGAGCAGCACGTTAGCCATAATACATTTTGGTATCGCTGGGGCGAAAAACTAACCAAGCATCCAGTCATCGTGCTAGTCGCAGCTGTCATCGTCGTCGGAGCGATATCCTTGCCAGCTCGGTCACTGACACTTGGCTTGCCGACAGATGAATTTGCCTCAACTCAGTCCACCGAGCGCAAAGCCTACGATCTACTAGCCCAGGGCTTTGGTGATGGCTTCAACGGTCCGCTACTAGTTGTAGCTGAAAACGTACCGCAGGTTAGCCAACAAGATAAGCAAAAGATTCGCGACAATATCGAAGGCGAGTACCAAAAAGAAGTTGCCAAGCAGCGCGCCGCCCAAGAAGCTAAGTTCCGCCAACAGGCCGCTCAGGTCACAACTCCAGCTGAGGGCCAAGCTTTGCAACAACAGATCGCCAAAGCTCAGGCCGACGGTCGCCAGCAGCAACAAGCTGCTCAGGTTGAAGTTGAGAAACAGATCCAGCAGTACACCGAAGTCTATCAGCTCAACAAAATATCGGAAAAAATAGCTGATATCGATGGCGTCAAAACCGCCCTACCAGCCCAGGTGACCGATAGTGGCCGCCAGGGTATCATCCAGGTTATTCCGACGACGAGCCCATCGAGTGAAGCGACCCATGACCTGGTCAACAACCTACGTGATCCAAGCACCCAAAACAAACTTGGTGATAATATATCACTCGGTATTACCGGTTCAGCCGCCCTGCAGATGGACGTCAACGAAAAGCTAGCCCAGGCACTGCCAGTCTACCTAATGGTTGTAGTCGGCTTGTCGCTTGTCCTGCTAATCGTCGCCTTCCGCTCAATCCTAGTACCGATCAAAGCGACACTCGGCTTCTTGCTGTCAGTCTTTGCCATGTTTGGCGCCCTAGTGGCCGTCTTCCAGTGGGGTTGGTTCGGCATATCAGATGCGCCGGGACCGATCGTCAGTTTCATACCGATCATCAGTATCGGCGTCTTGTTCGGTCTAGCTATGGACTATGAGTTCTTCCTAGTGTCGAGCATGCACGAGGAGTACCACCGCACCAAAAATGCCAAAAAGGCGATCGTTGGCGGCTTTGGTCTCGGTAGCAAAGTCGTCACCGCCGCTGGTGTCATCATGGTGGCCGTCTTCGCTGGCTTTATATCAAACGCCGACTCGACCATTCAAGCTATCGGCTTTGGACTAGCGGTCGGTATCTTCGTCGATGCCTTTATCGTCCGCATGACAATCGTGCCGGCTGTCATGACACTACTTGGCAAAGCGGCCTGGTGGTTGCCAAAGTGGCTCGACAAGCGCCTGCCGCATATATCGATTGAGGGCGAAGAGGACTAGTTAGTCTTGAGTTCAAACGAGTAGTTGGCGTGTCTGCCGTAGCCGGTGATATTGACTGAATTACCATCGATTCTAGCGATGGAATGAGCCTCACTTGTACCCTCGACAAGCCCCGGAAATGTAATATACGGTGTCTGGTTTTTAAGGCCGTAATTTCCAGCATGATTGTGGCCATTTAAAAAAGCCGTTATTTTATAGCCCGCCAGGAGCTCTAGTATCTTGTCGGTATTGAGCATGTTGTGAATGTCGAGTGGGTAGAGCGGGTGATGCGATAGCACGATAATTGATTGGTGGGCGGCTGTGGCGCTATCGAGTTGATTTTTTAACCAGTCGTATTGATTTTGGCCGAGGCCACCGTTCGACAGGTGAGCATAGATTACTTCTTTGCGTCGCAGGGTTTCAATATAGTCCTGCGCCTGGCGACGCTGCTTGGTGCCGGGCTTGGTGTTTATTACACCGAGCTCGTTGCTATCGAGGACGATAAATCGAGTATTGTGGTAGGTCAAACTATAATAAGGTTCGTCGAGCCCGAGCTGGCGGCAGACAGTTTTTGGATCGTGGCCGCAAGCTAGGTAGTCGCGGTTGCCGATAACTTGATAAACCGGCATTGCGGCCTCATCGAGGCGTTTATTGACCGGCTGATAATCTTGGAGTGAATTGTCAGCCAGGTCACCTAAATGAAAGATAAAATCAACTTTTTCGCTGTTAAATTTATCAATTGCCCGATTTAGTTTATCAAGCGACAGTCGATATTGTCTGTCGCGCGGCACTGTGACGGATTTACCTTGAGTGCCGTAGCTCAGCTGGCGGACGCCACCTGCGGACGTGTCTGAGTCGGCGTCTGTATACTGACAGTCACATATAATACCAAACTGAAATGATGCAGAGTCCATACTTGAAATATACCACGACTGGCACTTATATTTTTACGATTGAACCAAAAATAGCCGAGAAGGAAACTTCTCGGCTATTTACATAAGTGAGGGGGCGGTTTATTCAGCGGCGACAGCTGATGGCTGTGTCTTTGAAAATATTACCACTAGGATAACGGTAATACCGACCGCAACGTGTGGTAGCCAGACGTTTAGGTCCTTATCGGCGAAGCCAAATAGGAAAGGCGACAGCGCAAGAAATATTGAGGCCAAAACATCTATAACTAGGTGATATGGCATGCCCAGAACTTTGATAAGTCCCCATTCGTAGTTTGTAAACAAACTATAGGCAAACAGTGCGACACCCAAAACGATCGGGATGATAACTGCCGCTCCGCCAACGTCCTGGAAACCAAAAATCATTGGTGCGAAAATCAGAGCGATAGCGACAATATAGTCGAGGGCTCCGTGTACTTTTGTTGGTATGAACTTATAACTCATTAATAACTCCTCTTGCTTAATGATATTACTAATTTTAGAGCCGATTTCAGTAAATGTATGTAAGAAATATTACAAATAAGCTATACTACAGGGACAATGGACAGTGTTGAATATATCAGAAAGTTCCCGATTAAGGCCTTCAAGCGCGGTGAAGTGCTACTGGCGAGTGGCGATCCGCTGACCGATCTTATCGCAGTCCGCCAGGGTTACGTCAAAGTCGTTTCTATCAGCGACGCTGGTAGGGAGTCGATACTGTGGATTGCTGGTCGCTACGATATTATCCCGACCGAGCAGCTATTTGCTAGACAGGCGACGAGTCGATTTTTCTATATAGCCATAACGGACGGTGAATATTATCAGATCGACAAACTAACTTTTCTAAAAGACGCTCATGACAGCCCATCGCTGATGACAAACATAGCTCGCGGCATGTCGGAGCACTATGATGACTTGATGCGCCAGCTGACCGCCATGGAGGCTACTAGTATCCGCGAACGGCTGATGCGAACTCTGTGCTATCTAGCCAATCGATTCAGCGCTGATGGTCAGGTTGATCTATATCAAGAGGGTTTTCGGATAACTCATCAAGAGCTGGCTGCAACAATCGGCACAACTCGTGAAACAACTTCACTCGAGCTGAGCAAATTACGCAAGGCTGGCCTGGTCGACTACGACCGGCAGCATTTTACCGTCAATGTTGATGCCATCATGGCTCAGCTCGACTAATTCAAGGCATATTATTTAGTGAATGCCACAAATGAAGGCTAGCGGTTGAGCGATGTGGTCGCCATTTTTCGGCAATCTCGAGCAGGTCTTTTTCAGACGGAGTAGCGACTAGTCCGTAGATATTCATAACAGCCAGCTGCAGGCCACGATCGCCGGGAGCGAAAACATCTGGTCGCTGCAATGTCATCATCAAAAACATCTGGGCTGTCCAGACGCCGATACCTTTTACCCTGGTTAGTTCCGTGACGACTTCATCATCGTTTAAGTTTTCTAGGTGATCAAACACGGCTGGGTTTTCGACAAAATGAAGCGCTAGGTCGTGTAAGTAGCGACGCTTCTGGCCCGACAAGCCGACTTCAGCAAGTGCTTCATCGTGTAGTTCGAGTGCTCGCTCTGGCTGCAAGTTTGTGGCCTCTAGGTAGCGCGCGAATATCTTGGCAGCGGCTTTGACTGAAATTTGTTGCGATATGATTGAGCGCACTAGTGCTTCGTAGTTAGCCCGCTTTTGTCGCGCCGGCAAGTGACCGTTTGTAGTTATGACCGCACCGAGTAAAGGGTCGGCCTGTACTAAATATTCTTCGGCAGTATTTAGACTCATACATCTAGCATACAGTTCTAGGTTCGATATGCCGAATTTGTTCGGTCTAGGCTATTTCGTGTTGCTCGACAATGCGTTCGACATCACCAATCGCGCTGCGCTTGCCGGTGACATGGATGTAGCGAGGATTGTTGGAGGCGTATTCAGTCATTTCATCGATTGCGGTCCGGACTTCGGCGACGCTGATTTTGCCAACTTTTCGCAGTAGCTGACTGATATCGGTTGGCTCGCGGCTTTCTTCTAGGGCGGCTTCTATTCGGCCGAGCCGAGTCGGGTTTGAGTTGTAGTTGGCATTGTAGGAATATTTATAGGCAGCTATATTGCCTTCGAGGACTTCATCGCTGTAGCTTGAACCGGGTCGACTGAATATATTATCAAATATCTCGACAGCTTGGCCGACATTTTCGCCGTCGGTCGTGACGTCACCACCAAGCAATACAGCATTGGGGTGAACGCTATCGATACTGATGTCACCGTTATATGAAATACCGTGTTCGTAGCGGAGTGACTGGAATGCAGCCTGGCTCATAGCTCGCTGAGCCATGCCGTAGGCGATGAGGTTAGCGTTTTTTCGCTCGATAAACTCTGGCGTCATCGGGTGAGCGACCGATACTAGCGCGTTTGACGAATCTTCACGCACCATGCCAGTTAGGTGATGTTCGCCCAGCGTCCGTGGCAGCTCTGGGTGGTCGACAAAGGTTGGATCGGTATCTGCCGTGAAGTAGCGGTTAGCCATTTCAGCGACTTCGTCCAGGCTAGCCTTGCCAGCTACGATCAGCGACATGCGACCGAGCTTGTAGTAGCGACTGTGCAGCTCACGCAGTGTGTCGACGCCAAAATCTATCCTGTCGTTGTAGCCGCCGATACTTCGGCCATACGGCAATCCATACATAGCGTTCATAGCGCTTAAAAAATGGGCTTCGTTAGGACTGTCGAGTCGGGTTTTCATCTCCCGACGAACAGCTTTGAGTTCGTGTTCAACAGCTTCTTCGGGGAAGTGTGTATGCTGCAATATCTGGCTGAGGTGAACCATACTTGGCTCCAGCTCCAGGCCATTGGCGTAGTAATCGGTCCGGGTGAAGTTGGTGCTGGCATTTGTGACCATGCCATTTGTATCGGCGTATTGCTTGAGTGCGACGCGGTCCTTGAACTCATCAGTCTCGAGGTGGACGCAGTGTTCAAAAACGTGGGCCACACCTTCATCACCCGGCTTTTCATCGACGCTGCCGTAGGGCACGTACATCAGCACGTTATTAGTCCTAGCGCCAGTTATCTTATCGTTGTAGACAGTTAAACCGTTTTCGAGTGTTCGTTTCTCCAGTGACATGCCGCAATCCCTCCAGCCTTAAGTCTTTGGACTATATTACGTTTCGAGCGGGCTTGAGGCAAGCTGATATTATATAAACAAAAGCATCATCGGGCTCATATGCTAAACTAACTACATGAATAAAAATATATCACGATACATATTAGGCGGCGTCATAGTTCTATTTGGCGCGGCTGTTTTTGCAAATAATATTAATGTCCTAGACCTACAGGATACTTTTGAGCAGTGGTGGCCGCTGCTGATAATACTAGGCGCGGTGCTGATACTGATAAATGATACCAAAAACTATATTTGGGCTATTGTGGTAGCCGGTTTTGGTCTGTTGATGCAGCTAGACGCCCTAGACTATATAGATGTTGAACCTTGGCAGGTGATATGGCCTCTAGTGTTGGTGGTTATCGGACTATCTATAGTTACGAATCGGTCGGGTGATAAATCTAAGATTAATAAAGATAGCCAAGGTGACGTATCGGCTATACTCGGTGGAGCTGACCAGCGAAGTGCCAGTGAAGACTTCAAATCGACTAATGTAACGGCTATTATGGGCGGCGCCAAACTTGATCTGCGCCGAGCGACTATCAAGCAATCCGCCACTGTTAATGTTTCTGTTATTATGGGCGGTATCGAACTGGTTGTGCCGCGCAATGTCGTGATCCAAAACAAAACGTCGGCCATACTTGGTGGCAGCGAAAATCAAACTGATCAAGACACATCCAAAAGTTCGCCAGTGCTAACTATCGTCGGCAGTGTAGTGCTTGGTGGTATCGAAATAAAAAATTAGCACTTACTTAGGCTAGTTTATAGCGGTGCGGTGGCCTTGTGTCTACCGCGCTGTTGTAATCAAAAAATCAGTCGCGGTATCTGGCATGTCTCGGCGCCAGGTCTCGACGCGCAAGTCAACTTGCTGCTGATAAGCGCGCTCTTCGCATGGATCGACTTCCGTGGCTAGGGTGATTTCATAGTCGGTATTAGCCATGATTTTTTGGCGGATATCATCGTAATTCTCAGGATCAAGCGTCTGAAAAAGATAAACTGACTCCAGGTTGCCCTCGTCGGTCGAAGCAAAAAAGAAGACATGGTTGCGGCTGGCGGCTTCGCCACTGAATTCGAATAGGCCGGTGTTATGGGGTGACATTTCAAATGACTGGCCGCCTGTGAGCTCGATAGTAGAAGACTTTTCGTTGTCGGCTGTTTCGTAGCTCGGTAAAAATTCACTCATAGTTACTTAATCATACAATTTATAGCAAAATAGTCAATAGATTAATAAACCTGCATAATAGAAGAAACAATTGACTATCCACACTACTACCGGATCTATAGTGCCGACAATCAAC